>CAZMUD010000044.1:0-7216 GCA_964569715.1 uncultured Dehalococcoidales bacterium | reverse complement strand
CCTGGTCTTAAACAATAACCTTGCCCTCCTTCTAGTGCTCTTGTAATGCTTCAATATCGCCAACGACCGGGTCAACCCTTACCCCTTTGCTAGTCACCCAGGCGATACCATTTAAATGACCACAATGCTCACAATTTGGGTCCCTCTTGACCGCAAGCTCGGTGAATTTCATATTAAGCCCATCATAGACTAGTAGTCTATTAGTCAATAGCCTACCAATCCCTACGATATACCTTATTACTTCTGTCGCCTGGATACAGCCGATAACTGCGGGAGTAACCCCAATCACCGGGAATTTCTCTTCAGGGATAAGTCCCCGATGCACACATCTCAGACAGGCTGTTTTGCCCGGGATTATAGTCATAGCCCTTCCTTCAAGGCCATAAACTGCCCCATGAATGAATGGGATATGGTTCTCTACTGCCGTCTTATTTAACAAAAATCTAGTTGGCAAATTATCCATGGCATTAACTGGCGATTTTAGCTTGTCTTGCAAATTTTTACTTCGCCCCAAAGCCCCACCTGGTCGTCCTTAATGATTAGCAATCCCTTTAACCCTTCAATACCCTTAGCCAGTTCAATCCCACTCGGGATATCTCCTGGTTGCTTAATCAGATTGCCTATAGCTGTGGCGGCAGCATCAGCCAGGGTGGCTGATTGAGCAAGCACTACTACAGCGTCGGTCTTTCCATAACTCAGCGAATGTCCTACTGTCCCGGAAGAGGTGCAGATTCCTAATGGTGTTTCCTCCCCCTTAATTTCCAGACCGATTTTGCCGGTTAGCGGCGATTTGCCGGCGTATATACCTACTATCCTTTTCCCCAAGCTCTTTAGAAATATGTCGCCGCCATTTTCTACAATTACCTCTGGTGCAAAGGCTAGCAGCTCAGTGCCAACAAATTCAGTTATAGCCCCTGCTACTGAAGCCATGGGACCAACTCCAGCTTTCATCGCCGACTCTAACATCGACTTTACAATGTGAGGGGCATCATCACTAACAGGGAGGGGGTCGAGTGAGCTTAGAAATGACGGGTGTCGCTCGATATACCTTTCCAGCGTGTCACGATATCTAAGTACCAGTTTAAGGGCTTTGCTTTTAAGGTTTCTTGAGGCACGAATGTATAAATCGGTCTCCTTTACTACTACATTAAAGGAGACCAAGCCCTTGCCTTTAACCCAGTGTCGATAGGTTCTAGGCTCATACATTAGCTAAAAATGCAACTCCATCGCTCTTGGAGGGCAAGCCTTGATACATAGTCCACAGGCTAGGCACTTTTCATTATCAAATTGAACCTGTCGGGTTAAAGGGTCGAGTTCAAAAGCACCGGTAGGACAAATAGTTATGCAGGCACCACAGTGAGTGCACCGCTCCTCATTCCGAGTTACGTCTTGGCTGAGTGACTGGATTCTCACTCCGGTTTTAGTTAAATAGCTAATACCTTTATCATAGTTATCCTGTTCTCCACGCAATTCCAACACCATGAGGCCTTCTTCGTCCGGAGTGACCGAAGCCTTTAGAATATTAAACTCAAGGTCGTAGTCCTTGATTAATCTGTAGACAATAGGTCTGTCTACCAAGCGCCTTGGGAAACGTAGAACTATTCTTTTTGAAACAGCCATGCCTATCACCTCTGGTAAAACTGGTCTTTACTGTAATATTCCTTCTTATTCATTAGCAAGAACAACAGACCTTGCCTACCTACCCTTGAACACAGGCTCTCTTTTCTCGACAAAAGCTCGTGAACCTTCCTTATGGTCTTCTGTTTCAGTGCAGAAAGTGAAAGCTAAAGCGTGCCACTCATCCCACTCATGAAGTGGCATGTTGAGACCACGACGAACGCCTTCCTTGGCCAGTCGCACTGATATAGGTGGTTTACTGGCTACCTTAGCTGCCAGTTCCATCGTTGCTTGCATCAGCTCTTCATGAGGCACAACCTTGTTCACCAAGCCGATACGGAATGCCTCATTAGCGTCAATAATATCAGTGGTCAGAATAAGCTCGTAAGCCTTGGCTAGACCAACCAATCTTGGCAATACAAGCATTGCCTGGTCAGGTATCAGCCCTACTCTTAGAAAGGCCTCTCCAAACCTGGCTTTTTCTGAAGCTACTCTCATATCACACATCAAGGTAATATCACAGCCATAACCAACAGCAGCCCCATTAACTGCAGCAATAGAAGGCTTGTTAATGGTTAATAGTACTGCCCCACCGCCACCCAAGAGCTCCTTCCCCTGTAAACGCCCCAACATTGTTTCCTTTCCTTTTAGCTCTTCCTCCTCCCCGGCACCTTCACCAGCCCCAAAGATAACCTTTACGTCATCGCCAGAACAAAACCCCCTGCCGGCTCCAGTAATTACAATCACCCTTATATTGCTATCCTTGTCAGCCTCCTCAATTGCTTGGCGTAATTCAGCGTGAGTTTTGTGAGTCAAAGCATTCATCGCCTCGGGTCGGTTTAGCGTGATAACAGCTATATTGTTATTCTCTATAGTGTAAATAATCTCTTCGTATGCCATTATGAGCCCCTCCTTTTAACTTAATCAATGGAGTGAAACTGCCACAATTACTTTACAGCTTCACTTTACTTAATAGCCTCCCACACAGTTCTACTCCTCTATCGGGCGCTCTTTCAGAGGCTTAAAAGTTATGCCTGACTCCACACCGGGCAGAGGTGCCACTGGTTCCGTTAGCAGGAATTTACCATTTAGTATCCATTCCTTTAGAGTGTTGGCAATTTCTAACGCCCGTGGGTAACTAGATAGTGAAGCTGTGGGCACCTTCTTACCCCGAATCGTTATCTTGCCGCTCTTTAGTTGGGCATAGCTGACTTCACCAAGGATATCGGGTTTCATCTGGGGATAAGCCTGTGAATAATCTATAACCGGAGCATAAATATCAGCATCAGTCACAGTAGTATATTGTAACATTTCTTCAGAGAGTATAGGGATAGGGATGCCAATGCCCACACTGAGGTTGCAGCCGTAGCCCAGCATACTCGTTCCTACCAGCCACTGTGGCTTCATCTGCTTCAAGTCACCTATTACCGCCAGTGTCCCGGCACTCCTCCTGGGTACCCCATTCTCAGAGCGGAGCACATCAGGGTTATGCTGAGTGCCTTGCCAGGCGACAAAGCCTGTGCCGCCGCCCAAGAATATTTTGGTGCCTATGCCAATGGTCTTATAGTAGGGGTCATTAAATAGGGGTGAGAGCTGCCCGGCAGAAGAATAGTTGGCATTACCTAGATTTGGCTTTAATACACCCATATAGGTATAGATTGTCTTATCGGAAAGATTTGCTGCCACATTATAATTCTGGTAAGCGTTCCTGGGGTTAAATAGCACCGCCTCATTAAGGTCTTTGATATTAATCCAGGTTTCAAGCCTTCTCCTTGGGTAACAATCTGTGCCGTAAGCAGTGGCTACCAGTCTTATGTCTTTACCGGCGACAAGTTCCTCGATTACATGTCCGCCACCGTAATTGAATTCACCGGGATGAATTCTATTTCTGGGGTCATCATCAGGGAGGGCACCAGCGCCAATGAGTATATCCACTGCAGCTATTCCGGTATAAGCCAGTACATCATTGAGGTAGACTCGGCCACCACCTAGCTTTATTCGTGGGCTGGTATGTCCAACATTAAAGTAGGCGCTGGATGAACACATCGGGCTAAAGGTGCCGGTAGTAACTACATCTACTTCCTGCGCTGCTTTTTTCACGCCCTTCTCTTTGACAAGGTCTATTATCTCTTCAGCAGTAACTACTAGCGCCTTGCCCTCTCTTATCTTATCGTTTATTTCCGCAATTGTTTTTGCCATATCTTTAATATGATAGTATTAAACTCTGGATGTGTCAATTTACCTTATCTGACCCAAGTTGAAGAGCACCATCCTTATACGCTATAATCAGCTATTAGCAAGGCTAGACTTTCTCTGTCAGGAGGCAGCTTTTGCTCAAAACTCACAGTTGTGGCGAGTTGAATAAGAAGCATGTCGGTGCTAAGGTAACCCTGGCTGGTTGGGTAGACCGCCGTCGGGACCATGGTGGATTGACGTTTATCGACCTGCGTGACCGGGAGGGCATAGTTCAGGTAGTGTTTAATCCGGAAACATCAAAAGTGTGCCATGAAATAGCCAGTGAGATGCGTAATGAATATGTAGTTAGCATTAGTGGTGAGGTTGCCCTCCGCCCTCCGGGAACTGAGAACCCTCAGCTGCCTACCGGTGAGATTGAGGTTATCGTTCAGAATACCACTATACTTAATCCATCAAGGACACCGCCTTTCTATATCAATGAGGACACCGAGGTGGAGGAAAGCCTTCGCCTCAAGTATCGCTACCTTGACCTGCGCCGGGCTCGAATGCAGAAGAATCTAATCCTTCGCCACCGAGTAGTAAAATTTATTCGCGATTTCCTGGATACTAGGGAGTTTATTGAGGTGGAAACACCCGTCCTGATTAAGAGTACCCCTGAGGGGGCGCGCGATTATCTGGTGCCTAGCCGCCTTCATCCTGGCAAGTTCTATGCTCTACCTCAGTCTCCACAGCAGCTAAAACAACTATTAATGGTAGCCGGCTTAGAGAAATACTTTCAAATAGCCAGATGCTTTCGTGATGAGGACACCCGTGCTGACCGCCAACCCGAATTCACTCAGCTTGACCTTGAAATGAGCTTCGTTGAGGAGGAGGACATCCTCAATCTGATTGAAGAGCTTCTTACCTCTATGGTAGAGGTGATTAAACCTGAATTGCGGCTGATAAAACCTTTCCCTCGCCTTAGCTACACTGAGGCAATGGAGCGTTACGGTACGGATAAGCCTGATTTACGCTTTGGTCTGGAGGTAGGAGACCTATCAGATATTGCTGCCCAATCTAGCTTCTCTGTTTTCCGTTCGGCTATCGCTGAAGGGGGAAAAGTGAAGGGTATATGTGCCCCCGGCTGTGCCAACTATACCCGCAGTCAGCTTAATGAGCTGAATAAACTGGTGCAGAGTCTTGGAGGTGGGGGTTTATTAACTATCTCACTGAGCAACTCGGCTGGTAGCTTGGACGATTTAACTCTTGAAATGATAAGGTCTGTAGCAGCTAAATATTTAACCTTAGACCAGGTCAAGGAGATGGCCAAACGCTTAGGCGCCAATATGGGAGACCTTCTGCTTGTCATTGCTGGTGAACATAGGCTGGTTGATATGGCACTGAGTGAACTACGCCAGAAGATGGGTCATCGGCTTAAGCTGGCTGAGCCTGAGCTTTTTGCCTTTGCCTTTATTGTGGATTTCCCGCTGTTAGAACAAGATAAAGAGACAGGACGGTGGGAGCCAATGCATCATCCATTCACCGCGCCAAGGGATGAGGATGTCCCCTTATTAGATAGTGCTCCGGAAAAAGTACGGGGCAAACATTACGATTTTATATGTAATGGGTATGAAATTGGTGGTGGCAGCCTCAGGATTTACACTAACGAGCTTCAAAGAAAACTGTTTAGACTGCTGGGTTACAGCGATGGAGAGGTTGAGGAGCTTTTCGGCCACCTGCTAGAGGCTTTTAAGTATGGTGCTCCGCCTCATGGTGGTATAGCCCTCGGTATTGACCGTATTGTAATGCTGCTGGCAGGAGAGGAAACCATCAGAGAGGTAATTGCTTTTCCCAAGAATCAGAGTGCTGCTGATTTGACCTTTAATGCGCCTTCGCCAGTTACCGAGGAGCAACTGGCTGCATTACACCTGCGGTTGCGGGAGGAGTAGTTACCGACTGCTGGAGAAATAGTGAAAGTAACCAACGAGAAAATAGAAAATAGTCAGGCGTTCCTGACCATTGAGATGGAGCCGGCTGAGGTAGAGGAGTCCCTGGAGGGGTCCTACCATCGTCTGGTTAAGAAAGCGAAGATTCCTGGTTTCCGTCAGGGGAAGGCACCACGGGCTATATTGGAACGCTACATAGGTAGAGAAAGCCTCCTTGAGGATGCGCTAAATAATCTGGTTCCTCAAGCTTACGAGAAAGCCATCAAGGAACAAGAAGTTGAAGCTATCGCTCATCCACAGATTGAAGTAACTCAAACCGAGCCTCTGGTGTTTAAGGCAATAGTGCCGTTAAAGCCTAAGGTTAAGCTTGGTGATTACCAGCATATTCAAGTTACGCCAGAGCGTGTTAGAGTGACCAAGAGTGATGTTGGTGAGGTAATAGAACAACTGCGCCATCAGCACGCTATCTGGGAGCCTGTAGAGCGTACGGTAGATTTCGGTGACTTGGTAGTTTTTGATGTTGAGAGCAGTATTGAAGATAAGCCTTTTATAAACCAGAAAGGAGCTCAATATCAGGTTCTTCATGACCTATCCTTTCCTGCGCCGGGATTTGCCGAGCAATTAGTCGGGATGAACAGGGATGAAGAAAAGGAGTTCAAGCTCCAGTTGCCCTCAGACTATCCTAGAAGCGAACTGGTTGGAAAGGAGCCTTGGTTCAAGGTGAAAGTTGCCGAAATCAAACAGGAGATACTCCCCGAGCTAAATGATGAGTTTGCCACGGAAATTAACCCTGACTTCAAGACCTTGGACTTACTCCGAAAAGGGGTCTCTTCTGAACTGAAGCTCAGAGCTGAGGAGAAAGCCAGGACAGATTTTGAAGAGCGGGTAATTGACACTGTAGTTGGACTTACCGAACTGGAGTTTCCGCCAATCTTGGTGGAAGTGGAAATTAACCGAATTCTTAGCCAGCGCTTCCAGCGAGGTAACCAGGAACTGGAGGAGTATCTTAGAAATATTAAGAAGACAGAGGAGGAGCTACGTGAAGAACTACGCCCATTAGCTACTAAGAGGACTACCCGGTCTCTTGTGTTGGGTAAGATTGTCGAGGAGGAAAAGATTGAAGCCAGTGACTCTGAGATAGATACTGAGATTGCAAACATTAAGAAAAGTGCCACTGAGAATAAAGAGGAACTGGAGAAAGTTCTAAATACTCCACAGGCGCGTGAGTCGATTGAGCAAACATTAATTACCAGGAAAACTATACAGCGACTGGTAGAAATAGCTAAGGGCTCAAAGGAAACCAAGACAACACCAAAGAGAAAAGGGAAAAAGGAAACCAAGACAACACCGAAGGAGGAAGGAAAATGAACACCTATCCGATGAATGTTATACCTGGAGTGGTTGAGAGCGGGCCAAGGGGTGATAGATTTTGGGATATATACTCTCTACTGTTAAAAGAGCGCATAATTATGTTATTC
>CAZMUD010000043.1:0-9447 GCA_964569715.1 uncultured Dehalococcoidales bacterium | reverse complement strand
ATTCTCCCCTGGATAGCACTGATGTTTGCCGCCGGTGTCGTCTTTGCCTATTTCATCCTGATACCACGGGTAACAGAATTCTTGCTTACTTGGCCCCCAGGTATAGCCACTCCCCAGCCTAGGATTGGAAATTATATCAACGTCGTGACCAGGCTGCTACTGGCCGTTGGCCTCGTTTTCGAGATGCCGGTACTGACAACCTTCCTATCAAGGCTTGGTATCATCAAGCCGAAGTGGCTGGCTGATAAGCGAAGGACAGCCATTATACTGGCTTTTATTCTGGCTGCCATAATTACCCCTACCATTGACCCCATAAATCAGAGCCTCGTCGCCGTTCCACTGGTTGTTCTATACGAGATGAGCATCTGGCTGGCCAAGCTTGTCTATAAAAAAGAACCTGCTGTGGATACACCTGTATCATCACCGGCATCATAGCCTTGACTAAAAGGTAATAGATGGAATAAAATAGCGCTGACTTTCGGACAATAATCGGAAATAAGCAAAGGGGAAGGAGGTGAGGGCAGTGACTTGGCTACCTGGTCTGAACTTCACCTGAAACCGAGCTGCACAGCTCGGTGCAGGTTCTGCATCGGTCATCTGCTCGAAGACTCCTCCATCCCCAGAGAGGTTAAAAGCGCTCGAGATAATGCTGTGACACTCTAACTACTGCGCTTTAGGAAAGCCAGTCAAGCGATGGTTTGGAGTTCTTCTGCCATCGTTTTTTTATTACTCAAAACTAACTAAAAGGAGCTTGGTAAACAGGAAAGGATAAAAAACTTTGAGTCGATTCTGGTCACTAAAGAAATGGATTATCCTCACTGGACTGGTCATGGGAGTTCTGGCGGCTCTGTTGGTCGAATGGGGAAATCCGCCGAATATGGGGATATGCATCGCCTGCTTTATACGAGACATAGTCGGCGGGCTTGGGTTGCATCGTGCTGGGGCCGTCCAGTACATCCGTCCCGAGATTTTAGGATTCGTCTTGGGCAGCTTTATAGCTGCTTACGCTTTCGGTGAATTTAGAGCCAGGGGTGGCTCCTCTCCGCTGGTTCGTTTCCTATTGGGGGCCCTGGTAATGATAGGAACACTGGTTTTCCTCGGCTGCCCTATTCGTGCTACGCTTAGACTGGCCGGCGGCGACCTCAATGGCATCACTGGATTAGCCGGTGTTGCCATCGGTGCCCTGGCTGGTATTTACTTCCTTAAACGAGGTTATAATCTTGGCAGAGCCGTAAGAATACCGGCTGCTGCTGGCTGGATAGTTCCTTTGGCTATGATTGGCCTGCTTCTCTTAGCTATTCTCCAGCCGGGCTTCATCTTTTCCAGCGAGCAAGGACCTGGCTCACAACATGCTATTCTCGGCATATCTCTGGGTGTAGGGCTACTAGTTGGATTCCTGGCTCAGAGAACCAGGATGTGTTTTGTCGGAGCTTGGCGTGATATTTTCCTAATCAGGGACGGCTATCTGATGAGTGCCGTGGTAGCTTGCTTTGTGGGAGCACTGATTTTCAATCTTATCCTTGGTCAATTCCACCTAGGCTTTGATGGGCAACCAGCGGCTCACAGCAATCACCTGTGGAACTTCCTGGGCATGGCTCTAGTTGGACTGGGGGCTACCTTGGTAGGTGGCTGTCCGCTACGACAATTGACACTGTCCGGAGAGGGCGATACCGACGCCGGGATAACCATTCTGGGACTGCTCGCCGGAGCTGCCTTTGCCCATAACTTTGGTCTGGCAAGCAGCGGTGCCGGGCCTTCAGCCTTCGGCCCACTGACTGTTATCCTGGGTCTAGCAATTGCCATCTGCCTGGGTTTTCTGATGCGAGTGCGATTGTCCTGACATCCAGCATGAAATAAGTATAGGAAATAATAGCCTCTAGGATATTAAGAATGTCCATAACCGTAGATACGAGAGGATTATCCTGCCCGATGCCGCAGCAGATGACAATTCAAGCCATCCGCAAGGCAAAAGCGGGGGAACTTATTGTTGTGCTGGCCGATGAGGGTGGCGCTCGGGACAGCATTATCAGGGCATCCCGAGCGTTGCAACTCCCCTATAAAGTAGAGAAGGCTGCCGACGAGTATAAAATTTACATTTCAAGGGAGGAATTGTGGATAGAAAAGAAATAGATGCCCGTGGATTAACCTGCCCCCAACCAGTCATAGAGACAGATAAGGTGCTACGAGAGTTGAAGAAGGGGACTATGGTAACCATTGTTGACAACGCAGCCGCCCGGGATAATGTTAAACGCTTAGCCGAAGGCAACAGCTGCACCGTTTCAATTGAGAAGAAAGGGGATGACTATTATCTCACAATCACTAAAAATTGAACCAATTGACGCCTCACAGGTAATCGGATTATACTCTCGCTCAGATAGATAGGTGACACTTCAAGGTACAAGGATATCCTTCCTTTAGGTAGTGTTATTGCGAGAAGCTTTGCGACGAAGCAATCTGGGGAGAGGAACGAGATTGCCACACCTTCGGTTCGCAATGACAAGTGATGTGTCACTAATCATACGAACCAGTACTAATTATTGCGCCTGTTGAGTCAATAATATATACTTGGCCTGTCTACAGGTTAGGGAGCGGATGAGTCCCGGTGGGCTTCGCGGACTTCAAATCCGTTGGGGGGCATTAATAGTGTCTTTGGTGGGTTCGACTCCCATGCGCTCCCGCCACACTTTGCCCAGCATTACAGATAGGCACAACGGATATATTCTCCCTTGCTGGTAAGCACCAGACTAAACTGAAGTGGCACCAATAAGGATTAGGATGGCGGTTGTGGTGGTGGCGATTGTATTGATGATGGCGGTTGTGGTGGTAGTGGCGGTGGCGATGGTGGGGGTGGGGGTGGGGGGGCTGGGGGCTTACCACTCCTTATTTTGAGGGGTATATAAACGGCATTGATTACTACTGATAGAGCAACAGCGAGTATCAGGTAATATGGATGTTCCCCAAGATAAACCAAAACCATAACACAGACTATGACTGACAGCAACAGAGCAAGCAGGATATCAGTAATCTTACTTACGTTAATGATACTCTCCTGAAAAGCTAGACCTGAACAATTATAGGAAAAATAAATATCAGTGTCAACCACAACACTAGAGAAGCAATACCCCTATCTACTTCACTTATACCACCTGACGATAGCAGAATAGAGCCTCAACGAATCCCCGAAGCGTGCTGACCTAGTATAGCACCCACTCGTCACCGATAGCACAAACCTGTTATTTCCTATCCATTATTAGCTCGGCGGCTATGCGGCAAGCCGTTGCCACCACATCAAGGCAATGCTCGGCAGTGCCAGACTTTCGCCATTCCTCCGCCTCGGCCGGGTCTGCCAGGTTATAAGTCCTGCCACAGAACAACCTGATGACATCATCACACATAGTACCACCAAATTCCTTGGCAAAGGTGCGGCAGAATGCTCGGCAGGGGCGTAGCGACCGGAGATACCCCTCCTGGTCATCTAGCCTGTCGCGCCCAAAGACTATCCCCAGTGCCATAAGACTGCCAACTACGGCGCCACAGGTCTCACCCCTAAGAGCAATGCCGGGAAACGGTGTGAGCGCCTTAAGGGTTGTGCCATCACCTAATCCAAACTGTTCACTCAGTGTCTTAAAAGAAGATTGCGCACAGTTGCCTGAAATTCTCAGGTATTCTCTTGCCTTTTCGTCAAGCTGGCTCAGAATTTCTTCTCTGGAATGTTGGGTTGTTATTTCCGATTCCTCCTTTCTATTCCTCGATACAAACACGACCTTTCCCTTTCTTGCCTTCTGTCACCCACTTTATAGAGCGCTGGTTGAGGTAGCAACCAAATACTGCAATAGCGGCGCCGCCTACTATGGCACCCCAGCAATCGAATCTAGAAGCCACTACGGAACCACCCCAGATTAACAAAAGCAAGAGATAGAGCAAGGGTCGATTCACATTTTCACCTATATATATTTTGCTTATTGGCATATTTCCCCTCCATTGCCATGCTTCAGCTATCTTGGAAGCCCCATCAACTCAGTATAGCACCCGCTCATCCCCGATACGGCGGGTTATCTTTTTTTCGTCCAGATGCTCCAGGAAAGCCTGGGCATATTTGCGGCTGGTGTTGAATAAATCCCGGACTTCGGCAAGGGTCACTTTACCCTGAGCCTTTATATGGAAAGTAACTTTTTCTACCATCCCGTTATAGACTGAAGCGGAAAAGACCACGCTGTCACTGACTTTAACCACCTGTTGCTGCTCAACAAGCAAATTGAGCAAGTCAGGCTCAGGGATGAGGTCGCCAGAGGGGGCATAGGGATTTTTCACCAAGGATTGTAAAAAGGCATCAATCTTTGCCTGCTGGGCCTGGGTAAGCTGTATTTTATGTAAAGTAAGGCGAGCAGCCAACCCCTCTTCACTCAAAACACCCTCATCAAGAAGCCTTTGCCAAATCGCTGGGGAGTGCTTACCCAGCTTTAGACGGCTCCCCAGTTCCACTTTAGGCATACCTGAACGAGTCGGGAACCTCCGATGATAGTCCTGGAGTATGGAGGTTGCTTGTTTACTCAAACGCTCCCAGCCGGGTGCAGTCAATAGAAGGCAATGCTCCCCCTGACCTATCTCTATTACCCTAGCTTGCTGGACGAGAGATTCTACCGCTGACCGGGCTTCACTGGTCGGCAGGTTACATCGAGCTAAGAGGGCTGGTAGCTCCAGGGATTGCTTTGTCTCCAGCACCGCCATAATAACTTCTTCAGCCGTGCCTTCTTCCTTAACTTTCAGGCTTTGAATGATGTCAGGGCGAAAACGGCGAAGGCGCCTGGCGTGGGAATCAACGACCTTGCCGCCACCCAGGGTCTCCATAGGCGAACGGATAATAAAGTGGTCACCCTGGACCAGCGCCACCGGCTTACTCAGCTCTAGCTGCGCCCAGGTAATCTCACCCGGCTCAAGTTTCTCCTTCTCCAGCAAACGGACTTTAGCCATCGTCTCAGCAGCCCCGGTATGAAAGCTAACGGTAGTATTATGCGACAAGGGACGGCGGAGATACGGAAGCAGGCGTAGCTGCACACTTAGCATAGTAGTCGGTATCAGCCAACCAGGCTTGGTGAGCACATCCCCGCGCTGTAGTTGGGAGGTGGCAATACCGACCAGATTGGCAGCAACTCTACTCCCAGGAGTGGCTGTATTTAGGCGAGCTTTATGCGTCTGTAGCCCCCGTATACGCGACTTTAAGCCGGGAGGGACAATCTCTACCTCCTGTCCCAGAGAGAGCGAGCTGTCTATCAAGGTTCCGGTGACTATAGTACCAGAGCCAGCGATGGTGAAAACCCGGTCTATTGGCAGCCTTGGCCTGCCAGTATCCTTCCTCGGCTCGGTAGAGCTTAGAAGCTCGTCCATAGCCGAAACCAGCTCAGGCAAACCTTCCCCGGTTACCGCCGAAACGGCAATGATAGGAGACTGAGACAAGCTGGTGGGGCTGATTAGCTCCTCTATATCCATCCTGACCAGGCCCAACCACTCCTCATCCACCAGGTCCTTCTTGGTGATGACTACAATGCCTCTTTGTATTCCGAGCAGGTCCAGAATAGCCAGATGTTCCCTAGTCTGTGGCATCACTCCTTCGTTGGCGGCAACAATAAGCAGGGCTAAATCAATGCCACCTACTCCAGCCAGCATGTTCTTAATGAATCTCTCGTGTCCGGGAACATCAACAATCCCCACCTCTTGTCCGCTAGGCAGTTTTAGCCAGGCGAAGCCGAGGTCAATAGTCATACCCCGCTCTTTTTCCTCACGCAGTCGGTCGGGGTCTATGCCGGTCAGGGCTTGCACCAGAACTGACTTACCATGGTCTATGTGCCCGGCAGTGCCCAGCACAAACATCGTATTCCCCCTTTGGCAGCGTTAACTTCCTTCAGAAGTTTTTCAAATGGCAGCCAAATTCCGAAGCACCGGAAGCACAATTTGGTCCTCTTCGGGCAGAACAGAGCGTGGGTCGAGGAGCAGAACATCACCACTGATGCGACCGATAATCGGGAATTTTCCACTCCTTCGCAGCTTTCGAGCCAGAGTTTGTGCTGTGCTTTGGCTTTTTCTCTTACCCCCTCCACCAATGGCCACCAGTCTTGTCGGCAGGGTGCTCCCCGGCAGGCTGCCGCCTCCTATCATGCTCTCCCCTTCTATCACCTGAGCCAAGCCACCAAGAGCCTCAGCCCACATTCTGGCTCGCCGGTCAATCTCCTCCAGCGGTGCCGAGAGCATAGACCACACCGGGATTTTCTTTACGGCTTCGCCCTTTAAGTAGTGAACCAAGGTAGCTGCCAGACCAGCCAGCCTTATCTTGTCAATTCGCACCGCTCGAGCCAGCGAGTGTTTCTTTAACTTGCCGATAAGCTGTTTCTTACCCACGATAATCCCGGCTTGAGGACCACCCACCAGCTTATCTCCAGAGAAAAATACCAGCCCGGCACCGATAGCCACGCTTTGTTGCACCATAGGTTCTGGAGCAAGACCAAAGGTAGCTGTGTCCAGGAAACAGCCACTGCCCAGGTCATCAAGTATCGGAAGGTCATACTGCTGACCGAGAGCTACTAGTTCCTCAAGAGTGACAGAATGGGTAAAGCCTACCACTTGGAAATTACTGGAATGTACCCGCATTAGTGCTACTGTACGGGGATTAATTGCCTGTTCATAATCACTAATATAGGTGCAATTGGTGGTTCCTACTTCAATCAGCTTCGCTCCACTCTGGCGCATTACATCGGGGATGCGAAAGCTGTCACCAATCTCTACAGCCTGACCCCGGGAGACGATTACCTCTTTTCTTTTGGCTAATGCGGTAAGGCCCAGTAGCACCGCCGAGGCATTGTTGTTTACCACCAATGCTGCCTCAGCCCCGGTTAGCTGGCACAAAATCTGCTCGATATGAGTCTGGCGAGACCCCCTGGTTCCGCTATCAAGGTTGAACTCCAGATTGGAGTAGCCCTTAGCGACAGTATCCATAGCCGCTGCCGCCTCCCGGCTAAGCGGTGCACGACCCAGGTTAGTATGAAGTATTACCCCGGTAGCATTAATAACAGGGCGCAGGCTGGGATTCCCCAGCTCACGCAGTTGGGCACAAATGGATTCTACTATCTCATCAATAGAAGGACATGGATTACCAGCAGCGATGGAAAGGCGGTCACGCTCAAGATGCTGTCTGACCAGGTTTACCAGCAACTCCTGCGGATAAATACCCTCAAGCTGCTTAATCCGTTTCTCAGAGATAAGTCTATCCACACTAGGCAGGCGACGAAATTCACTATTCATCAGTATCGAGATTATTGTAACATATCTAAATCTGCCTTCAAAGCTATCCTATCTATAGAGTGTTTATTAACCCCATCCCCCTTTGTCCCCCTTCCCCTTAATAAGGGGAAGGGGGAGATTCTAATAGAGGGGCTACCGCCCCTCTTAGACGCCCCCTACTGAAGATTGAAACAAGGGATATTTTAAAGAGGGGACACAATCCCCCTCTAGAATCTCTTCCCCCTCTCCTTTAAAGGAGAGGGGGATTAAGGGGGTGAGGTAGAATAAACAATCTCTTTACCTATCCCGCTACCAAGTCTGACAAGCAGGAGTGGCTTTGCTTTTTTAAGGTGGAGAATGCTAAAATGCCAGATAGAGTTGGGGTTATCCCCAACTTCAGTAACGGAGGAGTTAGATGACTAAGAGAAAAGAACTCCGCCTCACCCAGAGTGTTCGTGGGGCTGGTTGAGCTTCCAAGCTGGGTCCGGGAGACCTGGATAAAGCTTTATGTGGTTTGCCCTTGATATCCGACCCGAACGTGATTCGAGGCATGGCAGACTTGGACGATGCTGGCGTCTACAAACTAACGGACGAACTGGCTATCATTCAGACAGTCGATTACTTCACGCCCATAGTCGATGACCCCTACATGTTTGGTCAGATTGCCGCTGCCAATGCCTTGAGCGATGCCTATGCTATGGGCGGTAAGCCACTAACAGCTATGAATATCGTCTGTTTTCCCGCACAGTCCCTAGATATTTCGGTCTTAAACGATATACTCAGAGGTGGCATAGATAAGATGGGTGAGGCGAAGGTGGTGCTGGTCGGTGGACACAGTATAGATGATGCCGAACTTAAGTATGGGCTTTCGGTTACCGGTATTGTGCACCCCAAACGCCTGGTGACCAATTCCGGTGCCAAGGCGGGGGATAAACTCATACTTACCAAGCCCCTGGGAACCGGAATCATAAATACTGCCGTCAAAGCGGGAATGGTTGATGAGAAGACAGTAGCCAAGGTTGTAAAGTGTATGGCAACTTTGAATGATAAAGCCTCAGTGCTGATGCAGGAAATAGGGGTTCATGCCTGCACTGATATTACTGGTTTTGGCTTTCTTGGTCACACCGTCCAGCTAGCTCAGAACAGCCGGGTAGGCATCAACATAGACATCGCTTCCATCCCACTCTTCCCGGAAGCAGGTGAGTTTGCCAAGCAAGGATTGTGCCCAGCCGGGTTACACCGCAACCGGGAGTTTTACTCTCCTTGCATAAAAATTGCCAGTGAGGTGCCTACTCATATGCAAGATGTCTTATTTGACCCGCAAACCTCCGGAGGATTACTAATCTGTCTGTCTCCCAGGAAAGCAGAACCGCTGCTCGATAGGCTGCGGCAAGCAGGTGTGGAGGAGGCAACTATCGTTGGAGAGGCAGTCAGCGAACCAAGGGGAGTGGTTACCGCCAAGTAAGCGCCAATATCCCCAGTATCCAGATATCAATCGCCGGTGTGATGAGTAAGAGAGCAAGAGCCGACCCAGTCATCGTCAATATTACAAAGAGATATAAAACAAGAGAAAGGATATAAAGATGAGTGAAATACCTGAAATTGGAAAAATCTCCCCCGAAATCTTTAACGAGTTGATATTTCCACGATTAGGGGCTAAGAGCGACAATATATTGGTGGGGCCTCAGCATGGTGTAGATGTAGGGATAGTAGAAATTGGGGGCAAAGCAGTCTCATTTACCTCCGACCCGGTATTCATCGTCCCTGAGTATGGCTGGGAGAGGGCTGCCTGGTTTGCCATTCACATTCTTACTTCTGATGCCGTGACCTGTGGACTAAAGCCCAAGTTTCTATCCATAGATTTGAATCTCCCTATGGAGATGACCAAGAAACAACTGGAGATAGTATGGGCTACCATGCACCGGGAATGTGAGCGGCTTGGAATCTCCGTTATAACAGGTCATACTGCCAGATATGAAAATTGCCATTATCCCATGGTGGGTGGAGCTACCGTTGTTGGCATCGGTGAGAAGAGTGAATATGTTACTCCCAGGATGACGAGAGCCGGAGATAAAATAATCATTACCAAGGGACCGGCTATTGAAGCAACAGGTATTTTTGCCACTATGTTCCCCCGGCTTATTGAGGAGCAATTCGGGCACGACTTTAGCCAGA
>CAZMUD010000042.1:0-9575 GCA_964569715.1 uncultured Dehalococcoidales bacterium | reverse complement strand
ACACCTCCCTCTCAAGGAGGAGATCACCGGTTCGAATCCGGTATGCGCTACCACCAAAGCTAAGTTAGCTATGGCCGTCGTATTTGAAAGGAACGAGCGTCAGAAAAACTGCGGAATAGGGAACGGATTAGGGGCTATCTCCTTAGTGGTTTTGTCTTCTGTCGGTATTGCGGCAGGCGATATCGCGGTAAGAGCCTAAAGCCATCCGTGACCAATCATACTGGTAACTCTACGGTTATACTGGATCCTCTACCTGGTTGAGATTGTACCGCTAGAGTACCACCAATTAGCCGAGCTCTTTCCTGCATCCCAGCCAAGCCCAGCTTGCCATCCTTGGCTAGATCGCCTACCGTCTGTGGAAGGTTAAAGCCTTTGCCATTGTCGTTGACGGTTACCTTTGTTTTCTTCTCGTCGAACTCAACTGTAACCTCGGCCTTAGTTGCTTGAGAATGCCGCCACACGTTTCTCAGTGCTTCCTGAGCGATGCGGAAAAGCACTAGCTCTACCTCTTCGGGAAGACGGCGTTCGGTACCAACTATATTGACCTCGGTGGTTATTCCTGAGTATTCCGCCACGTTGGAGGCCAGCCATTCCAGCGCTGCCAGTAAACCAAGGCGGTCCAATGCTGCCGGCCGCAGGTCCTGGCCCAAACGGCGCACCCCCTGCATGACATTGTTAGTCTGCTCCCGTAGCTCCTCCAGGCGGAGGCGATTTTCTTTCGATATTCCCTTACCGCTAGAAGCGAGAGAGTCTAACTGACGAGAGAGCACAACTAGAGCCTGGACGGTTTCATCATGTAATTCACGCGAGATGCGCTTTCTCTCCTCTTCCTGAGCCCTGGTAACTTGCTCTAAATAAAAACGCAGGTTCTCTTGCATCCGTTTCTCTTCAGTAACATCCCTAGCAATGTGCTGAAAACCTACAATTTGCCCATTGCTGAAGATAGGGCTAGTGGATAATTGAACAGTCGCTTCAGACTTGTCCTTCTTAGTCAGCGTCACTTCTGAAAGATGGCCTATTGCTTCACCTTTGAGGAGCGGATCTTCGATGCTCTTGACACTGTCGATACAGCCCTCTGCAATGAGATCGCCCGCCTTTATACCAAGTAGCTCCTCCAGAGTATATCCTGTAAGCCTAGCCAAGGACTTATTAGCGGCAATGATGTTTTTCTGCAAATCGTGAAGCCAGATAGCATCATGGGCGTTCTCAAATAGCTCCCGATATCTTTCTTCAGACGCCCATAGTTCCTCAGCGACTTCCTGCTGCTGTTGATAGAGACGCGCATTCTCTATAGCGACGCCAATTTGATTACCAATGGCGGTGACCAATCCCAGTTCTTCTGGAAGAACTTGGCGCTGGCTACGCGCGGCCACACAAAGCGTGCCCATAACCTTTCCTTTTGATTTCAGGGGCACGATAAGCTGGGATTGTATCCCCTCGTCCCTCACTGCTATTTTGGTAAGGCTGGGGTCATGAGAGGCGTCCTCTACATATAGTGATTCACCTGTCTCAGCGACCCTACCATTAAAGCCTTCTCCCAGTTTGAGCCTGCTCACCCCCTGGACAAACTCCGTTGATACACCTCGGTGAGCAGCAAGCGTGAGTTCACCAGTTTTTTCATCCAGAAGAAACACCATGGCAGCATCGACTTTCATTACACCTATGACGCTGTCAATGCTACCATTCAAGATTTGGCCCAACTCTAGGGACTGGGAGACTACGCTTGAGGTTTGGTTGAGGGCAGCAAGATGAATGCGGCGCTCTCGCTCTTTACGGAGTGCGTGGAAGCTAATAGCCAATACATTGCCAATGATGAAAACGGCGCTGGTTTCAAAGAGGGCATCCGTAGGGTATGGTGAGGTGAAAATGGCACGAGGCAACATGCAGGCAAGGGCAGCTAACGAAGTGATGACAGCTCCTCTCAAGCCAAACAGAAAACCAGCCCAGACTATAGGTGCCAGGTAGAGAATTCTCTCAAAGGCATGGCGACCTAAGCCGAGGTTGGACATCATCTGGGTGAGGAGTGTCGGGTGCTCAAAGGCTGCCTCATAGTGCGGAAGCGTGATAAGCACGAGTAGAGCTAGAATAAGCCAGAAGCCTGGCTTACGAATTGCCCTTGTCGGCCGGCTTATGAATGATTGGTGCACCCCATCCATACCTCAAGCATCCTCAAAAGTGCTAATTCTCAGGATATATCCTCAAAGGTAACCCATCCCTCTTTTAGGGCATGTACCACAGCTTCGGTTCTCGAACTGACTTGTAGCTTGTTAAAGATGTGTCCCAAATGGGCCTGAACTGTGCGTACACTGAGACAAAGCTCCTCAGCAATATCCTGATTGCTTAAGCCTCTGGTTGCCAGTTTGAGAACATCCATTTCTCGCTCGCTCAGAACCTCTGAAGGCTTCTGCCCTGACGGTTTGCCGGGAGGGGGTACAAAATGGTTTAGCACCTTGCGGGCAATCAACGGGTGTAGGACCGACTCTCCAGCATATACCTGCCGCACGGCATCAATGAGTTCACGGCTTCGAACACTTTTTAGAAGGTAACCAGCTGCGCCTGCTTCCAGCAGACTGAAGACGAATTGATCATCGTCATAGGCAGTAAGGATCAATACAGCTATAGTGGGATAGCGTGCCTTTATCTCCTTGGTGGCTTCGATGCCATCGAGCTTGGGCATGGCAATATCGATTATGGCAACGTCTGGCTTGAAAGTACCCGCCAATTGCACTGCTTCCTGCCCATCGCCAGCCTCGGCAACTACTTTTAGGTCTGCTTCCTGCTCTAGAATCTGGCGAGTACCTTCCCGCACCACGGCATGGTCATCAGCGATTAGAATTCTGATCTTGTCCAGATGGCACCCTCCTCACTTCCTTCTCCTCTATCATACTCTTTTTGAGCTAAGGTATCAACTTGGGAACAGCCCCGACCTGTAAGCATAAATACCTATGTGAATAGGCATTTATGCCTAATTTTAGACGGTTACACCTAGGTATAAAGCACGAGATAGATGCTGTCAGATTAGGTGTTTTTGGAGGCTAAAAATAGGTATTACAGCGGAAGCTGGGTTTGCCAGCAGGGTGGTAAGCTGATAATAGAGATAAGAAGAAAGGAGGTAAGGACAATGCAGTGGCAGTTTATAGTAGCGCTAGTAATAGCCATACCCATTATCCTTTTCCCGGCGGCGTTCGTCTGGTACCTGAATGTTGGTGGTATTTACGCAGCCATCAAGGAGGCACGGGAGAGAAAGGCTGCTCGGGAGACAAGAGTTAGGGCAGCAGCAGAGGCTGAACAACATCTTGGTGCGGCAGTAGCTAAAGCGCAGCCTGTTGAAAGGGAAACCGTCGGAACTAAACACTAGTGGGGAATATCTGTTAGAAGCGAGTAAAAACATTTAAAGGAGGGATTAATTATGGAGTGGCAGGTTATATTGGTTTTGGTGATAACGATACCCATTATCCTTATTCCAGTGGCGCTTATCTGGTACATCAACATTGGTGGCATCTATGCTGCTATCCGTGAGCGAAGGAGAATCGGGGTCTTGGAGACCGTCGGCCGGGTGGTGCGAAGGGCGATAATTGTTATTGTGCCGGTAGGCATCTACGCTTCTCTCATCTGGTTCTTCCTTGGTCATTTCGGGTGGCAGGTGGCGCTGGCTGTAGGACTGGCGTTGCCCATCGTGCTTTTCGTACCGGTGTTAGTTTGGGCAGCGGTAGTTAGTGGTCTGTATCAGGTGGCTCGTGATGCTCTGCGACGGCGAGTGACTGCCCCTCGCAGGAGGGCAGCAAGAATGGCTGAGGAACCAGTAGTTCGGAAGGTTAGTTAATAATGACTAAGGAACACTTACTTCGGAAGGCTGCTGTGTGAAAGGGGGAGTTTATTTTAGCTCCCCCCTTTTTGAGGGTGTGGTGCTATCTGTGTTATTCTATTATATAGAAGCTCCCCTCAGGAAAGTGGCATGACCTATATGCTAATCAAGGAGGTTTGATGGAAACGAAGACACGGGCTAATACTTTTGTAGATGAGATTGGTGCTATTCCCGGCGGAGAGAGTATCCGCCTTTGTATCCAGTGCGGTACCTGCACTGCCTCCTGCCCTAATGCTGATAAAATGGAGCATACGCCATCACAGCTCATCGCCATGGCGCGGGCTGGCATGCGTGATGAGGTTTTATCCAGTAATGCTATGTGGTATTGCCTGTCTTGTTATCTGTGCACGGTGCGTTGCCCGAGAGGGATTAAGATAACCGACCTTATGCATGCCTTTGAGCGCATATCGGCTCGGGAAGGTTTGAGTCGTGGACGGACACGCACGCCTACCATGTATCGAAGCTTTAGCAACTTCGTTTATAGCCTGGGGAGCCTTCCCGAGCTTGGGTTTATGACTTGGTTCTACCTGCTGACCAATCCCCTACGTGCCTTAAGGATGATTCCGCTGGCACTGAGCTTGCTCAGACATGGGCGCCTATCTATCAAAGCTAGGAGGCTGACCCCGGAAGGAACTAATCAGCTTAAGGCTATCTTTGACAAGGCTGAATCTCTAGGAGGTGCTGTTTGAAATATTATACTTACTTTCCCGGCTGCTCCGCCTCCTCGGAGGGGGGGGCAAAGGCCTATGGCTGGTCAAGCAAAGCAGTGAGTAAAGTTCTCGATATGGAGCTTAGAGAGCTTGATGATTGGAACTGCTGCGGTTCCACGCCCTATAGCTCAGTTGACGAGCTGTCCTCTCTGTGTCTCTCGGCCCGTAATCTTGCGTTGGCAGAAAAGAAAGGCCTTGACCTGGTGACACCGTGTAGTTCTTGCTATGTCATGCTGAACCGAACGAATTCCCGTCTTAAGGAGTATCCGCAAACCAAAGCTCAGGTAGATGAGGCTCTGGCTGCCGGTAACCTTGAGTACCATGGGACGGTTAGGGTTCGGCATCTCCTTGATGTTGTTGTCAATGACATTGGCTATGATGAGATTAACTCCAAGGTGAAAAGGAATCTTGGTGGGCTGAAGGTAGCGCCTTACTATGGCTGCCAGGTAGTCCGCCCCAGACCGAGCTTTGACCATCCGGAAAATCCCCAGTCCCTGGATAAGCTGATAACTAGTCTGGGGGGGAGAGCTGTCCCCTTTCCTCTGAAGAGCCGCTGTTGTGGGGGCTCCCTGATTATATCTGAAGAGGCTTTAGCCCTGGGCCTGATTAGAAAGATTTTCGATTCCGCCTTGAGCAACGGGGCGGAGTGCCTAATTACGCCTTGCCCCCTGTGTCAGACGAACCTGGATGCCTATCAGAGCCAAGTTAACAAGAAATTCAAAACCAATTTTAACCTCCCTGTTTTATTCTTCACCCAACTGATGGGGGTAGCCTTTGGGTTGGGTGAGGAGGACCTGGGATTGAGAACAAATATTGTCCCGGCGGAGAGGGTTTTGGCAAAGTATATCTAAGGAGCAGAGAATGGAATTGAATGGGAGAAGAATCGGCGTTTATATCTGTCACTGCGGAACCAATATCTCGGCTACCGTGGATGTGGAAGCGGTGACTGAGTTTGCTCAGGGACTCCCTGGGGTAGTGGTGGCTCGCGATTACAAGTATATGTGCTCTGAGCCAGGACAAAATCTCATCAAAGACGATATAAAACAGATGGGGCTTAACCGAGTCGTGGATGCCTCTTGCTCACCACGGATGCATGAGCCTACCTTTCGCCATGCCTGCCAGGATGCTGGGCTGAATCAGTACCTATTTGAACAGGCTAACATCCGGGAACAATGTTCCTGGGTGCACACAGATAAAGAGATGGCAACCGAGAAGGCGAAAGCCCTGGTCAGCGCTGCGGTAAGGCGCGTTTATTATCAGGAGCCTCTGGAAACAAGAGAGGTGCCGGTTAACCCCAATACCTTGGTTGTAGGTGGGGGTATCGCCGGGATTCAGGCAGCCCTGGAGATTGCTGATTCCGAACACCAGGTTTATCTTGTGGAAAAAGAGCCGAGCATTGGCGGACACATGGCACAGTTTGACAAAACCTTCCCTACCCTGGATTGTGCTGCCTGTATCCTCACCCCGAAGATGACCACTGTAGGGCAACATCCTTATATCAATCTTATGAGCTATAGTGAGGTTGAGGAAGTATCGGGTTATGTTGGCAATTTCAAGGCCAGGATTAGAAGGAAGGCGCGTTATGTAGATGAGACGAAGTGCACCGGTTGCGGCGAGTGTTCCAACGTTTGCCCCGTTGAGTTAATTAGCGAGTTCGACGAGGGTTTGAGCAAACGCAAGGCTATCTATATCCCGTTTCCCTATGCTGTTCCTAATAAGGCGGCTATTGATAAACGAGGCTACCCACCATGTCGGGTTGCCTGTCCGGCTGGTGTCAACGCTCAAGGCTATATCGCTCTTATCTCCCAGGGTAAGTTTAAAGAAGCCCTGGAAGTAGTACGTAGAACCATGCCCTTCGCCGGCGTCATTGGACGGGTTTGTACGCATCCCTGCGAGCTAGATTGCGAGCGGGCGAAGGTCGATGAGCCTATGTCCATCAGGACATTGAAGCGATTCATCGCTGACTACGAGTTAAAGGTAGGTAGAGAGAAAGCGACCCCCGTTGAGCAGACCAAGGAAGGGAAGGTAGCTATTATTGGTTCTGGACCTGCCGGTTTTGCCTGCGCCTATGACCTGGTCAAGAAGGGATACCCAGTGACTGTGTTTGAAGCCATGCCGATGGCTGGTGGTTTGTTGCGTTACGGAATCCCAGAATACCGTCTGCCAAAGAAGGTGCTTGATAACGAGATTGATTTGGTAAAAGAGCTTGGTGTAGAAATCAAGACGAATACCCCGGTAGCGGACTTAGGTGGACTTTTCGATAAGGGGTACAAGGCTATCTTCCTCGGCACTGGTGCTGGGAACAGTCTGAAGATGGGGATTCCCGGTGAAAACACTACAGGAGTAATCCACGCTCTTGATTTCTTAAAGCAGGCGAATTCCGGAGCCAAGGTTAGTCTAGGCAAGCGTGTGGCAGTTGTTGGTGGTGGTAATGCCGCTATTGATGGTGCCAGAGTAGCTCTACGCCTCGGTGCTAAGGAGGTGACCATTGTTTATCGTCGTTCCCGAGCTGAAATGCCAGCGGCAGCTGGTGAAATTGATGAAGCAGAGCGGGAGGGTATAAAGCTCCATGTCCTGGCAGCTCCAGTCAGGGTTCTGAGCCAGGACAGCCGATTAACTGGTATCGAGTGCATTCGTATGGAGTTGGGTGAGCCCGATGCCAGCGGTCGACGGCGACCGGTACCCATTAAAGGTTCAGAATTTAATATGGATGTCGATAATGTGATTATGGCCCTCGGACAGGAAGTAAACAAAGCAGGATTACCTAAGGACCTTGACTACACAGGATGGGGTACCCTCTCTGTAGACTCGACAACACTGGAGACAAATATTTCTGGTGTCTTTGCTGGCGGTGATGTGGTTGCCGGTCCATCTGATGTCATCGCCTCTATTGCTGCCGGCAAGGAAGCTGCTGAAAGCATCGACCGCTACTTAAGTGGAACTGACTTGCGTGAGGGGAGACCTGAGCAAATTACCAGGGTCAAAGAAGTCTCGAAGGATGGCGTGGGTAAAAAGGCCAGAGCCACTATGCCCATGCTTGACTTGGAGAAAAGGGACGGCTCTTTTACTGAGGTTGAGCTTGGCTTTGATGAAAAAACAGCCATTGAGGAGGCCAAGCGTTGCTTGAATTGTGCTGCCTGCTCAGAGTGCTTGGAGTGTGTGAAAGCTTGTGAGGCTCAGGCTATCAATCATGAAATGAAGGATGAGATTGTTGAGGTTGATGTCGGCAATATCATTGTCGCCACTGGCTTCCAACAGTTTGACCCCTCGGTTATCTACCAGTATGGCTATGGGCGCTATGATAACGTCCTCACTGGCCTCCAGTTTGAGAGGATGTCCAATGCCTCAGGACCTACTGGCGGTGAGATTCTTCTGGCTGATGGGCGGAAGCCGGAGAGCGTAGCTATCCTGCACTGTGTCGGCAGCCGTGACGAGAATTACCATAAATACTGCTCGCGAGTCTGCTGCATGTACTCGCTGAAATACTCCCATCTAATAAGGGAAAAGGTTCCTGAAGCGCCTGTCTATCAGCTATATATTGATATGCGTACTGCTGGTTCGGGCTACGAAGAGTTCTATGAGCGGCTTCAGGAAGAGGGGGTCAACTTTGTGCGGGGGCGCGCCGGCGAGATTACCAACCTTGCCGAAACCCCTGAGGAGGAGGGCAAGCTGATTGTAATCTGTGAGGATACCCTGGTCCGCCGCAAGCGGCGCCTCCCGGTCGATATGGTCATCCTGAGCTGTGCCCTAGAACCCACCGCCGATGCCGACCAGATAGCTAAAACCTTCTCTATAAGCAGAAAAGCGGATGGTTTCTTCCTGGAGAAGCATCCCAAACTTGACCCGGTAGCGACTATGACCGATGGTGTCTTTGTCGTTGGCTGTTGCCAGAGTCCGAAGGATATCCCCGACACCGTAGCTCAGGCATCAGCAGCTGCTGCCCGGGCACTGGCGATGATTAGCAAAGGCAAGGTTGAGATTGAGGCGGCGACTGCAGTCGTTGACGAGGAGGCTTGTTCCGGCTGCAAGATATGTGTCGACCTCTGTCCGTATAAGGCTATCTCCTTTGATGAGGAGAAAAAGGTTGCCCGTGTTAACGAAGTAGTGTGCAAGGGATGTGGCGTTTGCGCTGCTGCCTGCCCCAGCGGCGCTATTACCAGCAAACACTTCACTACTGAACAAATTATAGCTCAAATTGAGGGGGTGCTAGTGTGAGCTTTGAACCAAAGATTGTAGCCTTCTTCTGTAACTGGTGTACCTATGCTGCGGCTGACCTTGCCGGTACTTCGCGGATGAAGTATCCGCCTAATGTCAGGGTGATAAGGGTAATGTGCACCGGTAGGGTAGATGAAAGACTGATATTGAAAGCCTTCACTGTAGGCGCTGATGGAGTCCTCGTTTGCGGCTGCCACCCTGGAGAGTGCCACTACCAGAAGGGCAACCTGAGTGCCAGACGAAGAGTTGTTGGCTTGAAACCCTTCCTTGAAGCCGTCGGCATTGGCAAGGACAGGCTCAGGCTGGAATGGATATCAGCGTCCGAGGGACCAAAGGTAGCTGAGACAGTCAAGAGCTTTACCGAGACTATAAAAGGGCTTGGCCCGAGCCCGCTTAATGGGAGGCGAAATGAGCATTGAGTATGTACCTACCATATGTCCCTATTGCAGTTGCGGCTGCGGCATCCATCTGGTAGTTAAAGACGGCAGGATAATTGGGCAGGAGCCATGGAAGGAGCACCCGGTAAATGAAGGGTCAAATTGCCCCAAGGGAAAGAATGCCTATCACTACATCTATAGTAAGGACAGATTGAAGATGCCCCTGGTGAGAAAGAACGGTGAGCTTCAGGAAACCTCCTGGGAGGAGGCCCTTGACCTTGTCGCCTCTAAGCTAAAAGAAGCTACCCCGGAGAACTTTGGCTTTATCGCCTCGTGCAGGAGCAGTAATGAGGATGCCTATGTAATGCAGAAGTTTACCCGGGTGGTAATGGGCACCAATAATGTAGA
>CAZMUD010000041.1:0-9597 GCA_964569715.1 uncultured Dehalococcoidales bacterium | reverse complement strand
ACCCGCTCCACCGGCAAATACCCAGGTCATCGGACTAGCCTATGACTTCGGCCCTGACGGGGCTACCTTTGACCCGCCGTTAACTCTTACCTTCGAGTATGAGGAGTCCGAGATTCCCGATGATGCTAACGAAGACTACCTGGTAATCGCTTACTGGGATGAAGAGGCTGAAGAGTGGGTAGAGCTTGACTGCACGGTTGACACTGTGACCAACACCATCACCGCCGAAGTAAGTCACTTTACTACCTTTGCCGTTATTGCTCGGCTAACCTTGACCGCAATCGTTCTTACATCGCCGCCCGCACTGGCCGCCTTCTCAATAACGAATCTCACTGTCCAGCCGGCGGAGGTTCAGCCTAACGAGGTGGTAACCATCACGGCATCAGTGGCCAACACTGGTGGTACGGAAGGAAGCTATACCGTGATCCTGGAGATAAACGGTCTGAGGGAAGCAGTACAGAGCGTAACGGTGACTGCTGGCAGTAGTGAGATTATTACCTTTTCCGTAACTAGGAAAGAGGCTGGAACTTACAATATCGTCGTGGAAGATTTGAATGCCAGTTTTACCGTAGCGGCGTCACCGTCTCAACCTCCAACAGCCGCACCACCCACGCCGCCGGCAAAAACACCCACCAGCTGGCTGCTCATTGGTGGCATCATAGCCGGGGTCATCGTAGTCGGGTTGCTTGTTTTCGTTTTGGTTAGAAGAGCCTATTATTACTAAATATTCAAGGCCAAATTTGTAACCGTGCCTGGTGAATCTCTGAAACATTGGTAGCGATATGAAGTGGAATAAGTTGCTGGTTCTGATTACAGCGTTGCTTCTGGTGATGGCTGCTCTGTCTGCCTGTTCCCCACCGCCTTCACCGGAAGCCGGCGTCATAACGGTAAGAGTGGTGGCCACCCGGAACTTTGGCCAGGAATTGATGTTTGACGAGACACTGGAAGTGCCTGAGGGTACCTCAGCGATGTCAGCGCTAATGAAGGTGTCTGAAGTTGAGACGGCGTACGGGGGTGGGTTCGTAAATGCTATAAATAGCGTTCGCTCTGGATTCATTGGAAGTCAGAGTATGAAGATGGACTGGTTTATCTATATTAACGGCATCCAGTCCAATACCGGCGCCCTTGATTATAAACTACGCAACGGCGATATACAGCACTGGGATTTTCACGACTGGAGCTTTCATCACTTCATTCCAGCTATCGTAGGCGACTTTCCTGAACCCTTTAGGCATGGTTACGGGGGGAAGACAAACTCAACTATAATCGCATATGCAGATAGTCTAAAAGAAGATGCCGAGAATTTAGAGCGCAGGCTTGTCCGACTGGGAGTAAGCAACGTCAGTATCAAAAGGCTCGGCGAACTATCAGAAAATGAGAAGGAATCGTGTAATCTTCTTCTCCTAGGTAGCATGGATAGCGAGCCTCTATCAGAGTTGAACCAAGTCTGGAACAGGCTGGGCTTTTTTGCTCACTTCGAGAGTGGAAATCTAGTTGTCCTTAATACCAAGGGTGAGGTGGTTACCAAATACGATGCTGGAGTTGGACTAATTCAGGCCACTCAAAACCCCTGGAATCCAAAGGGCATCGGAGCCTGTGAAAGTGTGGTCTGGCTGGTTTCGGGCACGGACGAGGTCGGGGTAAAAGACGCCATACATGCCCTAGTTAACCGCTATACTGAATTCCAATATGCCTGCGCTGCAGTAGTGGCCAACGGGGAGATGATTAAGGTACCTCAGTGATAAGCTTTAGATATAAGGAAAAGGGGACTGCCATCCACAAGCTCAATCCTTTCTGCAAGCTGGCGTGGGTTGTCAGTATCTTTGTCCTTAGCCTAATCTTTAATAATCCTATCTACCTCCTTCTGCTATTCCTCTCCACGCTGCCCATAATAATAGCTGCCAGGGCATGGAGAGAGTGGGCTTCTCTCATGAAGTTCGCTCTCTATCTCTGTCTGGCGATAGTAATAATAAATGCCTTGGTTAGTTATCATGGCTCTCACCTCCTGTGGCAGGCTCCGTTCAGGATTCCACTAATAGGCGCTCCCGTAATAACTTTAGAGGCTATATTCTTCGGGGTGGGAATGTCCCTACGATTGCTGGCGATAATATCTGCTTTTACCATACTTACTTTCACTATTCACCCGGATGATATTATGCTAGCCATGATAAAGATAAAGCTGCCCTATAAATCGGTGCTGGTAACTTCGCTCTCCACCAGATTTATTCCCACCCTGATTGACGATGTGGAACGTATCAGCGATGTCCAGAGGTCGAGGGGCTTAGAGCTTGACCGGGGAAAGCTAACGCAAAGAATCAAAAGCCGCATGGCAATCATAATTCCGTTGCTGTCTAACTCTCTGGATAGAACCATTCAGGTGGCTGAGGCGATGGAATCGAGGGCATTTGGCTCTGGAGAAAAAAGAACCTTCTATAAAGAGATAAAACTGAGTAAGCTTGACATCCCAACACTGATATCGGGCTTTCTTCCCGTTATTCTTGGAATCTTCATGCGGTGGTGGGGACATGGGGACTACCAGTATTATCCAACACTGGAGAAGATAAGCCTTGATGGTTTTGAATGCTCTATGCTTGCTCTGCTGGTGTTCTTGTTGTGCATGATAGTGCCCCTAGCATTATTAAAGAAGAGGATTGAACTTGATTAAGATAGAGAATTTTGCTTTTTACTATAGCGATGCTGAAAATCCAGCTCTCAAGGACATAAATCTCGAGATTCAGGATGGGGAATTCGTGTTGGTAACCGGTCCATCAGGTGGGGGTAAATCGAGTATATGCCGATGCCTCAATGGTTTAATACCCCATTTCTATGGGGGTAAAGTAGCTGGCAGGGTTGAGGTGCAGGGGCTTGATACTATGAAACATTCCACCAAAGAACTAGCCACCAGGGTAAGCATGATATTCCAAGACCCGGAAAACCAGCTGGTAGCGATGGATGTAGAAAGGGAAATTGCTTTTGGCTTGGAGAATCTTGCTTTCCCCAGAGACCTGATTGCCAAGCGGATGGAGGAATCGCTGGACACGCTAGGTATTTCTGACCTTCGTCACCGGCAAGTACATGAACTCTCTGGTGGCGAGAAACAGAAGGTAGCCATCGCCTCAGTTCTCGCCTTGCACCCTGAAATTCTGATATTGGATGAGCCAACCTCCGAGCTAGACCCTAAGAGTGCTGAAGAAGTACTCTCTATAGTGCAGCGGTTAAATGATGAGCTGGGTATCACGGTAATACTGATTGAACATCGACTGGACAGAGTAATTCAGCATGTCGACAGGTTAATAGTACTCGACCGAGGAAGAGTTGTTGCCGATGGCAGCACCAGAGACGTTCTGGATAAAAGCTATCAGGAAATCGCTGAGATTGGGGTCGGTATGCCTCCAATAATTAAGCTAGCTCATGAGCTGGAGAATAGGGGTATCAATGTGAATGGAGTACCCCTTACCGTTAAAGAGGGTAGAATAATGCTCAACAGAGTTTTCCAGAAGACTTCCGGGCCACTGCCTCAACGCGATGAAAAGGGTGATAGCAAACCAGTAGTTGAGGTAGAAAAACTCTGGCACGTTTATCCTGAAGGGCCTACTGCTTTGAAGAGCATAAGCTTGAGGATAGGTGAAGGTGAGTTCATTGCCATTATGGGGAGAAACGCTTCAGGGAAAACGACGCTGGTTAAGCACTTCAACAGTCTTTTGAAACCAACGAGGGGTATGGTAACGATAGATGGAATTGATACCCGAAAGGCTACCATTGCTGAGCTAGCCAGGAAAGTCGGCTTTGTTTTCCAGAATCCTAACGACCATCTCTTTGCCGATACCGTTGAGGAGGAGATAGGCTTTACCCTAAGAAACCTAGGGTTTGAAAATGGAGAGATAAGGCGGCGGATTAACGAAATCCTGGAGAGGTTTAAGCTAAAGGAATATAGAAGGCAGTATCCTCGCTCCTTAAGTGGTGGGGAAAAACAGCGGGTGGCTCTGGCGTCCGTCCTAGCTATTCAGCCGAAGATTCTAATTCTAGATGAGCCAACCAGGGGAATGGAGTATAGGCTTAAGCGTGAATTGATGGAATTTTTGAATGAATACACAAGTCAGAGTAACACCGTGATTCTGGTTACCCATGATGTTGAAACGGTAGCCGAGTACGCCGACAGAGTGATACTACTGAGCGAAGGGGAAATTGTAGTGGATGGGAACAAACGAGACGTACTCTCCAGGGCGCTACTCTTTTCGCCTCAGATAAATCGCTTGGTTCAAGCATTTGATAAATACGGTGTCCCCGGCAATATATTAACTGTTGGCGAACTCTTACAGATGCTAGAATGAAAAAAAGTTACGTTTGCCTGGCGCTTATACTCGTTACAGGCATAGCCGCTTTTATCGCTCCCCTCTTTCCCCAGTCTCCGTTGCAAAATCTTATGAACTGGGGACTGATAGCGACCATGCTGGTTATCCTAGCTATCATAGCTTTCTTGTTCGAGTTTGAGTCAGCCGCCATAAGTTCAAAAGAGATAGCACTCGTTGCCATGCTGGGAACCATATCCGCTGTGTCAAGGGTTCCTTTTGCTCTCATACCTAACGTGCAACCGTGCACCTACTTGATAATCTGCTCTGGATATGTTTTCGGACCGGTGGCAGGGTTTATGGTTGGCGCTGTAACTGCGCTTGTCTCCAACTTCTTTCTCGGTCAAGGACCATGGACACCATACCAGATGTTTGCCTGGGGTCTGGTAGGGATTTCAGCCGCCTATTTTAGGCGATTTAAGCTTGGCAGAATATGGTTAATTATATTCGGCATTATCTGGGGTTATCTCTATGGGTGGATAGTGAATACCTGGTTTTGGCTCTCTTTCATCTATCCTCTCACCTTAAAGACTTTTGTCGTGTGCCAGCTCAATAGCCTTTGGTTTGATACCTTTCATGCTATAGGCAATGTGATTTTCTTGGGGCTCTTCGGCATGAAGACCATAGCTATACTAGACAGGTTTAAGAAGAGATTTAACTGGGGTCTTCTCGATACCGGCTTTCACCCACCTTATTCTGAATGAATGCCCTTTACTGTACATTTGTCCAAATTGTCTAACATCCAGCATTAGCTTGATTTGTTACCTCAGCCGTAACACCCTGATGATTTGTGTACATTCCGGATTCCCCTCAAGTTTTCTTGCTAGAATACCGAGTTAGCCCCCTACCTATATAAGCCTATCAATTGCCGCTGTAGGGGCTGAAGCTAGTAAGAGTCCCGATAAATTAGGGCTATAGCCTCGGCATCCAGTGTCCCTGGATGCCCCCTACTGAGCCCGGGGGTCGACTTTATAGCAAGCTCTGCTATCTCCTCAGCGCGCTCAAGCTCACAACCCAGGTCTCGCAATCGTAACCTCATCCCCACACTCTCCAGCCACTCTTCAGTAGCCAGTATTCCATCTTCCTTGCCAAAGACATTTTTACCCAGCGAGTCGAACCTATCCTTCATTGTTGGAAGAGTGAATCTCATCCACGCAGGCAGCAGAGCTGCCAGTCCCTCACCATGAATAACGTCGTAGTAACCACTCAACGCGTGCTCAATGCCGTGGCAGGTTATTGCGCCTCCGCCATTTCCCCATGTAGCAAACGCTGACATAGCAGTAGTGCTCGCCAGAGAAAGCTGGCTACGAGCTTCAATGTCATCCAACCGAGCCAATACCTGCGGTAAGTACTTCACTATCATCCTCATTACAGTCTCGCGAATACCGTCGGTCAGGGGATTAGGCCTTCCATCGGTAACATAACGTTCTACTACATGAGAAAAGGTGTCTACCGCTCCCGCTACTGTTTGTTTTTTAGGTACGGTAAGCGTCACTTCAGGGTCAACAATAGCCACCTTGGCCGACATACAGGGATTAACTATCACGCTCTTAACATGAGTCTCCCAATTGGTAATTACCCCTCCCTGATTTACCTCAGAGCCGGTACCAGCCATAGTCGGTACCTGAATGATTGAGGGAACAGGAGCCTTTGCTTCAGCCATAGCTCCTGTATAGCTCCAGATTGACTCGGTGCCGGTGCTGGCTAGCGCTATTCCCTTAGCTGTGTCCATAGCGCTACCTCCACCCAAGCCGATAACCAGGTCAATCTTCTCATCACGAGCTATCCTGGCTCCCTTATCCACCGTTGAGCTACGTGGATTGGGCTCCACCTCTTCAAAAATCAAGGTATCGACCCCATTTGACTTCAGGTCTTCAACAACTCTATCCAGTAGCCCTACTCGACGAATATCGGGATAGGTGACAATCATAGCCTTTCGTCCGATTGCCTTCGCCTCCTCCCCCAACCGGACAATAGTCCCTCGACCGTAAACGATTCTTGTCGGTAAGTAGAATGTAGGCATAATGGTACGTCCTCCTTTCTCACATTGAAGTATTGCTTGTCGGATAGCCTTATGGTCCTTTTGATATTGCCCTTTTGTTCTCCTCAGTCTTTTTCACTTCTGATACTTCCTGCTTACAAGATTAGTCTGGCTCAATCTCCTTCCTCACTCCTCATCTCCCCAAGCACCGATGAGTAGCTTTCAAAAGTGGTAGAATCAAAGAGCACGAAAACTACTTCTTTGATTGGGGTGCTCTGTTCCTTGAGAAATGAAGTCACCGTCCTTATAGCCACCTTCGCTGCTTCAGCTACTGGATAACCGTAGGCACCAGTGCTTATTGACGGAAAAGAAATACTGCTTAAATTGTTCTCTGCAGCCACTTTGAGGCTCTCTTGATAGGCGCTGGCTAGTAGCTCAGCTTCTCCTTTGTTACCCCCATGCCAGACAGGTCCAACAGTATGGATGACGAACCTGGCTTTGAGATTTCCTCCGGTGGTAATCACCGCCTTACCGGTTGGCAACCGCCCTTGCCTGGATACGATTTGTCTACACTCCTCCAAAATGGCTGGACCTCCGGCACGGTGGATAGCACCATCTACACCACCACCCCCCATCAGGCTTGGGTTGGCGGCATTAACTATGGACTCAGTAGCTTGCTTGGTAATGTCTCCCTGGATTATCGATAGCATGGTTTCGCCCTCCTCTATAACTATTCTTCGCCAACTCTGAGACTTCAAGCATCTATTTTCTTATCCTTTTTACTTCCTCAACTAGGCTCGGTAAAACTTCGCCAGTTTTCCCCTGGATTAGGTAATCAGAAATTCTTTCCTCGGTTAAGGGTGTTGGCTCAGCATTCACCTCAATTATTATTGCCGCTCCTCTCTGCTTGGCTATTCTTGGCAGGTTAGCGAAGGGATAAACCACAGCCGAGGTCCCACAGATGAGCATCAAATCGCATTTCTGGGCTTCTTCTAAGCTTTGGTGAGCAACGTCATTGGGAATCGGCTCTCCAAAGCCAACGGTGTCGGATTTTATTACTCCTAGACATGTAGGGCAACGGGGAGGCAGTTGCTTTTCCCGTATCAATTTTTCCAAATCAAATTCATCTCGCCTAAATCTTAAGCCGCAAGACATGCACCTTAACTTTATAACACTGCCGTGATATTCCAGGAGGTTCTTAGTCCCAGCCTTTTCATGAAGCGCATCAATATTTTGGGTGATTACACAGTTCAAAATACCTAACTCTTCAAGTTCAGCCAAAGCGTGATGACCGGGATTTGGCATGGCTTTTCCCAGGTCGCCTAATAAACTCGGACCGGCTAGCCTTTCTTCCCACCACTTCTTGGGGTCTTCCAGAAACTCCTGATAGCTCAGATAGGCTCTTTTTTCAGCTTCAGGGTTTTTGGTCCAGATTCCTGAAGGTCCCCGAAAATCAGGAATCCCTGACTCGGTGGACATCCCGGCGCCAGTTAGGGCAACAGCATATTTTGATTCGACTAAATCCCTGGCTGCTCTTGCAATTGGTTGTTCCATAACTTTCATCCCCCTTAGTTATTTATTTATTCAGCATGGTGCAGATATTATTTAACCACCCTGGCCGGGAGAACCTGGAATTGCACTTTCGGCTATATTCCGTTATTCTTTAGAACAGGCAACAGGGTGCGATATAGTAGATTCTATTACACAAGGGTCATTTAGTCCACTCCTGACAATGCTTATCTTTCAATGTGACTTCCAGCGACCCGTCAGTAGAAGCCCCTAGCCAAAGGCAGGTGAGAGTAGTAGATACAGTTACACCAAGAAAAAGAAAAATCTTCTACGGCTGGTGGATTGTATTGGCCTGCGCCATTTTGAATTTCCTTAATGGCGGCACATTCATCTATGGCTTTACTACCTTCTTTAACCCTATAAGGAATACGTTCGGTTGGACTGCGGCAATGACATCTATCGCTTTTCTCTTCCAGCGGGTTGAGCAGGGTATGCTGAGCCCGCTAGCCGGCTTTCTGGTTGACAGGGTGGGACCGAGGAAGATGATGCTCAGCGGCTGGATTGTTGTTGGTCTGGGCTTTTTATTGATGAGCCGCATTAACTCTCTCTGGGCATTCTATGGCTCATTTCTGGTTATCGCATCAGGCATGAGCTTTGGCTCCTTTGTGACTATGAATACAGCCGTAGCCAACTGGTTTGTCAAGAAGAGAAGCCGGGCTATGACTCTTATCTATGTGGGTTTTGGTGCTAGCGGCGTTCTAGTCCCATTAGTAGCCTTGTCCATTAGTCACTTTGGGTGGAGAGAGACGGCAACCTTCGTAGCCATTGCCTCATGCGTAATTGGCATACCACTCAGTTTAGTGATGAGACATAAACCCAGTCAGTATGGATACCTCCCCGATGGCGAACCCACGACAGCAATATACGGACCAACAAATGCGCCGGACCGCTACTCATCCAGTGAGATAGTGGAGCAGGATTCAGATTCTTCAGCTACAGATTTTACGGCGAAGGCGGCGCTGAGGACACGAGCCTTCTGGCTGCTTTCGTTCGCCTTTGGTTTTCAGCACATAGCGACAGGTGCAGTTATGGTGCACATAGTGCCTTATCTGGAGAGTGTAGAGGTCCCTACGGCGATAGCTGCTACCGCGGTGACAGGTATGACCCTATTTAGCCTCATCGGAAGACTGGGGTTTGGTTTCCTTGGTGATTTCACCGATAAAAGATACCTCATAGCTATAGCCTTCACCCTGCAAACTATCGGCATTTTCATCTTCTCCTTTATGGATATGGATAGAGCATGGCTTATTATTCCCTTCCTGCTCCTCTATGCTCCTGGTTATGCTGGAGCAATCCCCCTGAGGCCGGCAATGCAAGCAGATTATTTTGGCGCAAGAAACTTTGGCACCATTATGGGATTGATGTCGGTCGTAAACATGGTGGCTGGGGTAGCCGGTCCCGTCTTTGCTGGATGGGTCTTCGACGTTAGGGGAAGCTATCGCCTGGCCTGGCAACTATTTGCCTTGACCACACTTCCGGCAATACCTCTAATTTTGCTAGCCAAGCCCCCCAGAGCCAGGCAAGAACATAACTTTACATAACTTCACACTGAGCTCAAGACTCTAGGTTTCCCCTCTGAAAGATAGCTCGGGCAGGTTGACTTCAAATAATCGGTGCGATATGATATTTACTGGATTCTCCTCCAGGGGCTCGTAGCTCAGCGGCAGAGCGGTCGGCTCATAACCGATTGGTCGCAGG
>CAZMUD010000040.1:0-10643 GCA_964569715.1 uncultured Dehalococcoidales bacterium | reverse complement strand
CGGTGATAATGCTAACGGTAAGAGGTGAGGATACTGATGTAGCCAAGGGGCTTGAACTGGGTGCAGATGATTATATAATCAAGCCCTTTAGCCATATTGAATTGGTGGCACGCGTGCAGGCGGTGCTGCGCCGTGTCCAAGGGCTACCGGTTAGCAGCGAGGAACGTCCTTTTGTCAGCGGCAAGTTATCAGTTGACTTCGCCAGTAACGAGGTAATGCTGGATGGGGAGCCGGTAAAGCTTACCTCCACCGAATCCAAGCTTCTCTACCTCCTAATCAGGAACGAGGGACGGTTAGTCACCCATGAGAGCTTGTTAACTAAGGTATGGGGAGAAACATATATTGATGCCCGCGACCTGCTCAGGGTGCACATTCAGCACCTGAGACAGAAACTGGAGGATAGTGTTGAATTGCCCAATATTATCGTCACCGAGCACGGGATGGGCTACAAGTTTGTCAGGCCAGAAAACCGTTAGCTTGTTAAATACTGCTCTCCAAGCACTCTCTTAGGAATAATGAGAAGCCTATATTTTGACGGTTTTGGAGAGGGTTTAGCTGTTAGCGGTTTGCTAACTTTCTTTAAGTCTTTCAGAAAGTCTTGTTTTGTAAAACTGAACCGCTTCTTTTGTTGTTTCGTTGTCATTATTTTTTCTCTAAAATCCATTTTAGGGGCATATCAATCACACAATAAGCCGACCCCCTTAAAGCTGTTTTCTGAATCTTATCCCGACCCGAACCCTTAACAATGCGTGGTCTGTCAATATCACGAGCTTGTGCAATTATCTTCTCGCCCCTTAGTGAGTCACCCACTTTATTATGTTCTTGTGAGGGCATCTTCATCTACCCCAATTTCCTTGTTCTCTTGGAGTTCCCGACAAATATCAACAACCATCTCAAGGTCAAGCCTTAATTTATCGGCAATATCAGAGAAATAAAGAGTATGCCCCCTCTTAAGCAATTGTCGTATCTCTTCCTTAGCTTCTTCCTTAGTTATATCCCTAACTACCATCACTTCCTCCCTAGAGAGTCTATTTTCAAATTCAGCTAACTTTTGCCTAGCTTGCCTCAATTCTTCCCGAAGTGTAAAATACTCCAAAACGAATCTTGTTGGAAGTGGGCTAATAGAAAAAGGACTCCGTATAATGCGAGGACTTGTTTTATCTGTTGCCCTAACCATATATCCTCCACCTACCTACCCCCCTACATATCTAGCCTATAGTGTAGCATACATGCTACCAGTTTTGTCAAGTTTTTGTCCCGATTTGTCCCTATTTTGTCAATATGTGAACCCCCTGTGGGTATTGACACCACCTATCAAAGTAGTATAATTATCATCCGCACTGTGTTAAGGGGGGAAAATATGAAAGACTTCCAGAATGTCATTTACCTCATCCTTGGCAACATTATTGCTGGTGCTCTCCTAACCGCTACCGAACCAGGAATTGCCAAGACTATCCTCATTGTAGGTTTAATACTTGTGGACATAGCCGCCATATACGGTATGATAAGGAAAAAGTTTTAGATAATCCATACTATATAGGAGGTGTATTATGGGAGAACAAGAACGCATACGGATACTAGAACTAGCTTTCCAAATGGTAGAACTAAAGAGTCCCCACAAAACGGGAAATCTCACTGAGGCATCAATTGCAGAATGGCATAAACTATTTGACAAAGCCTACAAAGCTATTACGAAGACTGCGATGGAATAGCCCACCTGACATCAAGGAGTTCTTTTATCAGTTTAATTAGTTCTTTAGATTCAGCTTCAGAATTGCATTGAGATGAAATTTTATTGGCTATCTCTTGGGCTAATTCAAATTTACTTTGCTCACTCATTTACTTACTCCTTTGTATAAAATTCAGTAATAATATAGTATTATCTATCGTAAATTATATTACTTGCCCTCAAGGGATAGTTACCATATAATAAATAACAAATAAGTATAATGTTATATCTATAATTTATTATATTACTTGTCTTTAAGGGATAATTGCCCTTCTTTCTTCCCCGCTTAGGTGTAAACAGCTACCACCACCGCCTCTTTGGCATTGTGCTCATCAAAGAAGATAATCGCCACCTTTCTGCCCACAGCCATCTCTGCCGCCGGCAGATTACGAGCCACAGCAATACCTTCCAGGTAAACCTTATGGCTGCCAGCCAGTTGAATGGTGGCTGTATAGTCACCAGGGTTAAAACTCTTCAGCACTCCTTTCCTCGAGCTCATTTCACCCTCAAGCCTCCTTTAGATATTTTGAAACCCTATCCCCTTTATCCCCTTCCCCTTGATAAGGGGAAGGGGAAGATTGTTTCCGAAGAGGGGCTTCGCCCCTCTTAAACTCCCCACTACATGCATATTCGGGGCTTCGCCACTTCAAACCCTAACCCCCATGATAGAAATATATACCCATATTATGGAGAGGCGCATAAAGGGAGTGAGATTGATAACTAATCTCTATACTGCACCCAGTGACAGCCGCTGCTCATATTCCCCGCGGCGAGGATTATGAATCAGGGTTAGCCCCAGCACCCTCTTCTTCTCAACAGTGAGCCCAGCCCGGCTATCGGTTATGTCAATGACATCAAATAACTGCTGGCCACAATTAACCGGGATGTGAATAGTGCCACCGGCTGATTCTATCTCAGATTCCCTCAAATAAGCCTCTCCCCTCTGCTCAGCCTTGGTCACGGTATCTATATTCCTGTCCTCCAGTTGGTTCAGCCTATCATAGAGCCTGGCTATCTGGTTCCAGGAGAAGGAATCAACAACTACCTGCTCCTCATTTTCCGGGTCGTAGCCCTCGACCTGAACCCGATTAAGCTCCCAGGCTCCCTTTCGGTATCTACCCTCCAATATGGGATGAGCTTGCCCGTAGGAATAAACCGAACTGTCAGAAGACTGGGGATTCACCACGTAGGCTTTATTGCCTTCAATAAACAGCACATCAGGGACGAAGGGTAGCAATCTGCTGATGATAATGTCGCCCCCATTATTGGTGTAGATGGTGAAATCAGGGTAGTAGTTAGTTATAACGGATGATTGGGATTTTACCTCAAGCTTTAAGCCAACTCTGGCCAGAACAAACTCAAGGATTTGCTTAACGCTCATCTCGCTGGAGGCTTTATTCCACCGGAACTGGTGCCTGGCTCTCCAAGCCTTTATCTCTCCCCACCCATCCAGGGCATAAAGAAAAAGACTAGCCTTACCCCCTGAGCTGGTGTGCTCATAGGCTTCCAAGGTAAAGATTTGCCCTGAGCTGACCTCGTTTCCCTGAGAGGTAACATAGCCAGGGCTGACCTCTAACTGGCAGCCAATATCAAGCGGTGACGGCAACGAGGCATAGCGTCCGTCATCGTTCCTGAGTTCAATGGTTAGCTTTCCCTGGCTCTCCTCAGTCTCCTGCCTCAAGGATAGGATATCGGCGGTTAAATCGAGGCTCTGCGGTGTTAGCTTAGCTCGCCACACACCATAGGGGGTAGACAGCCAACAATAATCGCCATGGTGAGCAATAGCCACACCATACTCACTTGACAGGTCACACGGGACTGGCTCATGCCACAAGTTTTCCAGAAACTTGGTATCGGCGACGGAGGGAGACCAGAAGGGGCGGTTATAGGCTTCGGTGCCGGTAAATTTCTCAATATAGAAGCACCTATAGACATCTGGCTTGTCTATGAATGCTCTACAATATTCAAAGTTACCATCCGAGGGAGCTGAGGCGAACTCCTTAAGGTCTGACCAGGTGCCAAGTGCTAAATCGCCACCATCGCCGTATATCAAGCTCCACAGCTTAAAGTTATCTGCCGAATCTTCACCGGTAACAAAGAGATTCCAGTCATTATCATAGAAGGCGGCTACACCTGAGAGGTCACCGGTAGTTTTGTCCCAGGCAGCTTTAGACTGCCAGCTACCGCCGACATGCTTTTTAACATAGAGGGTGGCGTGGTCAGCATAGAAGATAGCCAAATCACCGTTAGGCTTGTAGGTGGCAGCCAGGCCGTAGATGGCGGTGGTGGCAGAATAATCAATAAGCTCAGGGTTACCCCAATTAACACCATAGTCTGTGCTCTTTATGCGCCGGATTTGCCTGCTGGAGTTTATCCAAAAAATAGAGACCTCAGCCCCCAGAGAAGCGGCTGCCACAACGATGCAGTTATACTGGTTGGTGTAGGTCCAGGTACTGAAATCCGATGAAGGACCGGGATTAGCCACCCTCTGTCTGTAGAGCTTTCTGGAATCGGCAGGCAGGGTTATCCTAGCTCTGATAAGTGAGCCATCACCGGGCATAGTTACAGCATGGAAATAATCATCCTCTGAACCGGTATAAAGCCTCGACCAATCAAGCCTCACTACACCAGCAATCTTATTTTTGGCTTCCACCTTAACAAAAGGGGTACGACTGGCTTCCTTCTGAGCGGCTAGTAATGTTGATGTTAGACTTCGCATTGCTCCTCTATCCTTCGCTTCATTTACCCTTTTGGTCTGGGATATATTCCTTGCCCCCTCTTACACCAGAGCAGCGAGGGTATCAGGTAGAGGCTTATCTGCTTGTCGGTAGTGAGCTGCCAAGTGTTTAGCTGCCTGAAGAATTTGCTCAGGGTTAGCATCTACTCTCTGCCCACGGTAGCCCCCAGGTGATAGAGCAGCTACGGTAGCCGGCATCCGCTCCCAGTCAACCGTCTTCTCAATATCAAGCTTCCCCCGCAGGGCTCTAAAGATGCTCTTCTTATGATGGGGTAGCTTCCAGGTCTCAGGGTCTTCCGGGTCTCCGACGATAGCAAAAGCCTCCTCAGGTAACCCCTCTTTAGTCTTGGGTAACCCTTCTTTTACAGTCATATCTACCTCACCTCCTTTGATTTCCATTAGGTAACCCTCCCCCTTTATCCCCCTCCCTTGATAAGGGAGGGGGAATTCGTTTTATAAGAGAGGCTTCGCCTCTCTTTGACACTCTTTGAGCCTTTAATGAGGGGCCCCTATTAGACGCCCCGCTTATCAAGGACCGTAGTCGGTCGATTTAGACACTGCCGGATAGTAGGGTTTATAGAGAGAGCGGATTCTAACCCGGTTTCTCCTCCCCAGCCTCTTTAGTTCAGCCTTAAAGTAGGCAAGCTTTTCTTTGCCCCAGGCAAGAAACTCTCCAGGAGTCGGGGTGCCACCGACATTAACCCGGTTGATGGCATATACTGCCCACTCGACGGCGGCATAGCCACCGACGCCGGCAGCGATTAAGTCCTCATACATAGCAGGGATGGTGGAGCTTTCGCCGAGGGTATGGAGCTTGCCATAGTAGATATAAGCATTCGAACCATCAGGAACCTCATCACCCAGAAGGGTCAGGCTATCCGCCCACAGGGAAAAGCGCTGGTATCTCTTGGGAAATTTATCTACCGGGTACTCCACGGCTTCGACCATGATGCGGTCGGTTATAGTGGATATGTCAATCTCCCTGGAGCCCGAGGTAGTAGCTTTAACTGCCTTCTGCTCATACGGGATAGCCTCGGAGAAGTCTTGAACGGCGTGAGCAATATGACGGTTTATCTCGTCATCGGTCCAGCGGTAGTTGTCGGCTTCCTCGTCATGGAGGTCACGCCTGACTATGGCTCTCATATCGGTTAGATTCATATCTACCTCACCCCTTTTCTAATTTCTACTCTCTCCAGTTTCTCGCAGCCCTTCTGCGGAAGGGCCTCATCGTGGCGGCAGAGCTCCAAATCACAGAAGGCTATCTCCTCATTAACCCCGCCCTCATTGATACTAACCGCCTTACTAGATAGGTTTTTAGCGTAAGCCATCAAAGACTGAGCGTCAGCTTCGTTAGCAAAGGACAAATCAATTCTGACTCTATATTTCATCTATACCTCCACTTAGCCGCTAGATAGTTATGCTGAATTTCCAGAGGACTTAAAGCACGGTTGTAGATTCTGACCACCCCAATTTTCCCAGGAAGGTCTTGATAGTGAGTCCCATCAACGCCTATGTGTAGGGGATATTTTGAATTTCCCGTGTCTGGTGTATTGGCTGATTTATCAACTGGTGTATCGGACACTGCATCCACATAGAATATGCCGTTTGCATTAGCCAACCCTTGATTCCAGGTGAAGGCAAATTGATGTAAGTCTGTGTCGTTAGGGCGGATATACTTACTGCTAGTGACCTGCAATATTCTAACTGCATATACACCAGTAGTTATTTCCATATAGAGGGTGCGATTATTCCCAATACCAAAACATATACCCCTGGTGACTGATTGCCCATAGTCCATAGTCCCCACAGGAATATACATTGAGGAAGAAGCTGGGTCATCAAGTGCTACAACCATTTCAATTGTAAACTGAAAGCCTGAAGTATTAAGTGCACCGTGCATAAACTTGAACGTGGACTCATCGCCAACGGTTATATAGTCATCCGTTCCATCAAAGTATCTGCTTTGAGGCGTCCACAAAGCACCAGTAACGGTGCATAAATGGCCATGGGCATCCTGAGACATGAAGGAAGCACCATCCAGCTTGTATAGAGGCAAATACAGCACCAGGCTGGGGTCAAAGATAAAATCTCTCTCGATTTCCATTACTTACCTCACGCAGCAGCATAGATTACCTTGATATAGCTTGAGTTCTTGGTCTTACCAACGGCATTCTCACCGCCAGCAGTACCTGACTTGATTGCCAGCCGAATATCAAAGGGCACAGCATTGAAGTTGGTTTCTGGTTTGAAACGACCGCTATAGGTGTATTCCTTATAGGCTGAAGCATCAGCCGAGTAAGTCACCTCGTCGTGAAGGTCGACCCAGGCTCCACCTTTATTTCGCGCCTGCCATTTGAATTTCACCGACTCGGTGCCGCCGCTGGACTTTACCGCACAGGTAAGCCCAAACTCAAACTCAATAATAGCCCCCAATTGTGGTGGGTTAACAGTAATCTCTTCTACCGTTTCATAGTCATCAGTAGTGGTAGTCTTTTCCGCACTCCATTGAACTCCGTCCGAGGTCAGGTTACCCCTGGCCAAAGGATGCTCGATGTGTTCTACTACTGTAAATCCCATAATTTACCTCCTGGGGGAGGGAGTTAAAACCCCCTCCCCGGATTTAGTTTAGTCTTGAACGCCGATTAAGGCAGTTGCTTTGATGGCTGAGAACAGCGCCAGGGAGCAGTACCACTTAATCCTAGTCCTGGTAGCGTCCTTGGTTTCGAGTGAGCCGATTGGCTCTACGGTAAGGTGACCTGGTGCCGTTAAGCCACAGAGTGCCCCTTCCCCAAGCTGGATAGCGTAGATTGTAGAGCAGTCACCGCCGGTGGTGGCTGTCTCGACACTTCCACTAACTACATGGGTATCCAATATCCAGTCATTGACGCCAATGGCAATACCATCCCAGAACTGAACGAAGGTGCCCCATTTATCGCGGTCGGTCTCCATCATACCACCAGAGGCTCTGGCCAGGGCGTTAATCTTACGCCTGGAGCGGCGGCTCATCAGCAGTATGGTAGGCTTGCCCCCCTTTACGGCATCAATAAGCTCATCAAGCATGGATAAAGTCAGGGTAGCCCCGCTAGCCCCGGCGGCAATCACCTGGTCACTAGCAGTAGCGGTATCAATGAGCTTTCTTAAACCATCGAACTGCTTCGGATTAGCCGTAGCATCACCATAGACAAAGGTCTCCTCGAATTTATCCGTGAGAGCCTTAGCCTTAAGCTCAACGACGGCTGCCTCCAGGTCCTGAAGGTTAGAGCGGGTTGCCTTGAGAAAGTTATCCACATCAGCATCACCTCCCATAATCTTCAGGTTGGCTGTTTTCTGTTCGAAGGTTGGTGTTGATTCACTCCAGGTACCGCCAACTTCATAGAAATCGATAGTAGGCAAGGTCTTCTCCTGGTTATAGGTTAAGCCATTACCCACAATTTCAATGAAGGGCAGTTCCTTCAAAACAGGCGAACCTTTAACAATAGTTTCCACCACCCCTTGAAGCAGAACCTCACTGGATAGTTTGGCTGCTTCTTCTAGTGTTAAAGCCATAATAAACCTCCTTCGGAGGAAATCCTGAATTCGAATTTCTAATTCCTAAACAGTTTAGGATTTAGAGCTTAGGATTTCCTATTTATTTTCTTCCGGCTATAGCGTATTGAATCTTCTCCCGTGGGGATAGAGCTGAGAGGTCAGGCGATATCCTTTCCGGAGCTCCAGCAGGAACCTTAGCTAATGAAATTTCAGTCTCTAGCCCCTGCCTCACCTTACTAACCAAGGCTTTTGCCTTATCCAGGGACTCATTGATAGACTCGATAGTGTCTCCACTGACGAGTTCTTCAATAACTTCTGGATTTGCCTGAATCGCCATGGCTTTGTAGCCGGTCACAGCCTCAGCCAGGGAATTGCTGACGGTTGTCAATCTTCCCTCTAACTCAGCCTCAGCCTGCTTGAGGGTAGCAATCTCACTATCTTTACTGGCTACGACCTGCTCAAGCTCAACAAGGCGGGCATTAGCTTTAGCTAGCTCCTCATCTTTTTGAGCCATCAAGCTCTCAAGCTCGGCAACCCCGGCTTCGGACACTGCGTTCTCTCCTAGCTCCTCCACTTCAGGTGGGCTGTAGTCGCCAGACTCCAACTCTGGCGAGTTCGCTTTCTGGTTTACCTCATCTGCCAACTTTCGTCCTCCTTACTCTTACTACTGATAACAAATCTGTAATTAATCTTCGCCTGGCGAAGATTCCTCAACGACCTCTACCTGGGGCTCTACAGCTCTCTCTCTCGCTCCGCCCCTAGCGGGTCTAAGGTTAAGCTCTTTATTCATCCTGAGGATAGCCTCCCTTTCCTCAAGCCATTTATTAAACTCCATCTCCGGGTCTTTGACCCCGACCTCGTCCATAGCCCTGCGCCTTGAATGAATACCATTCTGAACCAATGTCTGCTCGTTAGACACTAGTTTGGCTAAATCCTGCGGTAGCACCGGACCCCAAACCACCCGCAAATGGTTGCCTCCAAAGCTCTCATTCCGGTATTTCTCCAGGAGCTTGAGAACAAATCGGTTCCTCCGGTTATAGGCGGCTGTCCGGATAATCCTCTTTCGACTCACCTTCTGCAGTAGTGGCTGAAGCTCAATCTCAAGGGCTACGCCGGACAAATCCCTCTCGGTGCCACCAAAGGCAGCCCTGGGCGACTCCGATACATCGTGCAAGATTCTATACAGCAAATTGATGTAATCTATATGCAGCCTGACTCCACCACCCTGGAGCAGGTCAAGCAGATAGGCTTTAGCATCCTCAGGTATGTTCCACACTGCCCCCGGCCTAACAGCGATGTCCTCGGACTCCTCCACATTTTCCAGGACAGCGATGGGATTACCTGATAGCTCTAATATTTTTGAGAGCTGCGACGTTGCCCGGTTAAGCTCTCGCTGCGGTTCCATAATCTGGGACAAGTCGGATATACCCCAGAACTTCTTCGGCTCTCTCAGGTTGGGATAAATGACAAATGGTATGAAACCATAGGGATTAGGTTTCCTCTCCACCTGAGTACCATCAATCCACAGCTCAAAGTCCTGAGCTGTCCAGAGCTCAACAATGCTAGCCGCCTTGTCCCTGGGTTTTACTTTATACAGGCTTTCTACCATATCTGCGCTGAGGCTATATTTTGAGGCTATTCTCCACACCATTGAGGTATTATCCCCCACCCACCAGGCATAGATACCTTGAATATCGGGGGCAGTAATCCTGACACTTCTTGTCTCCTGGTCCCAGATAACCTTGTAGCAGGCATCACCAAGGATGGCACAATCAATCTCAGTCTCACAATCAAGCTGTTCCAAATTATTATCCTCATACACCTGATATAAGGCTGCCTCTGCTTTCTGGGCTCTGGCTCTAGCCTCATCTGAGTCCTCTATGGGGTCAACAGCAAAGTTAGTGCCAGACATTAGATATGAGGTAACCTTATCTATGAAGACCTTGGCGTAGTTAAAAGTCAGGCGTTTCTCACCTCGTCGCTCCCTCCCCTCCCAGTGGACACCATGATAAAAATCAAGGAGTTCTCTATAGCCCTTAAGCCTGTCTGTATCGCGGCGGTTTAACTGTGCAGGGTTAAAACCTTCATTCATGTTTCTTAACTCCTCTTCTAGTCGAGTCGCCTAAGGAGGCCTTTAGTGCTCGCTGAATAGTGCGCTGGCTGACACCAAAGATTAGTGCCAGTTCCTTTATCCCCTTCCCCTCAGTGGTAAACAGCCTTGCCATCTCTCTGGCTCGCAACTTCTTCAACCAGCGCTGCTTGCCTCCAGGTTCATCATAAATACACCTTGGAAACGGGCAGTTAAGGCAGGAGTCAGCCAAATCACAACCATCATCCCGGTAGTGGCAATACTCCGGCGGTAAATCTAGCTCAGCCTTATTAGCTTGTTCAAATCCCATAACTCACCCGCTAAAACAGAACCACGCAGTATTCAAAATAGCACAAATGTTCTATTCCAGTCAATAATATTTTGTCGCTTTTTGGATATATGGAAACCCATCCCCCTGTCCCCCTTCCCTTAGATAAGGGAGGGGGGGAGAATAAAAAAAGAGGGGCGAACGCCCCTCTTCCCTTTTCCTCCCCCTTTGGCAAAGGGGGACTAAGGGGGATTTAAAATCCCTCTCTATCTCCCTTTACGAAAGGGAGAAG
>CAZMUD010000039.1:0-10735 GCA_964569715.1 uncultured Dehalococcoidales bacterium | reverse complement strand
GACCTTGGTTCTTCGGCATAGGTATACCCTGAGTAGCAGCTAACTTTAAGATTATCCACCCTATCCCCCTTAGGGTTTTTATTTAGATATTGGGTAACCCTCTCCCTTTATCCCCCTCCCTTTGATAAGGGAGGGGGAAGTAGTTATATAAGAGAGGCTTCGCCTCTCTTTAACTCTCCTTCAAGCATTATTCCCTGCCAAGGGGGAAGATAATTTCTTTGGATAGGCTTCACCCCTCTTAAACTCCCTTGACAAACTATTTATATCTTTTCATAATCTTGATTTAGATGAATAAGATAGCGTATACTAATCCAAAGGCAACTGAATAACGCTGCCACGCATTAAGTATAAAGGGGGTGTCCAAATGCCTGAGGTGGAAATCGGAAAGGTGTCCGACTTCTTCGCCAGACCTGTGGTAGCCGGCATTGAACTAGCAGCACTTCTGAAAGTGGGTGATAGAATCCATATTACGGGTCACACCACTGATATGGAGTTGACGGTTGATTCAATGCAGATTAACAATGTAGATGTCAAAGAGGCTAAAGCCGGAGATTCTGTTGGAATCAAAGTCAGCGACAGGGTAAGGAGAGGGGACACAATTTTTAAGGTTACCGACTAAAGCCGGTATCCCGCAACTCATCGCTAACGGTTGCTGAAAAAGTCCCTCGGAGCTTTTTGGTAAACCCAATCCCTCACTACCGTGGCTCTAAGCTCCGCTGGGAAAAAGTGTTTTTTCCAATAACTAGCCTATATTTTTGAGCAGGTTAGCCATCTCGATGGCATCAACTGCAGCGTCAAAGCCTTTGTTTCCATCCTTAGTCCCTGCCCGCTCGATGGCTTGCTCTAAAGTATCAGCCGTGATTACGCCATAGCTAACCGGCAGCCCGGCCTCGAGACTAACCTTAGCAATGCCCTTGGTTACCTCAGCGGCAATATATTCAAAGTGAGGCGTTGCGCCACGCACCACCGCCCCAAGACAGATAACAGCATCATACCTCTTAGTCTGGGCTAATTTCCTGGCTACTAACGGAATCTCAAATGAACCTGGCACCCAGGCAATATCTACATCCTCCTCGTTAACACCGTGGCGAAGTAGAGCATCTTGTGCCCCATCAAGTAGTTTCTTGGTAATAAACTCGTTAAAACGTGAGACAACCACCCCGAATTTTAGTCCTTTCCCCAGTAATACACCTTCAAAAAACTGGCTCATTGTTTCCTCCTTTCATAGGGGTTTTAGCCTATTTATCGTCAACATTCGGCATTTCTAAAAGGTGACCTAATTTTCTCTGTTTTGTCTTCAGGTAATCAAGGTTATAGGGGTTGGGAGAGGCGACAATGGGTACTGTTTCTACTACTTTTAGACCATAACCTTCCAAACCTACTACCTTTTTGGGATTGTTGGTGAGCAATCGAATTTCGTGCAAACCCAAATCAGCCAAAACCTGGGCACCAATGCCGTAGTCCCGCAAGTCTGGGGCAAACCCTAAAGACAGGTTAGCCTCCACAGTGTCCATCCCTTTATCCTGAAGAGCATAGGCACGAATCTTGTTATGGAAGCCAATGCCCCGTCCTTCCTGCCTCATATACAGGAAAACGCCTCGCCCCTCTTCAGCAATACTCTGCATAGCCAGGGTAACCTGCTCACCACAATCACAACGAAGACTACCAAATACATCGCCAGTAAGACACTCACTATGAACCCGGGTCAACACCGGCTCCTCAGTAGTTATATCTCCCATTACCAGGGCTAGGTGTTCATCAGGGTCAATATCACTTCTGTAGGCAATAGCCGTAAACTCACCGTACCCTGTTGGTAACTTAGCCTCGGCTACTCGGTGCACCAGCTTCTCGTGGCGGCGGCGATAGGCAATAAGGTCAGCTATGCTCACAATCCTAATCTCGAATTTCTCAGCCAATACCTCGAGTTGAGGCAGCCGTGCCATAGTACCGTCCTCACTCATAATCTCACAGATAACCCCTGCCGGATAAAGGCCAGACAGCCTGGCCAAGTCAACTATAGCCTCAGTATGTCCCACCCGCACCAAAACACCACCATCCCTAGCCCGTAATGGAAAGGTGTGCCCCGGTTGAACTAAATCCTCAGGCTTAGTAGCCGGGTCAATTATTGCTTTTATTGTCTGCGCCCTATCCGCTGCTGAAATGCCTGTGCTTATCCTGTGTTTAGCTTCAACAGACACTGTAAACGCAGTAGAAAACTTCGAGGTGTTCTCCCTCACCATCATAGGAATCCTCAATTCCTCCAGTCGCTTACCGCTAATAGGCATGCAAACCAGCCCCCTGGCGTGCAATGTCATAAAGTTAATAGCTTCAGGAGTAACCTTTTCCGCAGCCAGGGCTAGGTCACCTTCGTTCTCTCTACCCTCATCATCAACCACGATAACAAATTTGCCTGCCTTTATATCTTCAATAGCCTCAGCAATGTTTGATAGTCCCATACTTATCTCTCCTCACGAAAAAGAGCAACTACACAGATTATTTATCAACCTCACCCCTCGAAGAGTCTTCGACCTCAATCCCCCTCTCCTTCAAAGGAGAGGGGAAAGCATAGGTTGTGAAGGGGTGAAACCCCTTCACACTTTCCTTGATAAATGACTCCATGAATTAACTCACTAAAAAGCCGTGCTCCTGCAAGAAATCAACGGTTATACCCGTGCTGTGAGCCTGGCTAAGTTGCTCCACATATTTAGCAATAATATCTACCTCCAGATTAACCGAGTCGCCCACCTGCCGGTCACCCAGAGTAGTGTGTCGGCGGGTATAGTCAACGACAGAAACCTGAAATGAGCTAGTATCCTTAGTCACCACAGTTAGGCTAACCCCATCAACAGCCATAAAACCCTTCTCCACAACATAGCCCATCACCTCAGGAGGGGCTTCAAATCTAACGAGCATTGCCTCACCGTCCCACCTAACAGCGGCCACACTTCCAGCAGCATCTATATGACCCTGGACTAAATGCCCGCCCAAGCGTCCCCCAAGAGCCAGGGGGCGTTCCAGATTAACTCTATCCCCGGCAGAAAGTAGCCCAAGATTAGTCCGTTTCAATGTCTCCGACATTATGTCAACAGAGAAGGAACTAGTATTAAATCTGGTTATGGTCAAGCATACCCCGTTAACATTGATACTCCCGCCAAGCTCCATTCCCTGGAGAACATCGCTAGCGGCGATAACAAGATTCCCCGGCCGCACTGAACTAACCTTGCCTACCTCTTCTACAATCCCGGTAAACATCCTCACGCCTTAACGTATCCACTAATCATCAAGTCTTCACCAAACTTTTCCACACTGATACGCTCTAGTTTAATAGCATCTATCACTTTGTCAACCCCCTTACCAGCAACAGCCGCCTTTGCTTCCTCCCCACCAATGATAATCGGGGCGACAAAAATAATCACCTTATCGACAAGCCCATTGTCAAACAGGGAACCAAGAAGAATCCCACCACCCTCCACCAAAACACTGGTAATCTCCCGCTCACCCAGTGCTCTTAGCAACCTTTCCAAGTCTATCAGCCCTTCTTCCGAAGGCAATTCTAATAGTTCAGCGTCAACCTGAGCGAAAGCTTCTTTCTTCTCAGGCTTAACTAACTTATCCAATGCCAGGAGAACTTTACCCGGCTCACTAAATATTCGGGCTTTTGATGGCGTGCGCCCTCTGCCATCGACAATTACTCGGAGCGGCTGCTTCCTTGCCTTCCCCCCCTTACCACCATACCTACAGGTAAGGTAGGGGTCGTCAGCAATAACAGTATTGGCTCCAGTCATAATAGCATCAGCGGTATATCGCAAATAATGAACATGCTTCCTCGCCTCACTACCGCTAATCCACTTGGAATCACCGTTTTTAGTGGCAATCTTCCCATCCAGGCTTATGGCAAGCTTTGCCGTAACCAAGGGCATGCCAGTGGTAATAAATTTGATATAGGCCTCGTTAATCTCTTTAGCCTCCTCCTCATGCTCCCCCACATATGTCTTGATGTCTTCCCTCTCCAGCTCGTCTTCCCCCTGTCCTGAAACTAGGGGATTTGGGTCAAGCATAGCTAGATGAACCTCGGAGATGCCGGCAGCAATAATTGCTTTAGTACACGGTGGAGTGCGACTATGGTAGCAGCATGGCTCCAAAGTAACATACATCACACCCCCTCGGGCTTTTTCACCCGCCTGCTTTAAGGCCTTTACTTCAGCATGCCAAGAGCCCGGTAGTTGTGTGTAACCTTGTCCCACAACTTCCCCATCCTTAACTACTACCGCCCCTACCGCCGGGTTAGGGCTAACTTGCCCCAATGCTAACTTAGCTAGGGCAAGCGCCTGCTTCATATAATCCATACCATTGCCATTCTAGCACCTCCTTCAAAAAAAGTGCAACATTAGTCAACCCTAAATCAGCGATTAACTTCAAAAGACAAGGTTTCGGGTGAAGACTGAGCGGTGTTTCCTTGTCATTGCGAGCGAAGCGAAGCAATCCCTTTTTAGAGATTGTGTGACCTGTTTCGAGCCTGTCCAGAGATTGCTTCGGGACTCTGTCCCTCGCAGTGACAGGCAAAAAATCTCACTGGAAGGATGAGGACAGATAGAGTATAATTGGAAGTAAACTTGAAGATAGTAGTCCAGTAAATGAAAACTTTTCTTCGTGATATTCTGGTAACACTCGTCATAGCGGTCGTAATCTTCTTCGGGCTACAAGCCACGGTGCAGCCCTTTATCGTAGACGGCCCTAGCATGCAGCCTAACTTTCATAACGGGCAGCGGCTGTTGGTTAATAAAGCCGTTTATAAATTCTTTCATGAGCCGGAAAGAGGAGATGTGGTCATATTTCATCCACCTAACAACATGCAAGGTGATTACATCAAGCGCATCATCGGCTTACCCGGCGAGTCCGTAGAGATAATAGAAGGAACAGTCTATATTTACAAAGAAGATGGTAACAAGTTGCTATTAGATGAACCCTATATTACAGAAGCAGCTGGGCAAACTTTTAAGGGAGATACAGTTCCGGAAAACGAATATTTTGTCCTTGGCGACAACCGCAATAATAGCAGTGATTCTCGACACGGCTGGACATTGCCACGCCAAAATATAATCGGCAAAACCTGGCTATCAATCTGGCCACCAGATATATGGGGGCTGGTGGCTAACTACTCCTATGAAGTGAGTAAGGTCAATGAATAATGTAGAGGAAATCTTTGAGAAATCGGGAGCCATACTTAAGGGACACTTCCTGCTTGCTTCTGGACTACATTCTCCTATCTACTGGGAAAAGTTCCAGGTTTTGCAATTCCCCGATTATACTGAGCAGCTTTGCCGCATGATTACTACCCACTTCCTCAAGCAAGGGATTCAGGTGGTAGCTGGACCGACTACTGGCGGCATCATCTTGGCTTTCGAAGTGGCTAGACAGTTAGCAGTACGCGGCATATTTGCTGAAAAGGAAGGCGCCGGAGGAAGAGCTTTTAGACGAGGCTTCAGCATCAATCCGGGTGAGCGTGTCCTTGTAGTTGATGACCTTCTTACTACAGGTGGCTCTATACGCGAAGTTATAGCGGCAGTAACTAATCAAGGTGGCATAGTAGTAGGTGTAGGCGTATTAGTCGACCGCTCCGAGCAAAAAATAGACTTTGGAGTTCCCTTCTTTAGCTGTCACCATGCCATAACTCCAACCTATCCACCAGAGAACTGCCCGCTGTGCGCTGCGCAAATCCCGTTGGTCAAGCCTGGCAGTGGCTAATAAAAAGAGCATCGACAAATTCTATGTCAATGCTGTAGAGGGGGATTATGAAACCTGGAGTTTTGTTCAAGTATAGAGACTTCCTTCCGATTACACCTGATACGCCCTTGTTTTCATTGGGGGAGGGAGATACCCCTCTGGTCAGGTGCAACGGGCTGGAGAAGGAACTTGGTTGTGGGGAACTATACTTCAAGCTGGAGGGATGTAACCCCACCGGTTCCTTCAAAGACAGGGGCATGGTAGTTGCCATAGCTAAGGCATTAGAAGCTGGTAGCCAGGCAATAATGTGTGCCTCAACCGGTAACACCAGCGCTTCAGCCGCTGCTTATGCCGCTTACTGTGGGCTTACCGCTATTATTATTGTGCCGAAAGGCAACATTGCTCTGGGTAAGCTGGCTCAAGCTATTGCCCACGAGGCTAAAATAATCGCCTTAGAAGGGAATTTCGACCAGGCGCTGGGCATAGTGCGAAGTCTAACTAAGAAACATCCGGTTACTCTGGTAAACTCGGTCAATCCCAACCGGATAGAGGGACAAAAAACGGCTGCCTTTGAGATTATTGATGCTTTAGGTGATGCTCCCGACTATCTTTTTATCCCAGTAGGCAATGCTGGTAATATTACTGCCTACTGGAAGGGCTTTGTGGAATACTATCAGGCAGGCAGTGCAGGCAGTAAACCGGACATGATGGGTTTTCAAGCCGAGGGGGCTGCCCCTATTGTCCGGGGTCATATTGTTGAGAAGCCACAGACTGTCGCCTCAGCTATACGCATAGGTAATCCAGCTAGCTGGCAGAAGGCAGCTGCCGCTCGTGATGATTCCGGTGGTATCATTGATATGGTTAGTGACGAAGAGATTATGGCGGCTCACCGGCTTATGGCCACTAAAGCGGGTATCTTTGGCGAGCCAGCTTCAGCCGCTTCTTTAGCCGGACTTATCAAGCTTTCTCAGAAAGGGATGGACTTCTCAGCAAAGAGGGTAGTTTGCGTGGTAACTGGCACCGGACTCAAGGACGCTGACGCCGTCCTGAAAAGTGCTGAGCCATTCCTTGAGCTGCCGTCCGATTTAGCAACCGTGGAGCAGGCTTTGGGCTGGGGTTGATAATATATTAATTAGTCTTTAGAGTTATTTTGTAATAGCGTTTAAGGAGGGTCATAGTGTTTGATGTGGCCGAGATTAAAAAAGCAGTAACCTCTATCATTAAGGCTATCGGGGAGGACCCGAAAAGGGAAGGCCTGGTGGATACACCGAAGCGTGTGGCTGAGATGTATGCCGAGCTTTTTATTGGGCTTGACAAGGACCCAAAAGAGGAAATGACGGTAGGCTATGAGCTAGGGCACAGGGAAATGGTAATTGTGAGGGATATCCCCTTTTACTCTATGTGCGAGCATCACCTTTTGCCATTTTACGGCACAGTCCATATCGGCTATATTCCTGATGTTAGTGGGCGTGTTGTCGGTATCAGCAAATTAGCCAGAGTAGTAGAAATCGTTGCCCGACGCCCCCAAATTCAAGAGAGGATGACTACTCAGATTGCCGATGCCGTTTTTGAAGGACTTGAGCCGGCTGGGGTGGCAGTAGTCGTGAACGCACGGCACCTGTGCATGATTATGCGTGGCATTGAGAAGCCGGGAAGTAATGTTATCACCTCAGCCATCAGGGGCAGCTTTCGCCGCAAGGCAGCAAGTAGGGCTGAATTCTTCTCCCTGATACAGAGTAAATAAGCTATTTGTTTTGAAACGAGTGTCAAGGTCATCTACTCACCCATAATCTGCAGCATAATCTGTCTTGACCGGGGTCTATTGTCAAAATCTACCAGGACTATTTGTTGCCATGTACCCAGCGCTAACCTTTTGTCGTTGAAAGGAATTACTAACGAAGCACCGAGGAGCGAGGCACGGACGTGTGAGTAGCCATTGCCTTCACCCCAGGTGCGGTCATGGTCATAGGGAATATTCTGAGGAATATTCCTCTCCCACATACCCTTGAAGTCGGAGAGCAAACCGGACTCAAATTCAATAGTAGATACCCCGGCGGTCGAGCCAGTAACAAACAGAGTAGCCGTTCCACTATTTATATTCGTCTCAGCCACCTGCTGTTCCACCTGAGGAGTGATATCAATAATATCGCACTGTCCTTGAGTCTGAAAACTGATTTTCTTAGTTATTACCATTTGTTACCTCCTGCTGCAGATTCTAACCTCACCCCCTTTAGGGTTTTGTTTGGGAACCCCATCCCCCTTTATCCCCCTTCCCCTTGATAAGGGGAAGGGGGAAATGATTATATAAGAGAGGCTTCGCCTCTCTTTGACTCTCCTTATGATGTCATCTCCTTCAAAGGAGAGGGGGAAGTTTCTGGAAAGAGGGGCTTCGCCCCTCTTAAATTCCTGTCAGATAGAGGTTAGTTCGTCCCAGAGGATATCCTGTAAGTCAAATACCGGGCCGTCCTGACATACTCGCTTCAGACCACTCTTTGTCTTGAGCGTGCACCCGTAGCAAAGTCCACGCCCGCACCCCATCCTTACCTCCAGGGAAACCTGGGCTGGCTTTCCCTCGAGTTTAAGTTCCTGTTTTTTTAGTGCCATATCGCAGTACATCGGCATAGGTCCACAAGCGAAAATTTGGTCTGCCCAATCAACATATTTCGGTATGAGGTCGGTTATCATGCCTTTTTGACCGGCTGTTCCGTCTTCAGTAGCGGCAACCAGATTTACCCCAGAGGGTAAAAGATTATCAGGATACCGATGTATGTCTGTCGTGCCATAGAGCAGTGTTACCGAGCATTCTCGCCCTAAGGCATCTTGAGCCAGGAAATATAGCGGTGTAATACCAATGCCACCAGCTACCAGCAACAGGTTCTTTGAAGCAGGGTTAATAGAAAAGCCGTTACCCAGCGGACCGAGTAGGTCTATGTTACTGCCGGCTTGCCGTTGAGATAACCAATGTGTGCCCTTTCCCACCACAGTAAACAATAGGGCAAATTTGTTATCGTCCAGCTGGTGGATACTCAACGGGCGACGCAGCAGAGTATCTTCTCCGCAATGCACCATGGCAAATTGTCCTGGCTTAGCTTCGGAGGCTATCTCGGGGGAATCCAGCCAGATAAGGTGAGTTTCCGGCATTACCTCACTATTAGAGATAACGGGGGCTACAACTTGCTTCAAACCAGCTCCTTCCTACGGTAGTCAGGTAAAGGTTGAGCACTATAAGTCTGGCCTCCGTTGACCAGTGCCTCTACCGCGGCTCGAGCCGTATCAAGTGAGGTAAAACAAGGAATGCGCTTCTCGGCGGCCGCCCGACGGATGTAAAAGCCATCTCTAAGCGGGATGCGACCTCCGGTAACAGTATTGAGAACACCGTTTACCGTCCCTCGGTTGATGACATCAACAACATTGGGGTGTCCCTCACTCAACTTTTTGCTTATCATTTTCACCGGCAGTCCAGCCGCCTCAATCATAGCTGTGGTGCCTTCGGTGGCATAGAGCTTATAGCCTATTGATGACAGCTTTATAATTATGGGTAGGGCTTCAGGCTTATCCCTATCGGCAATACTCAAAAGTATGGCTCCTTGAGGCAACAGCATCAGTCCAGCAGCCAGGAGTGCTTTGGCTAAAGCGGCACCAAAGGTATAGTCAATCCCCATAACCTCACCGGTGGACTTCATTTCGGGGCCAAGGTGAGTATCAACACCAAGTAGTTTTGACATAGAAAACACCGGGGCTTTAATAGCTATCAGTTTTTGTTCTTTCCATAGCCCGGGGTTATAACCCTGCTCTTTGAGGCTCTTACCAAGCATAACCTTGGTCGCCACATTCACCATCGGCACACCGGTAACCTTGGAGATAAAGGGGATGGTGCGGCTAGACCGCGGGTTCACCTCCAACACATAAACTGATGACTCTTGGGTGGCACTGCCAGACATAATAACGAACTGAATGTTCATCAAGCCTTTAATTTTAAGTCCCAGCCCTATTCGGATGGTATAATCAGTGATAGTTTCTATCTCTTGTGCGGTCAGGTTTACCCCGGGATAGACTGCCATAGAATCTCCACTATGCACCCCCGCCCGCTCAATATGCTCCATTATCCCAGGAATGAAAACGGTCTCCCCATCACCTATGGCATCGACCTCCACTTCCTTCCCCTCCAGATACTTGTCAATAAGGACAGGGTGCTTGGTATCCAGTTCCATAGCCAGGCTCATATAAGGGATGAGCTCGCTGGCGTCATGCACTATCTCCATAGCTCTACCACCGAGGACGTAGCTGGGGCGAACCAGTACAGGATAACCGATGAGCTTGGCTATATTGAGTGCTTCATCTACAGAGGTTACCCCAGCCCCTGGCGGCTGAGGGATACCTAACTCGCTAAGGAAGTTCTCAAATCGGCGTCGGTCTTCAGCTAGGTCAATAACTTCGGCACTGGAGCCGAGGATGGGCATCCCACTGCGAAACAGGGGTTCAGCCAGGTTTATCGCTGTCTGACCACCGAACTGAACTATAGAGGATGGAGGAACATCGCCTGAATTTCCAAACAGAGTTTGGCCGCCCTCGTTTTCCAGAATGTCACGCAGGCTTTCCTCATCCAGGGCTTCAAAATAGAGGCGGTCACTGGTATCAAAATCGGTGGATACTGTTTCCGGGTTGGAGTTGACCATGATGCTCTTGAAGCCAGATTCCTGTAATGCCCAGGCTGAGTGGACACTACAATAGTCAAATTCAATGCCCTGGCCAATGCGGATGGGTCCGCTGCCGATGACCACTGCCTTGTTTTCCTTGATTGGCTCAGCCTCATTCTCCTGTTCATAGGTGCTGTAGAAGTAGGGGGTAGCCGCATCAAATTCAGCAGCACAGGTATCTACCACCTTGTAAACGGGGCGGATTTGCCAGCCGTGGCGCAGTTGCCTCACCTGTTCGGGGAGTCTGTCGGCCAGGGTTCCAATCTGCTCATCAGAGAAGCCGAGTCGCTTTGCCTGCCGCAGAAGCTCTGGTG
>CAZMUD010000038.1:0-11141 GCA_964569715.1 uncultured Dehalococcoidales bacterium | reverse complement strand
TTGAGGGTGAGCTCGTATGTGGCTAGAGCTTTTATTCCCATGTTCTTCTCTCGCTCACCAATCTCAAGTCCCGGGGTGCCCTTCTCAAGAATGAAGCCTTGATTACTGCCGTTCTCGGCTGCATAGACCAGAAACAAGTCGGCATCGGCGGCTAAGGGGACGTAGCACTTCTCACCGCTCAGCACGTAGTCGTTGCCATCGAGCCGGGCGGTAGCTGAAAGGGAGCCGGGGTCGAAATTGAAGCGGGGCTCAATAAGGGCGGCAGTGGCTGGCGTGTATTTTTCACCGCAGAAAGCGGGCAGGTATTTTTTCTTCTGCTCTGCAGTGCCCATCTCCAGAATGGGCAAAACCACCAGGGAAGGGCAGAGGATATGCATCGCCATAGAAAGGTCACCCCACGCCAGTTCCTCAGCGATGAGAGAACCAGTAACTGCCGAGCGTTCCTCGCCAAGCCCCTCATACTCCTCAGGAATGCTGCTGGAGATGAAACCCATTTCCCAGGTAGTGTCTATGATATGAGCTGGAATCTCGCCGCTTTCATCGCACTCCCTATAAATCTTCCGCATCTCATCTGTAGCAAACTGCTTCACCAAATTCACGATCATTTGCTGGTCTTCACTAGGACTAAATGAGGTCATTGCTTACTCCTTCTCCTGTATATTGTCGGCGCCTTACTAGTCTAGCATTAGTTAAGGGTGCTCGTCCAGTATCTTAGGGGCACATCAAATTTATTCCGTTATTTCAATATTGCCAGCCCAGCAATCATCGAGGTTCGTGTGTTTACCCTCTCTCTTAAGTTCGCCGGTTACAATAACGGAGTCACCATTTTTGATTCCCGATAAAGATTCTAAAAGCAAGTGCTGCCTGGGTAAGGCCGATAGCTATCATAGAGGAATGCGGAGACGAAGCAATAGGAGTTATTAGCCTCAATCCTTACGGCTTCGGTAGAATAGCTATGATAGTCAAAGCTCTGGCAGATTTCAGTTTGACACAAGCAATAGCATAAGATAAGCTAGGCGACGAGTCGGAATCCATATCTTGGTAATACAATTGGAGATGATGTGTTATGTTAATGACAGCTAAAGAGTATACTGATAGTTTGCGCCGACTGAAATTGAACCTCTACCTCCTTGGCGAAAAGGTGGATAATTGGGTTGATAATCCAATTATCAGACCGTCAATCAACGCTATAGCGATGACCTATAAACTTGCCCATGAGCCTGAGAATGAGGCTCTGGCGACTGTGGACTCAATACTCACCGGAAAGAAGGTTAACAAGTTTAACGCCCTTTTCGAAAGCACGGATGACTTGGTAAAGAAGGTGAAGTTGCAGAGATTACTGGGACAGAGAACAGCCTGTTGCTTTCAAAGGTGTGTGGGCATGGATGGGATAAATGCCGTTTTTAGCACTACCTATGAAATCGACCAGAAGCATGGAACTGATTATCACCAGAGGTTCAGGGGATGGCTAAAGTATGTTCAGGAGAACGACCTTTGTATCTCAGGTGCCATGACTGATGTCAAGGGTGACCGTGGGGTGACACCAAGCGAACAGGCAGACCCAGACATGTTTGTCCATATAGTCGAACGAAGGAATGACGGGGTCATAATACGAGGAGCCAAGGCACACCAAACAGGAGCCGCCAATTCGCACGAAATGCTCATTATGCCAACTCTCAGAATGCGGTAGGCGGATAAGGACTATGCGATAAGTTGCGCGATACCAACTGACGCTGAAGGGGTAACCCTGGTTTATGGGAGGCAGTCCTGCGATACGCGAAAGCTTGAAGAGGGGGATATTGATGTCGGCAACTACAATTTTGGTGGACAGGAGGTGTTGGTTGTTCTGGATGATGTGTTTGTCCCCTGGGATAAAGTTTTCATGTGTGGGGAGATTGATTTTTCCATAATGCTGGTGGAAAGGTTCGCTGCCTATCACCGGCAGAGCTATGGTGGTTGCAAGGCAGGCATAGGTGATGTGCTCATTGGAGCAACGGCATCAGTGGCGGATTATAATGGGATACGGCGAACTGCTCACATCAGGGACAAGCTCGGTGAAATGATACATCTTGCCGAAACGATACATGCCTGTGGGCTGGCTTGCTCCTATGAGGGTCGGAGAACTACCGCTGGTAACTACCAAGCCAACACACTCTTAGCCAACGTATGCAAGTTAAATGTGACCCGGTTTCCATACGAACTTTGCCGCCTTGCTGAAGATATAGCTGGCGGTTTATTGGTAACAACTCCATCTGAGAAAGACTTCAGGCATCCGGTGATTGGAAAATACCTCCAAAAATATCTCAAGGGTATCTCTGAAGTGCCTGCAGAAGCTCGATACCGCATGTTAACGCTCATCCACGCTATGACTTTCGGGCTGGTAGCCCCCAGTTACCGCACAGAGTCTATGCATGGAGCAGGTTCGCCACAAGCACAGAAGATTATGATTGAGCGTGAGACAGATATGGAGCTTAAACAGAAACTTGCCCGTAGCATAGCCGGAATCGATGAGAGAGAGAATGTTTTAGCTTGAGCCCAGCGAGCAAAGTAAGAAACGTGACCACAATAATCTTTTACAGTCTTTGGTTTAAGTTGCGTCTCTAGGTCGATTTCGAATCCTCGTAGTAGCCACTCCTGTGAGCCATTCTTAACCATGATTCTTCGGGGGAGCCCGCCCGATTCAGGTTGTTTAAACTAGGTTCACGCTATGCCTATCTTCTCAACTCACTCAGGTTGTTAAAAGCTGTCTTCTCCTATCTATGGTCGGGGCGGCCGGATTCGAACCGGCGACCACCTGAACCCCATTCAGGTGCGCTACCTGGCTGCGCTACGCCCCGAAGTCACGGCTAAATATGGTTTTTGTTCCCCTTAGTTTGACTAAGGTGGCAGCTTACCCTTGTTGTCCCTTGCCCCGGCCTCTTTCCCCTTTATTTTCTTGTGTTTGTCATAACTAAACTTGCTGAGCCGCTTGATAGCTCTAGCAGACTTGAAGCGATTCAGATTAACAAAACCCCTTGTTCTATTCACTGCCTGCTTGACCTTCTCTAGCTTAATCCTCTCATATATGGCAACTTGATACTGAGATTTACTCTTGGCTCTCTTTCACTGGTAACCTCATTTTCATATATTCAGGGACAATAGTCAAGGGGGATTCTAGAGTTTGTTTATCAACCCTTCGGGCTTGAGCCCTCTAGGGCGAAGCCTCACCCCCTTAATCCCCCTCTCTTACCTACACTCCCCCTTCCCTTATTAAGGGAAGGGGGTTAGGGGGATAGGTTACTAAACGACCTCACTCTACGCTGTGTATCCTTATGATAGCTGAAGTTACATTTTTAGCCGTGGTGTGGAAAAGATTCCTGATTACTGATAGAATCTTTAATTAAAGTAGATGTATAGATGGGAGGAAAGAATCGGGGTATGGGAGCTATTCTTTTGTTGATAATGGTGATGCTATTGACAATAATCGGTAGGGTCATTTAGTTATGAAAGTGGTTGAACAAAATGTTAACCAAATATTGAGCGAACTACCAGAAGGAGTTCAATTGGTAGCTGCCGCCAAAACAAGGCGACCGGAAGAAATCTTGGAGGCAGTTGAGGCTGGTGTAAAAATTGTAGGGGAAAATTATGTTCAAGAAGCCGAAAGAGCGTGTGAGGTGGTAGGAAATAGAGCAAAGTGGCATTTCATAGGGCACCTTCAAAAAAATAAGGTGAAAAAAGCAGTAAGGATATTCGATATGATAGAAACCGTTGATTCCGTTGAAATAGCCGGGGAGATTGATAAAAGGTGTGCTCAAATTGATAAGATAATGCCAGTATTGATTGAGGTAAATAGTGGTCGGGAGAAGCAAAAATCAGGTGTATTCCCGGAGGGTGTTGAGCGATTGGTAAGAGAGATTTCTGCTTTGCCAAATATAAGAGTAATGGGGCTTATGACTATGGGGCCTCGTTTTGGTAACCCCGAAGATTCAAGACCTTATTTTGTGGAAACGAGAAAAATATTTGAAAAGGTTAAGAGGTTTAGTTTGCCTAATATAGAGATGAAGTATCTCTCGATGGGGATGACAAATTCTTATAAAATTGCTTTAGGGGAAGGTGCCAATATAGTAAGATTAGGCAGCAAGGTATTTGGAGAGAGGGATTATGAAAAAGGTGAATAAATCGGAAAGGGGAGAAATAGAAAATGCCTGCTATTGTTTCAATCGTAGGTAATTCAAAGTCAGGGAAGGATAGCTGGCGTCACATTCAGGCCGGAAGCGAAGCTACCGCCATCAGTTCTCCGGACGAAATGGTACTAATCAAGCCGGTTGCCTCGGATGTTACCCTCGATGAGATAGCTCGTCTCTTCGGTGAAGACTACGACATTATCCTCACTGAAGGTTTCAGGCAGGGTAATGCACCCAAGATAGAGATTCATCGTAGAGAGAGCACCCCACCCCTCAGCGGCATCAAGAAACTAATCGCCATAGCCACCGATGAACCCTTGGAAACCAAGACCAGGCAGTTTTCCCTGGATAATGTTAAGGGTCTAGCTGACCTTCTGGAGAAAGGTTTCATAAAATCCCAGAGTGACCGGCTCTCTCTTTACATAAATAACACCCCAATAACCTTGAGTACTTTCCCTAAAGAGTTCATTACTAGTGTCCTGATAGCTATGGCTTCCTCCCTGAAAGGGGTGGCAGAGGTCAGGAGTCTTGAGCTTTTCCTGAGGAAGGGAGATTGAATGGTAGGTGAAGCGGATGGATGACATAATTGCTTCGGCAGCGAAAGTAGAGAGGATAGTTACCTCTGCTTCTACGGAGAAAGTGGGTAACATAATTGTTTCTACGGGAAGAGGGGGAACCGGAAAGTCAACCTTTGTCGCTTTAGCTAGTAGATATTTAGCTTCTCCATTGTTGCTGCTTGATACCGACCCTGACCAGAGTCTGGCCGATATGCTAGGGGTAGATTTAGAAGTAGTAGAGATAAAAACTGATATAGGTAGAGAAGTAAAGATAAAAACTGTTTCCGATATAACCAGTGATATTGAGGAAGAAGACGCCTTTACCGAGTTGGGCGGAGGCCCTCCATTTGTCAAAATACCGCTTTTACTTCAGTGGTATACCCAATACAGCTCCGAGAAGTTTGATTTGATTTCCCTGGGACCGCGGTGGACAATAGGTGATTACAGGTCGGCAAATTTCCTGTTTGAATTCATCATTCCGTCAGTTGGTGGCAACTATGCCAATATTGTTGTGGACTCGCCGGCTGGACTAGAGCATTTGAACAGGAAAGTAATACCAAATATGGATGACCTTTTTTTAGTGTTAGACCCTTCCCGAAAATCTATAAAGCACGTGGAAAGGGTCAGGAAGATTATCAAAGAGGTAGGGATTGGCTATAAGCACCTTTATCTAGTAGGAAATTATGAGTTTGATGATGAGACAGAGCAATATCTAAAGCGTACCGGTGAAACCTACCTGGGCAAAATGGACTACGATGCTAATGTGAAGGACTACAACCTGCAAGGGAAATCACTCTTAAATCTGCCTGATAGCTCACCGGCTTCTTTATCGGTTAAGAAGATATTGGCCAAAGCCGGCTATAAGATTAGCTGACTGCCCAATCCTCATGTATTACGATTGACCTGCCGCCAAGCTCCGTTGTAGCATTATCGCTGTCTGGTAATGACTGTTTTATGGGTTATTAAATCAGCTTCTACCGAACTCCCTCTCCAACTGTCCTGAACTCAGGTGAATCATGGTCGGTCTACCGTGGGGACAGGTATTGGGGATAGCTACCTGTTCCAGTTGCCGGATAAGCTCACGCATTTCGTCATCGGTTAACACCTGCCCGGCTCTTACTGCACTGTGGCAGGCAATGGATATAGCCACTTTTTCCATCCAATCACCCTTATCTCCCCCTGACGGGGAGTCCAGCAGTTCCCTTAACACTTCCGCCCAGTCTTTACTATGAAGCAAAGCCGGCACAGCCCGAACCAGGTAGGTTCTATCACCAAAAGGCTCAATTGAGAAACCAAACTCGGCCAGGCTTTCATAGTGAGATTTTAGGACGGCGTCCTGTTGGGGGGTAACCTCAAGAGTTACCGGCTCGAGCAGCCCTTGAACCTCTACTTCTTGGTGTGAGAGCTGGTGCTCAATCTTCTCAAAAAGGATGCGCTCATGGGCAGCATGCTGGTCAATGAGATGCAACCCATCAGGACCCTCAGCTACAATATAGCTGCTGGCTAACTGCCCCAGTAGCCGTAGGGCCGGGAGAGAAAAGACCGGGGTGGGCTGAGCCATTGGGGGCGAACCGGCAGGGCTCTGACTGGCTCCGGCTGACGTCCACAATACCTGTCTTGGTGCTGGTGCTGCATAGGTAGTAGCTACCTCCTCAATCTTGGGCACTGGCGCCAGTTCAATTAGAGTCCGCCGCACTGCTTTCTGAACGGTGCTAAAAACCAGGCGCTCGTTTTGGAATTTTACCTCAGTCTTGGTGGGGTGAATATTAACATCCACCTCATTAGGTGGTAGGGATATATTGATAATAGCCACCGGATGTTTTCCCTGCATTAGCAGTCCGTGATAAGCTTCTTCTACTGCCCAAGCCAGCAGTCGGCTGCTTATCCAGCGGCGGTTGACAAAGAAGCTGAGGTAGCCTCGACTGGAACGGCTTATTGTTGGCGAGCCTACCATACCCGTTGCCAGGGGTGATGAGGTTGCTGTCCCACTCTCCCAGTCCTCATCCCCGCGGCTAAGTTCCAGCATGTTCTGGGCTATCTCCAGACCATAAACTTGAGTTACACTATCTATTAACCGACCACTACCTGGAGTTCTTAGCACCGCCCGGCCATCGATGGACAAGGTAAACTTAACCTCGGGGAAGGCAAGAGCATACTGACTTATCACGTTGGCGATATGGCTATTTTCCGTAGCCGGCGACTTAAGGAATTTTAATCTGGCTGGCACGCTGCGTAACAGATTTCGCACCGTAACCGTAGTCCCCTGAGAACGTCCCTGGCTTCCCCTGTTCACGACAGCGCCTTCCTGCAGGCTGAGATAACTGCCTACCGATTCGCCGGTGGCGCAGGTAACAATGTCTGCCTGAGCCACAGCGGCTATGCTGGGTAGTGCCTCACCACGAAAGCCAAGGGTTGAAATAGACTCCAAATCGTCAAGACTGGCTATCTTACTGGTCGCATACCGCTCGAAGACAAACTCTAACTCCCCGGCTGGAATCCCACTCCCATTATCGGTTACCCGAATCAGACTCACTCCACCACCCCTTACCTCAATGGCAATCTGGCTTGAAGCAGCATCCAGCGAGTTCTCCACCAGCTCCTTCACCACCGAGGCCGGTCTTTCCACCACCTCGCCAGCGGCAATCCTCGACACTACTTCCTGGTCTAAAACTCTAATCGGCATGGTTACAAACTATTATACACGCTTCCGTGTAAGATGTCAATAGTTTTCTAGAAAATTATTCAAGCTTCTCCAGCCCGGCGAAGCTTAATAAAAGCTTTTTCACCCCTCCGTTAAAAGCGACCACTACCTCAGCATCATCCTTTACCAGTTGGCAGTTTACCACCACCCCTTTACCAAACTGGGTATGATGGACATGGTCTCCAGCCTTTAGTTCCAAAGTGGACAGGCTGGGAGTGGGGGCCTTATTCCAGGAATATATAGACGGCGTTACTCGACTTTCTTGCCCCTCCCACCACTCACTACTCGCAATCAGGTGTTGAGGTATATCACTCAGGAAGCGCGATGGTTGACCTACCATGCTGCGTCCCATCAAGCTGCGACGAAAAGCGCGAACCAGATACACCTTCTGCTTGGCTCTGGTTACGCCGACATAGCACAGTCGCCTCTCCTCCTCCATCTGGTCTGGGTCATCAAACGACCTGATATGGGGCAGAATTCCGTCCTCCATACCCACCATAAACACCACCGGAAATTCCAGCCCCTTAGCCTGGTGCAGTGTAATCAGGGTTACTGCCGAGATACTTTCATCAAGTCCGTCCACATCAGACACCAGCGTTACCCCTTCCAGAAAGGCGGCCAAACCCTCTGTCGGTTTTAAGTCACCATACTCCCGGGCTACAGTGCGAAGTTCCAGGATATTGTCCCAGCGCTCCTCTCCATCTGCCTCATTTAAGATATATCCCTTATAGCCAGAGCGTTCTACAACCAGCTCAAGCAAGTCAACCAGGTTTAACTCCTGACTGGTGGTAATCAATTCTTCCACCAGCTTTAGAAAATCGGTCAGTGCCTGGCTGATGCGAGAGTGGAAAGGAGGCTGATGTGCCGCCTCTTTTGTCGCTGCTTTAACCATAAGCTGTAATGCCTCATACTGCGAAATACCCATAGACTTTGCCCAGCTAGACAGCTTGGCTTGGGTTTGCTGTCCAATGCCACGCCCTGGAACATTGATGATTCTCATCAGGCTGACGCTATCACGGGGATTCTGAATAAGCCTGAGATAGGCAATAATATCCTTAACCTCCCGTCTCTCATAGAAGCGGGTGCCAGCTACCAGCTTGTAGGGTGTTCCGTAGCGGATAAAGGCTTCCTCAAGGGCTCTTGATTGGGCGTTAGTGCGATACATTACCGCACAGTCACCCAGGCTAACCTGCCCCTGGTCTACCAGATGCTCTACCTCGTTGACCACAAACTGGGCTTCTTCCTGCTCGGTGTATGTTTCAACAACCGTAGCTGGCTCACCTGGCTCATTGCTCGTCCACAAGTTTTTGGGTTTGCGTTGCTGGTTGGCTGAGATTATATTAGAGGCCGCTTCCAGAATCATCTTGGTTGAGCGATAGTTCTGCTCCAGCAGCACCAGTTTAGTCTTAGGGTAATCCTTCTCAAAGCTAAGGATGTTGTGCAGGTCGGCAAACCGCCACGAGTAGATTGATTGGTCAGGGTCACCAACGACACAGATATTGCGATACTTATCCCCCAGTTGCTTTATGAGCTCATACTGAACCAGGTTAGTATCCTGAAACTCGTCCACCAGCAGGTGGCGGTATCTTGACTGGTATCGGGACAAAATCTCAGGGCTCTTCCTGAATAGCTGCACCGTCTTCATTAACAAATCATCAAAGTCCAGAGCTTTGCTTCCCCCCAGTAGCTGCTGATATTGCTCATAGACTCGCCCGGCCACCTCATCGAAATGCCTGCGGCCGCGCTGAATATAGTCTCCCGGGGTTAGCATATGGCTCTTAGCCGCTGAGATAGCCGAGGCTATAGCCTGAGGCGCATATTGCTTGGGGTCAAGACCTACTTCCTGGATGCCACGCTTGAGCAGGCTGAGCTGGTCTTCTCTATCGTAGATGACAAACCGGGGGTCAATGCCTATGGCTTTGCCATCCCTGCGCAGTATGCGAGCACAAATAGCGTGAAAGGTACCCAGAGTTAAATCTGCCACGGCAACACTAACCAGCTGGTGGAGCCTGTCCTTCATTTCCCTGGCAGCTTTATTGGTGAAGGTAACCGCCATGATGTGGTGAGGACTAACCCCACAAACCCTTATCAGGTAAGCTATACGATGGGTAATAACCCTGGTCTTGCCGCTGCCCGGACCGGCTAGAATCAGCACCGGTCCCCCAATCGCCTCTACTGCTTCCCTTTGTGCTGGATTAAGCTCGGACAGAATATCCATTCATAGTTATTATAGCATTGGCAGGGAGTGGTTGAAAGTGGCCAGTTTGACTTGTGCAGCTTGTGGATATTATGATAGTTAGCTGAAAAAATAATTTAAAGAAGGGTTTAGTGAAACGATGAGCAACCAGGACGCTGTTCGGCTGGATATTGAGGAAACAATTGCCACAGTGCTGTTGAACCGGCCAGAGGCATTGAATGCTTTAAACGCTGATGGCTTTATGGGTCTTCAGAAGGCGGCACAAGGCATCAAGGGAAACCCTGACGTGAGGGTCGTCATCGTAACTGGTGCTGGTGAGAAAGCATTTTCTGCCGGGATAGACTTGAAGATGGTGGCTTCAGGAGGAGGCGGGGCTGCAGTGTTTTCAGATTACAGAGAGGGCTATGACCGTCTATACAACTTGAAAATGATATTTACCATGTATGAAGAGTTAGCCGTTCCAGTGATAGCTGCCATAAATGGCTACTGCCTGGGAGCGGCTCTGGAGTTTAGCCTTTGCTGTGATATGCGCCTGGCTTGTGATACGGCTGTGTTTGGGCTTCCCGAGATTCAGTTTGGGGTTCTCCCTGATTTGGGAAGCACGCAGCGGCTACCCAGAATAGTGGGACTCGGCATGGCTAAGGAGCTGATTTTTACCGGACGGAGAATCGATGCGGCTGAAGCACTGCGGGTTGGGCTGGTAGACCATGTATATCCGAAGGAGCAGCTAATGACCGAAGCCAGGAAGCTGGCCGAGGAGATAGCCAAACTCAATCCCCGTATTGTTCAAGGAGCCAAGAGGGCAGCCAATCTTACCCTGTCAACTCCACTCGATGTAGGGCTTCGGATGGAAACCGATATATGCCTTGGTGCAGGCAGCGGTGCCGGGTTCGGTGAGGAAGCCAAGCAGTTTCTGAAGAAGGAATAACACAGGCAAGTTTTTCTACCGCTGGCGCATTGATAAAAAAATTTTGGGAAACGATTCGAGCGTAACAGGCGTGATTCGTTTTTCCAGTTATGTTAAGTTGTTCTTGCCTCCGGGCACTTCAGGGGACAGCAGGGCAATTTCCTTGCCGAATGCCTTTCCAGAGATATTCTTTCTTTGTATTATATTGCTCAGTCGCTTCTCAAAAGAAGGGCTTATTGAGGTGGCTTTAAGGTTTGCTTACGGAAGCTTCTATAATTTGTCTTTCCTCTTCAGTGAGTATCATCAATATTGGAATTTCAGAAGGTTTCCCCTGTCTGTCATACTATTGGGATTACACGATACGCTAGAATGTGCAATTAGTTTACCGCTTCTTCAGAATTTCCAAGGTAGTCAATTTAATTGTTCGCCTTGACCTTTAGGATTCCTCTCACTACAATAAACATAAAACAAGTGTTTGAGTCTCCTAATGATCAGTAGTATGGGAGCCTAAGTTAATGGCTGAAGCTTTAACAAAGAGTCCTAGCTCGCCCGATGAGGCAGGATTATGGTTTCAAAACCGTGGATTGTTTTCTGACCATTTCCTCAAGGCACGGCT
>CAZMUD010000037.1:0-11683 GCA_964569715.1 uncultured Dehalococcoidales bacterium | reverse complement strand
GGCAAAGGGGCTTACCGTTTTCTTTGATGCCGAGCACTTCTTTGATGGCTTTAAGACCAACCCTGATTATGCCCTACGCACTCTGGAAGTAGCTGCCGAGACCGGAGCTGATTGTCTGGTGCTCTGTGATACCAACGGAGGCACACTACCTGACGAGATAACAGCCGCCGTTGAGGCAGCCAAGAGATTGACTAGTGTGCCCCTAGGCATTCATGCTCATAATGATGCTGAATCGGCAGTGGCTAACACTCTAGCAGCGGTTCAAGCGGGAGCCAATCAGGTGCAGGGCACCATCAATGGCTATGGTGAACGCTGTGGCAACGCTAATCTTTGTTCCATCATCCCCAATTTGAAGCTAAAAATGGGTATTGATTGTGTTTCTAATGAGCAATTGGCTAAATTAACCGAGATAGCCCGCTTTGTCAGTGAGGCAGCTAATCTCGTTCCCGACCCCTTCTTACCCTATGTCGGAGCCAGTGCCTTTAGCCACAAGGCTGGTCTTCATGTTTCCGGCCTGACCAAGTGGGCAGACAGCTATCAGCATTTAAACCCAGAGCAGGTAGGTAATCGGCAAAGGGCAGTGGTTTCCGAGCTATCGGGCAAACGCAATATTATCTACAAGGCAAAGGAACTGGGCATAGATTTACCATCAGAAGGTAAGGAAACACAGAAGCTGGTGGACCAGATTAAGCGGCTGGAGAGTCGTGGCTTCCAGTATGAGACTGCCGCAGCCTCTCTTGAACTGCTGCTCCACCGAGCCAGGCCTGATTACCAACCACTGTTTGAGCTGGTTGATTATATGGTGGTAGTTGAGAAGAAACGGCGCCCACCTACCCAAAAGAACCTGGAAGAGACGCTATCCGAGGCAATGCTAAAGGTAAGGGTGAGCAACGAAGTTATGCATACTGCGGCCGAAGGTAATGGTCCGGTCAATGCCCTGGACCAGGCATTACGCAAGGCACTACTGCAGTTCTACCCCAGCTTAGCCATCGTCAAGCTGATTGATTATAAGGTTCGCATCCTTGAAGAAAGTATTGGCACCGAATCCCAGGTTCGCGTGCTTATTGAGTCCAGCGACGGGGTTGAAGAATGGACAACAGTGGGTAGCTCCACCAATATCATAGAGGCTAGCTGGCTGGCACTGGCTGACAGTGTAGAATACTGGCTATTAAAGCATAAAGCTAAGTAATGCCCCAGCGAAAAGCTGAGATTCCTGTTAGAAAATTGGGCTAAGTCTTGACAGCCCAAAATGCTTATGCTATACTTCGCCACCCTAGATATACGAGGTAACAAAATAAAGGGAGGTAGTTAGCTCATGAAGACTTGGGGATTGATCAGTTTTATTCTCTTTATCCTGGGCTTAGTACTAGCTGTTATTGGAGGTTTAGTAGCTCCTGCAAATGCCGTCGTTAGCTTGGTCTTGGCAGTCTTAGGTCTCATAATCGGTGTCATCTATGCTGTTGGTGCCAAAGAAATTAATACCTTGCTTCTTGCTACCATAGCCCTGTTGGCAATGACAGCTGCCTTCGCTCCCATTACAGTTCTGGGCATAGGTGAAGCAGTTACCAGCATGCTTGTGAACTTTGCTGCTCTGGTGGCACCAGTGGCTCTTATCGCTGCAGGAAAGGCGCTGATAAATATAGGCCTCGAAAAGTAAACATAGGAAGAATAGCCTTAAATCAAGCAGCAAGACAAGCCCTACATAGAGTGGGGGTGGTTTCTTTGCGCCTGTAATTATGGAACTTAAAGAAGGAAAGTACTAAGGAGAGGGGGAGTATATGGTTTGAAGGGGCGAAGCCTCTTCAAACTTCCCTTGATAACTGGCTTATTTATCTTCGCCGAACCCAGCCCATATCTAATTAGCTTTTGTTCCAGAAGTCCATACTGAGGTATTTCCACCCCCCGTCCGCCAGCACCGCCACTATATTGCCCTCGTCCATCTCCTGAGCAACCTTAATCGCCTGGTGGACTACAGCACCTGAAGATAAACCGGCAAAAATCCCCTCTTTCTCCAGCAACTGCCGGGTAGCTTCCACTGCCTGCTGGCTGGTAACAAAAGCCCTCTCGGTAATAAGGCTTAAATCCAGAAAAGGTGGAATCTCTTTCAGTCCTTCGAGGCACTTTAAGCCCTGGATACTATCACCAGAAGGAGGCTCAACGCCGAACACCTTGATATCAGGGTATTTCTCTTTTAACCGCCGGGCAATGCCAACTAGAGTGCCTCCAGTACCGATGCCAGCAACCAGCGCATCAATCTTATTATATGGAAAATCCTCCATTATCTCGGCACCGGTGGTCTCGTAGTGAGCCAATGGATTGGCTGGATTGGAGAACTGGTCAGGCATAAAGTATCTATGGTCTTTAGCTGCTAGTTCCCTTGCCTTGTCAATAGCAGCCTCCATCCCGAGAGCCCCTTTAGTAAGAATAAGCTCGGCTTTATAGATTTTTAGAAGCTGCCGCCTTTCCAGGCTCATACTGTCCGGCATAACAATGGTAACTTTATAGCCCTTTAGAGACCCCAGCCAAGCCAGAGCTATCCCGGTATTGCCACTGGTAGGCTCAATGATGATTTTGTCCCTGGTTAGCTCTCCACTCTGCTCCGCCTTCTCTATCATATATTTTGCTACCCGGTCCTTAATGCTGGCACTCCCGCCCAGATTCTGTCCCTCCAGCTTGAGCAGGATTTTCACCTTACTATCTGGACTCATTTGAGCCATTTCCACCAGCGGAGTATGACCTATTGCATCAATAGAATTTTTAAAATACATCCTTCTATCCTTTGACTACGCCCATAGGTACTGACCTGACCACTCTAAGGGAGATGCCTGCCTTGTGGGTCACATCAACTACCTCAGCCACATCCTTATAGGCTTCCGAGGCTTCCTCAGCCAGTGAAGCCATGCTACCTGCCTTGACTGTAATTCCCCTGGCAGCCAGTGCTTGGGCAACATCGGCACCTCTAAGGCTGCGCTTAGCCGCCGAGCGACTCTGCACCCGGCCGGCGCCGTGGCAGGTGGAGCCGAAGGTCTCCTTCATAGCTATCTCGGTGCCCACGGCTACATAGGAATAGCGTCCCATATCCCCGGGAATGAGAACCGGTTGACCTATATCCCGGTAAATAAGAGGAATGTCAGGGTGCTTGGCCGGGAAAGCTCTGGTTGCCCCTTTGCGGTGAACACAAAGGGTGTGCTTCTTACCGTTGACCGTGTATTCCTCTATCTTGGCAATATTGTGAGCCACATCATAAACCTGCTCCAGTCCCAGTTCCCTCCGGCTCTTGCCAAAGACCTTAATGAAGGATTCTCTAGTCCAGTGAGTGATGCACTGGCGGTTAGTCCAGGCATAGTTAGCGGCACAAGCCATAGCTGCTAGATAGTCCTGTCCTTCTGGTGATTGCACCGGGGCACAGGCAAGCTGGCGGTCGGGCAGGTTGATGCCATACCTTTTCACCGCCTCGCCGAGCAAGGCTACATAATCAGTACAGACCTGGTGTCCAAAGCCTCGGGAACCAGTGTGAATCAAGACAAGCACCTGCCCAGCATCACTGATACCCATAACTCTGGCGGCATTATGGTCATAGATTTCATCCACCACCGCTACCTCCAGAAAGTGATTCCCCGAACCCAGAGTTCCTAGCTGTGGAACACCACGCTTCTTAGCCTTACCACTTACCTTATCGGGGTTAGCCCCTTTAATGCAGCCTGAGTCTTCAGTAACTACAATATCCCCGGCCTCACCATAACCCTTTTCTACCGCCCACCGGCTACCCTTCACCAGGACCTCATCCAGTTCTTTTTCATTCACCCTTAGCTTGCCCATAGAACCTAGCCCCGAAGGAATGTTGGTATAAAGCTCAGCAACTACCTGTTCGATTTTAGGTCTTACTTCTTCCTCGGTAAGATTTGTCCGCAAGAGTCGGACACCGCAATTAATATCAAAACCGACGCCCCCAGGCGATACCACACCATCCTTTACCCTGGTGCCAGCTACCCCACCTATGGGAAAGCCATAACCCCAGTGAATATCAGGCATCGCCAGTGAATGACCGACAATACCGGGGAGGAAAGCCACATTAGCTACCTGCTGAAAAACCTGCTCCTCCCAGATATGGTCGAGCATGGATTCGCTGGCAAAGATTAAGCCGGGTACGAACATACCTGCCTTATAGCTCTGTGGAATCTCCCAGCGGTAGTCATCTATCTTCTTCAGTATTCCCTGCCACGGTGCTGGCATTTTCTTCTCCCCCTTAGATATCAAACAGCACCTGAACCTTACCGCCGTTACTTTTGTCAATCTTCAGCATATGGTAAGTGGCTGCCTTGACCCCCGTTTTTAGTTTATGCTTTGAACTATCTACTTTATGCCCATAGCTTCTAGCCTTAAGCTGCGTCTGGCTAAGCTGGGTAACATCAAACCTCTTAAAGAGCATATTCTCAGTATCAAATAGATAAATAAGCTCGTTTAACCATTCCACCAGCAGGCTTTCCTGGTCAGGGGCGGTTAGCTCTATATCTCGATGCATAGCCTCTTCCACGTCATCAAGCTCGGTTATCAGACTAAACAAAGCTTTAGCCGCATTGGCAAATGCCTCATTCATATCGGCACCATAGGCGATAATGCCCACATCAGCCGTATGATTTATGATTTCAAACCCCTTCTCCATACAAATCCTCAAATAATTATATCATCTGCCATAGTAAACACAAACTGTTTGAGATTGTCTAGCAACCTATCCCCCTTTAGCTTTTATTAGGTGACCCTATCCCCTTTATCCCCTTCCCCTTGATAAGGGGAAGGGGAAGATTTTTTCTGAAGAGGGACTTCGTCCCTCTTAAACTCCCTGTAATGTATTTGAGGCTTCGCCTCTCTTCAACTCTCCATTGATAAGGTAGTACCCTGACTTAAGCAGGTGCCTAAGAGGGACTAACTAGCGGCAGTATGATTCTTGCTATTTTGGGGGTGTTTAAGAGGGGCGTTAGCCCCTCTTTCTTCTCCTTCCCCCTCTCCTTTGAAGGAGAGGGGGATAAAGGGGGTGAGGTAGATAAACATCTCTAATCTAAAGTCCCGTTAGGAAACTTTGAACTTTACTGGCTATTTAGTATAATTGTTATAGGAGTAGTTTAAGTATTAAAGTGTAGTTGGGGACTCAGATGGGTAACGATATAAAGAGTGCTCTTGAGATAGCTATGGAAAAGGTGGGAAAGCTAGGTGAGGCGACTGAGGAGGAGCGCCTAAAATGGAAGTATGTTCCACAAGGAGAAGAACTGGCAGCCAGATACCTGAAGGAAAATTGTAACTTAGTAGCTGAGCTGAGCCAGTATCAGGAAAATGTAAGAAAATACATTACAGAGGGTGCAGCCGAGATACTAATCAGAAATATTAGTCTGCCCAAGAACGATATAGCCAAAAGAAACAATAAAAGAGCAATGGACGGTGTGAAGCTCCTGAAGAGCAATAAGGTGAGCGTAGAGAATGTTTACAGCCGGATAAGGTACCTCTTCAACCACTATGCCGAGCAGGGTGAGCAGCAGAGAAAAGAGGCTTACCAGTCACTAAAGACTGAACTTGAAGCCAAGATTCAACAAGCAGTTCAACAGCAGCTAGGTCCACTGATGGGAGCGAAAATAGATGTGGAAAAACAGCCACAGTTTCAACAGGAATGGCACAAGCTCCAGACTCAGCTAGACTCACAATACCTTAGCCTTTTAGGCGAATACAAGCAGGAGCTGTCAACTATAGCTTAAACAGTAAGAAGAAGCCAGTTGCGCAAGGAAAGCGATAATGGGGATTGAGGACGAGCGGATTAGAGACGCAGTTAAGCACACAGAGATATTAAGAGCGCCGAAGCAGAGCCTATACACCTTCGGCACTACCAACATATATTATTACCTGGTTACTAAACCGGCTTACTCTGAGCTGATAAAAAATATCACCGAGACCGTGGTTAGAGAGGGCAGGGTAACTGCCGAAAGACCAAGGATTGTCACACCCTATTACCTTTCCCGGCTTGAAGGATTTAGCTCAGAAGCTAGCAAATATTTTGAGGCATTAATGAAAGAACACGGTTCAAATATCCGTGGGTTGTTTTATACTTACAAGAATGAGCCTAAAGAGCTTACCATTGTATCTGAGAATTTGCTGTCAGTGGTAGATAAGCTAAATGCTGAGATTGATAAGCGTGGTGACCCGCTAGCGGCAATTATTAAGGGTGAAGATGAGCTTTGGGATGTGTCACTAATGAAGTTTATCTCCGAAGTGACCAATAGCTCTCTACAAGAAAATCTAAGGCAAATGGGGAGCCGAGGGCTGCTGAATATAGATGCAGCTGGTATCCCACTTGACGCTAGAGTAAGGATTGATGAGCTTTTCGAGAAGGTTATGAAGGGAGAGAGTGAGCCTGGTGAGTTACAGGAGGAGCTTGAGCGCTGGGGCTTGTTTGAGGAGTATGAGGATAGATTTTTTAGCATTTTCAGGAAGGGGCGATAGAGGGGATTTTATACAGTGAATATTGAGAAAGTAGTGGCTAGAGACCTCTCCGAGGCATGGTTTCTTTGCCTGGGCAAGACTTTGACCGAAGGCTATGAGTATAAGATTGAGCGAGGGAGCTATGTTGGTCAGCGTCGCAAGGAGCTTGACTTTGTGGTTGTCCAGGTCAGGTATCCCGGAACAAGGCCTTTGATACCCGATGTGCCGCAGGGTGTGCCACCACCCACCTCTATGGAGTATATAGAAAGCTACCTTCCTTACCTTATGACGGCACATAAAGCCGAGGGGGAGCAGTATACCTACGGCCATTATTTGGAAAAGCAGATACCTAAAGTAATCAAAATGTATAAAGAAGACGGCTATAATACCAATCAGGCTTTTATGGCGGTAGGTGATAGCCAGTCCATTGACTTATCAGACCCCCCCTGTTTGAGAGCAATAGATACCAGAATCCGTGATGGTAGGCTTAATTTTATCGTCTATTTCCGGTCGTGGGATTTATGGGCCGGCTTTCCATCCAACCTGGCTGCCATCCAGCTACTAAAGGAATATATGTCCAGCGAGATAGGGGTTGATGACGGAGAACTTATCGCCATGAGCAAGGGCATGCACCTTTATGACTATGCCTGGGATTTGGCTCAAGCTACAGCCAGGATAGGACTTGCCGAAGAGCCCGAGGTTTAGCCGAGACTAGCTCTTAATCTTTATGTGAATGAAACCAATCATCTTTACGGGTTTACTACTGGTTTGTTTGTTAAGTGGCAGTTGCGCTCCTAGCCGAGATTTCGATGCTCACCTGAACTCGATAGTGAAACCATACCTATTCAGTATTGCCGGGTGGGAGTCAAGAGCTATACCACACGAACTAAATCAATGGATTTTCGGCAGGCAGGAAAAGATTGATGACGAAATAGGTGTGGTCACCGAGTATTTTTCCTCCACCGAGCGAATAAAAACCTTAAAGTCAGAAATAGAATCAGCCGATACTGGCAATGAGGAGAATGACCTAGCCTTGCTTGAGGCTGAGCTATACAGGTTACAAGAGAGAAAAACAGCTTTAGCCGGCGTGGTAGAGAGAATAATAGAGAAGCAAATAAGAGACACCCTAACTCAGCAGGATATCTTTAACCCAATCATAGAGTTAAAAGTTAACTTCCCACCAGTAAATTTCAAACTAGAGAAAACACCCTATTTGCTGGCGATTTCGCCTAGAGACAGAATAGAGACTATGAGGGAAATTACCCTTAAGCCGAGTCTTATCCTTGAGGAAATAGAGGATATTGAAGCCAGGGCCGATGAGTTAGGTGTCTCCTCATTGGTGGTAGGGCTTGGTGGCTTGGGGGCGACATATCCCGCCTTCGTCACCAATGAGGCTAGTCTGCGGTTTACTATAGATACAATCACTGAGGAGTGGCTGCATCAATATCTGGCGTTCAAGCCATTGGGATTTCTTTACCTACTTGATTTAACTGGCCTGTCCAGAGATTACGAAATTGCCACTATGAATGAAACCCTAGCCAGTATGGTCAGCAAAGAGATTGGCGCTATGGTATATGAAAAATACTACTCTGAGTATGAAAATGGTGCTAATCAAAAGCAGGCAGCGAAGCCGGAATTTGATTTTAACCGGGAGATGAGAGAAATAAGAAAAACAGTTGATATCTACCTGGCCCGGGGAGAAATTGAACAGGCTGAGGAATTTATGGAACAGAAACGGCAATATCTAGCCTCGATGGGCTACTATATTAGAAAACTGAATCAAGCCTACTTTGCCTTTCATGGCACCTATGCTGATAGACCAGCCTTTATCAGTCCAATCGGGCTTGAATTAAAGAAGCTGAGAGCCCAAAGTGACTCATTGAAGGATTTTCTAAACACGGTTGCCGCCATAACCAACCGGCAGGACCTGAGAGACAGCATCAAGTAAAAGTGCTCACTGGGTGAGTTGCGTAGTATAATATGGGGAAATTCAAATTGACCCAGTAGAGGAGCGTATGAAGATTTTGGTCACCAATGACGATGGCATCGATTCACCTGGCATTTGGGCTCTGGCTGAAGCCATGAGCCGGGTAGGGGAAACACTGATTGTAGCTCCCGATAAAGAGCAAAGCGGAGTCGGCACATCGGTCTCACTCCACAGCGGTATGAGCGTTGTCGAAGTATCACCCCCCAGCCAAGAAGTTCGCGCCTATGCTATCGGAGGCACCCCCAGTGACTGCGCGATACTGGGTTTACGCCGATTAGCTCAAGGACACACCGACCTTATCGCCTCTGGCATTAACCTCGGTCCCAATGTAGGCAGCGACATCCTCTATTCAGGTACTGTCATGGCCACACTGCAGGGTTATTTTCGCAAGATACCATCGATAGCGCTATCCCTGGCTACTCAGAGTCGGGAAGAAGAACCACGCTTCGATGTCATCACTAAAGTTGCTGAATACCTGGCGCTAAGTGTAAAAAGTGGCAAGATGCCGACCGGAGCTATTCTAAACACCAATGTGCCCAATATTCCTCTGGAACAAATCAAGGGCGTTGTTATCACAAGGACTGCCTCCAATGGTTATGTTAAATTGGCTGAGGTCCAGGGCAGCAGTAGCCTGAGTTACTCCCGAGGTATCCACAAAGTAGCCGAGCTCGGAATCGAAGAGGGAACCGATATCTGGGCTATTAATATGGGTTTGATATCCATCACTCCCCTGCGCCTCGATGTTACCGACCACAACCTGATACCAACCCTGACTGAGCATATTCTTGCACTGGAATCTGACCTGCTAAAAACAGCACCTGATAGCACTGAGTAGAATGTGTCGTCAGCAACAATAACAAAGGTCGCTGGCTTCCATACCTCGGAAATAGTCATGCCAACCTCTTGCTAAAAGCCGGCATTCATCCTAAAATAGTGAGTGAAAGGCTAGGGCAGGCAAACAGTAGAAGATGTTAGCCAAGTATTTGCCAAAAGCTCTAGCATAGATAGTATGGGCCGCTAGCTCAACTGGCAGAGCAAGGCACTCTTAATGCCTAGGTTGGAGGTTCGAGTCCTCCGCGGCTCACTCTCAAATCCCAACCCCTTGCCGACATTCCTGCGATTCGTCAGACAGCTCGGAGAAAATCAGTATAAACAACTTACTCACCCGGTGGCGGAAGAGTGATTTTTTCAGGCTCAAAAACTACACAACGTTCTCCCTCTTCAACCTCGCCAAGGTCACAAAGTTCATACCCTGTTTTTTGACCGATTTCCAAAATCCGTTCAACTCCCTCTTCGGGAACAAAGATATAAAAGCCAATCCCCCAATTAAAAGTTTTGAGGCAATCTTCTAAAGCCACGCCAAGCTCTCGCATAAACTGGAAAAGCGGAGGAACCTCTACCCAGCGCCGAATCCGGTAAGTGAGCGGGCGTTTGTCAAAAGCAATTTTGCCAACTCCGTCGCCAGTGCCCGGAAGTAACGCATGAATATGGATTCCGGCTTCGAGCAAGGCTTCAACCAGCGCTACATAGGAACGGGTTGGAATGAGTGCTTCTTCTCCCAGAGTCTGGCCATTAGGAAGCAGGTGGAGGAATTGGTCTTTCAAAGTCAAGGCTCTTTTAATCACTAAAGAGACCCCATTAGCATGAAGACCGGAAGAGGTTACACCAATAATATGGTCCCCGACTTGAAGCTCACAGTCGGCGATTAGTCTTTCCGGTGGGGTAATGATACCGGTTACACTTCCACTCAGAGAAGGAGCGCTTTTTACAGGCAATTCAGCTTTAACCAGATAGTGAAGCGCCGGTGATTCTCCGCCTAGTAGCGCCATCCCGCACATTTCACAGGCTTGATAAAAGCTTTCAGCCAGAGTTTGAGCGCGAGATTCATCTTTAAACCAATCGCTATCCCCAGCTGCCACTTCGTCAGTATAAGCCACCGGAAGTGCACCTCGACGGAGCACATCAACTACTGCCATCAGGGCAGTATCTATGCCGATACCTTCGTAATATGTTCTTCCTGTGCCGGCGTGCTGATACATCCATTCAGCTATCCAGTTTTTGTTTCCAAGACCTTCTTGAATCACGTGCCATAATGGCTTGTGCGGGCCGCGATACTCAAAGACATCGCCTGCCTCTTCGTCAATATAGACTCCCCGTCGATTAGGAAAATCCAGAGTGCGCTTCCCTATTGCCTTCATTGCCTGTTTGAAGGGCTCAATCTTTGTATAGTCCACCCCGGCCTGACTATACTCCCGCGGCATGATTAATTCCCTCCTTTCAAGCTCTCCAAAATTTCCTTAGAGGGCTTATTGGGGATAGTGGCTACGGTTTGCCCCCTGTATTCAAACACTTCTTTATCGTCATTAGTAATCTCACCGATTATGGCAGCAATTCCGTTCTTGGATTGAATAGCCCCCATTATTTCATCGGCATCTGCTGGAGAAACTTGAAGAGCCATCCTCGCTTGAGTCTCGCAAATGAGGATTTCCTCTGCAGTAAGCCCCTCGACTTTAACTGGAACTGCCGATAAATCGACTTTTGCTCCAAAACCACCGTATCTGGCTGATTCGCAGACGGCGGCTCCGATACCGGCCGCTCCCAGATCAGAACACGCATGAATCTTGCCTGTCTGAAAGGCAGCTAAACAGGCTTCCAAAGTCGTCCTTTCTTCCTCAAAGAGAGCTTCAGCTGGCCGCATCTCTGATACTAATCCCGCTCTAAATAAGGTGTCATTCCCATCATCGGAGGTTTCACCAATAAGAATAATCTTATCTCCAGCTACTTTGGCTGGTTTAGTAAGCGGTTTTTCAGTAACTAACTTGCCAATTACTGCCACCACTGCTGCTGGGACAATATCAGTAAAAGAGGTAGAAAGGCCCCCTCCAATAATGAAAACATCCATAGCGGCACACATGTCTCTTAACCCCTGAACCATCAGGTTAAGCCTTTGTTGGCTGGTCATTACTTTGCATTTCCCGCAGGTGCATTTGCCCGCGAAACCGCAAGGTCCTACTAACACTTCCTTTTCTAATGGTCTGGTTCCTATGAAATCTAGGAGGAAAATAGGCCTGGCTCCCATGGCAGTGATATCTCTCATGGCACCGCCAGCTCCGGTGGCAACAGCATCATAAGGCCTGGGGACACAGGGAGAACAATGGCTTTCTTGTTTCGCCACAAAATACCCTTCACTCCCTGGCATCTGGAAGACAGAAGCATCATCTCCTGGCCCTA
>CAZMUD010000036.1:10807-12394 GCA_964569715.1 uncultured Dehalococcoidales bacterium | reverse complement strand
AGCGAGCGGCTGTTAACCGCTAGGTTGTAGGTTCGAGTCCTACTCGGGGAGCCAATTTGTTTGTGCACCTGAGAATATCCCTGAGACATCGGCCGGTGGTGTCAGCAACGAATAGACTTAAGCCAGAAGAAACGGAGAAAAGACCACAACCACGATTAAAGTTGCCAGAAGAGCACCAGTAGCTACCTGAGCTAGTGAGTGATGCTCCAATTCTACCCTTGCCCAGGCTGTTAAAGGGACTACCGCTACAGTTACCGCAGCTATCCAGCCGTACAACATAATCAACACTGTTACCGAACCAGCGGCAAAGGCGGTATGAAGGCTTATCTTCCACCACAGATTTATACACATAAATATGACTACCGCTGAAAGTCCGGCGGTAAATGCTGCCACCAGTATTGGTGGTGCCTCAAGATAAGAGAGGATAATACAGCCCACAGCAGCACAAAGACCTGCCGCCAGGTAAATCTTAGTTCTTTGCCCGCGAACATTGGCGAAGACGGCATCAAGCTTGCCGTTTAGAGCCAGGTAAACAATAATCAAAAAAACTGGCAATACACTCAGCGCCATTGCAATAAATGCCCACTTAAGGGCGTCAAGTGTGCTGGGTGCTGAGACAAATGAAAGTAGCAAGATTATTGCCAGACTTAGCCAGAAAGGATTCAGGATATTGGAGGTCAGGTTAGCTATTCGTTTTCTCATCTCAGTTTGCCTTTCCCTGTAGCTACTGCCAAGTCTACCAGAGCCATACTGACTCCATATTAGCCTATGGCATACATTTTGCCAACCCACCCCCTTCAACCTTCCTAAGTGCAAACCTGCTTGATTTTACCCGACAGTTCGCTGTATCCTTGTTTACGACTATGGCAGAGAAGAACTTTACCGGGCTAGCGGTTGAGATAAATAAGGCATCTTTCAGCTACAATAACATAAAGGCGCTTGATGGGCTGTCATTGAAGGTGCCTGCCGGTATAAGCTTCGGATTACTTGGACCCAACGGTGCCGGAAAAACTACGCTTATTCGGCTACTGGTCGGTCTGCTGAAGCCAAAATCCGGCAATGTCCAGATATTGGGACAGACACCCTCCAGAAAGACAACCCACAATATCGGCTACATGCCACAACTCCATTCTCTTTACGCTGAGCTATCGGTTATGCAGAATGTGAACTTCTTTGCCCAGATTTACGGACTAAGCAACAAGCATGAGCGAGCTCAACGGGTGGAAGAAGCTATTAAGCTGGTTAATATGTGGCAGCGTCGTAAAGACTCTATACTAAAGCTGAGTGGGGGAATGAAGCAAAGGGTTAGCCTGGCTTGCGCCGTAGTTCATAACCCACCCCTGCTTTTCCTTGATGAGCCTACTGTTGGTCTTGACCCTGAGCTAAGGGTTACCTTCTGGGAGCACTTTGCTGCCCTGACCCAACAGGGCATTACCCTAATTATTTCCAGTCACACTATGGATGACGCTGCCCACTGTGACCGCCTTGCCTTTATGCGTGATGGCAAGGTCATTGCCCAGGGCACTCCCGGCGAGCTACAGCAAGCTACCGGACAACCCGGAGCCACGCTAGAAGACGCCTTTCTAT
>CAZMUD010000036.1:0-10707 GCA_964569715.1 uncultured Dehalococcoidales bacterium | reverse complement strand
GAGCTACAGCAAGCTACCGGACAACCCGGAGCCACGCTAGAAGACGCCTTTCTATTCTTCATACATCACGAGGACAGAAATGAGCCCTGGTCAGGTATTTACCAGCGCCGCCAGAATTTTACGCCAGCTAGTACGAGAACACCGTGAGGATAGCAGTGATTCCTAACCAAGCGCTTACCATTGCCGCCAGGATTATACAACAGCTAATACGAGACCGCAGAACAATGGCTCTGATTGTGGTGGTGCCGCTGGTGGTAATGACACTCATCGGTTTGAGCTTCCCCGAAAGTAATGTTTTGGATTATATAGCCCCGGCACTACTGGCAACACTGGCACTATTCTTCAGCTTTCTGCTTACCGGGATTAGCTTCCTGAGGGAACGCTCTCAGGGCACTATGGAACGCTTGATGGCATCACCAGTATCACGCCTAGACATAGTGGTTGGCTATCTATTTGGCTTTTTTATATTTGCCCTGACCCAGACCTTAATTATACTGCTGTTCACTATTTATGTACTGGATGTCCACTACTATGGGGACTTATGGCAGATTTTCGTGTTTCAAGTCGTGATAATAGCCGGAGCGGTTAATCTAGGTATATTTATATCAACCTTTGCCCGCAACGAGTTCCAGATGGTTCAGTTCATCCCGTTAATCATAATCCCCCAGATATTCCTTTGTGGGGTTATCTGGCCTGTGGAGCAAATGCCCGATTACCTGCAGTGGCTATCGGTAATACTACCTCTGACCTACGCCGTGGATGGGCTCCGGGATATTATGCTCGCTGGCAGGAGCTTGCTCGATGTCGGACTCGAGCTAGCGGTGCTGATTGGCTTTGCTATTATCATATCAGCCCTGGCGGCTATTACCCTCAGGAGGGGTGCTGCCAGCTAACTACTTTCAACCCAAGTTGCCCCCAGATAGTCAGAGTGTGCTAAAATTAGTCTAGTTGCCGCTTATTTGTCAAGGGAGCAGAATGGAATAGCGATGAAAGCAGTTATCCTGATAGGTGGTGAGGCAACCAGGCTACGCCCCCTTACCTGTAATATGTCAAAAGCTATGGTTCCCGTGCTTAATGTCCCATTTTTAGAGCATGTTATCCACCACCTCGGCAGGCATCAAATAAAGGATATAATCCTGGCTCAAGGTCATCTGGCACAGCCTATCGAGGGTTATCTTGGTGACGGTAGCCAGTTTGGGGTCAGGCTTTATTATTCTATTGAAGATACTCCTCTGGGAACAGCCGGAGCGGTGAAGAATGCTGAAAGGTATCTGGATGAGACCTTTCTGGTGCTAAACGGCGATATTTTTACCGACCTGGATATTACGGCTATGATAGACTTCCACCGGGAAAGAGAGGCAAAGGCAACTATCGCTGTTACCCCGGTAGATGACCCCACCGCCTATGGCCTAATAGAAACTGACGCTCAGGGCAGAATTACCCGTTTTCTAGAGAAGCCTAGCTGGGATGAAGTAACCACCAATATGATAAATGCCGGCGCCTATGTCCTGGAGCCTGAAGTGCTGGCTCAAATACCGCCCCAAATGGAAGTCAGTATCGAGAGGGAAACGTTTCAGCAATTCTTAGCCCAGGGAGAACCAATGTATGCTTATTCTTCTTCAGCCTACTGGCTGGATATGGGCACTCCAGAAAAATACCTCCAGCTACATCGGGACCTGCTGAGCGGTAAATGTAGGCAGTATGCCCTTGCCCCGGGTGAGGAGGTGCTCGTTGGAGAGCAATGCGATATCCATCCTACAGCTCAAATCAAGGGGCCGGCAGTGATAGGAGCTAACTGCTCTATCGGGTGCCAGGTGAAGCTAACCGGACCGGTGGTTATTGGAACTGGATGCACCATCCTGGAAGGTAGCGTGATTGAAGGCTCTATTATCTGGCGAAATGCTCGGCTGGGAGCAAGAGTTTACCTAAAAAACTCTATTTTAGCTGATAATTGCTGCCTCAATTCGGGCAGCGTTGGTGAGGAAGCAGTGCTTGGTGATAACGTAACTGTGGTCAGTGGTTGTAAACTTGAACTAGGTAGCCGAATCCAGCCAGGGACAACCGTGCAAGCCAAAACATAAAACTCTCCGCTTATATAACCAATCTCTCTCCTTATTCTTTTGCTTTGAGTGCTACCCGTGCCCGTGCTATAATTGTCAGTAGGAGCCATTCATTATGTGGGATAAATTAGAGCAGATAGACAAGCGTTACCAGGAGCTGGAAGAGCAAATCGCTATGCCTGAGATAGCCTCCGACCCGAAGCAATTACAGAAGCTGGCTCAGGAAAGAGCCAGTATTGAAAGCGTGGTAACAAAGTATCGGGAATATAAAGCAACCTCCAAGTCCTTAGCAGAAACAAGGGCAATGCTGAAGGGCAGGCTGGACGAAGAGATGACGACTCTGGTCAAGCAAGAGATAGAAAACCTTGAGTCGCAACTGGAGCATCTGCTTGGGGAGCTGAAACTTGCCCTCTTACCCAAGGATGATAGTGATAAGAGAGACATCATTATGGAAATCCGGGCTGGGGCTGGTGGTGATGAAGCCGGGCTGTTTGCTGCTGACCTCTTCCGCATGTATAGTCGGTATGCTCAGTCTAAAGGCTGGGCGATAGATATTATCAATGCTAATGAAAGCGGCATAGGTGGCTTTAAGGAAATCATATTTGAAATAAAAGGTGAAGGTGTGTTCAGTCGGCTCAAATATGAAAGGGGGGCGCACCGGGTGCAGCGAGTGCCGGTCACCGAGTCTTCAGGTAGAATTCATACCTCAACAGCTACGGTGGCTGTCCTTCCCCAGGCTGAGGAGGTGGAGGTATCAATCGAACCTGATGACCTGAGAATTGACATCTACCACAGTGGTGGTGCCGGGGGGCAGAATGTAAACAAGGTAGCCACCGCCGTGCGCATCACCCATCTGCCTACAGGCATGGTAGCCGTCTGCCAGGATGAACGCTCACAACTGAGAAACAAGACGAAGGCGATGGCAGTACTCCGAGCTCGACTCCTGGATATGGAGCGGCGCAAACAAGAAGAGGCAATGACCAAACAACGCCGCTCCCAGGTAGGCACTGGCGACCGCGCTGAAAAGATACGAACCTACAATTTCCCTCAAGACCGCATTACCGACCACCGCATTGGTCTAACCCTCCACAACCTGCCCCGAGTTCTAGAGGGAGACTTTGACCAGCTTATCAATGCCCTAGCCACCAGTGACCAGGCGAAACAGCTACAGGAGCAACTGGCGTGACCATAAAACAGGCGCTGAGTCGTGCCAGGGAAATTTTTGTCGCTAATAATATTGAAGACCCCTCTCTAGAATCTGAGCTACTGCTAAGGCATGCCGTCAAAATAAGCCAGGTTCAGCTATACATAGATTTTGACCAAGAACTCAGTCCTGAACAGGACAAAAAATTCTGGCACCTGATTGAGCGCCGCCTTAATCATGAGCCCACCGCCTACATAACAGGGCATCGCGAGTTCTACGGGCTTGATTTCTATGTTGACCCCAGCGTCCTTATCCCCCGGCCGGAAAGCGAGCTGCTGGTAGAAAAGGCTCTCAAACTGGCTCAAAATCAGGCTGCGCCAACTATAGCCGAGGTTGGCACTGGCTGTGGTGCCATTGCCATCAGCCTGGCATTAAGCCTGCCACGAGCCAAAATCTATGCCACCGATATATCAGCCGCTGCCCTCAAGGTCGCCCTGTTTAATTGCCAAAAACATGGGGTGGTGAATAGAATTTGTCTTTTAGAAGGCGATATGCTTGACCCCCTACCTGAGGCTGTTGACCTCATAGTAGCCAATCTCCCTTATGTTAGGGAATCAGAATTGCCCCAGATAAACACGCTGGATTTCGAGCCCTCTCTGGCGCTAAACGGAGGCTCAGACGGCCTGGAAAAGATACGAAAGCTCTGCCCCCGCATAAGTGATAAGCTCCGTCCCGGGGGCTGCCTGCTCCTGGAGATTGGACAGGGTCAAAGGAGAGCAGTAACCACCTTTTTGCGTAGCCTGTTCCCCTTGGCTGAGATAGAAGTGACGCCAGACTTGAGCGGCATAGACCGAGTGGTGAACCTATCTTTTCCCTTAAATCAGCAATACACCGAACAGGATGAAAATACCACGGCCACCTTGGGCGGATACCCTCCCGCGGCTCACCATTCAGAGCCCATTTGTTCTACAAATACCCGGGAAACAGCTTGACGCAGAACCTGTTTGATGCTAAATTATTCAACTGGGGGTCCCCCCAAGGTCAAAGAATAAGTCAGAAATAGAAGGAGGAACAGGCACACGATGAATATGATTGTTTGTTGCAAGCAGGTAATTGACCCTGAGGCACCACCAGCCAGTTTCAAGGTTGATGACTCAGCCAATAAGGTGGTGCCACCACCGGGCGTGCCGCCAGTAATCAGCCCTTTCGATGAGAATGCGGTTGAGGCAGCGTTAAGAATTAAGGACGCCCAGGGTGGTAAAATCACGGCGATAACCCTGGGCATTAACCTGTTACGGGATGTGGTAAAGAAACCACTATCTATGGGAGCTGATGAGCTTGTCCTGCTGGAGGATGAAGCTTATATTGAGGGTGATAGCTGGTCAACGGCCTATGCCCTAGCCATGGCTATCAAAAAAGTAGGTGAGTATGACCTTATCTTCTGCGGCCGGCAGGCTGCCGACTGGGATACCGGGCAAGTGGGCACAGGCATCGCTGAGATACTGGGGTTGCCCAGTGTAACTTTAGCCAGGAAAATAGATATCACCGATGGTAAGGCAAGGGTAGAGCGGGTAACCGCTGATGGCTTCGAGGTTGTCGAGGTATCCCTGCCTGCCTTAATTACGGTAAGCAATGAGCTTGGTGAAGCTCGCTACCCCACCATTAAAGGGATTATGGGAGCCAAGCGGAAGGAGCCTATTATCTGGAAACCAGCCGATATAGGGGCTGAACCCTCCCAGCTTGGCGCTACCGGTCGACGCACCAAGCTGCTCAAACTGTTCCAGCCAGTTCGTGAAGGTAAGTGCGAGATTATAGAAGGGGAGAGCTTGGAGGAGGCGGGGGCTAATCTAGCCCTGAAACTCAGGGAAGCCAAAGTTCTATAGAGCGTAATTAAACTGCGGAAAAGGAGTTTTCTTAGCAGTCAAAATTAAGGGGGTTAAATCGGATGTCTGAATATAAAGGTGTTATGATTTATGGTGAGGTTATGGAAGGAAAGCTAAGCGCCATGGCGACTGAGCTTTTGGGGTGCGGTAGAAAGATGGCTGATGACCTGGAGCAGGAATTATCGGCTGTAATAGTAGGCAGTGATGTAAGCAGTGTAGCCCAGGAAGCTATTGCCTTTGGCGCCGATAAGGTATATGTAGTTGATGACCCACTGCTTAAAGACTACCAGACAGATTCCTATGTATCAGTTATGGAAAAGGTAGTCAAACAGGTAACGCCCCAGATTGTTCTTCTGGGACAAACGTCCATCGGTCGTGACCTGGCACCCAGGCTAGCCTTCAGGTTGGAGACAGCAGCCACTATGGACTGCGTGGCTCTGGCTATTGACCCCGACTCAAAGCGACTCTTGCAAACCAAACCTGTCTACGGAGGAAATGCCCAGGCTATCTTCAGCTACGAGTCTGACCCACAGATAGCTACGGTTAGAGCTAAAGTAATGTCACCCCTGGAGCCAGATACCTCAAGAAAAGGGGAGGTGATTACTATTGAGGCTGGGTTAGACCCATCGGCGATAAGAACCAAAGTCCTGGAGAAGGTGAAAGAGGAGGTAGAAGGGATAAAGCTGGAGGACGCCCCGGTAGTAATCAGTGGCGGTAGAGGCATTGGCGGGCCTGAAGGTTTTGAACAATTAGCCGAACTGGCTAAGCAACTGAAAGGAGCAGTTGGTTCTAGCCGACCCGCCTGCGATAATGGCTGGACGCCAGACACATCACAAGTAGGGCTCACCGGCAAGATTGTTACCCCTGACTTTTATCTGGCTGTAGCCATCTCAGGTTCCAGCCAGCACATGGCAGGTTGCTCCAGCTCCAAGTGCATCGCAGCTATAAATAAAGACCCTGAGGCAAATATCTTCAAAGAAGCCCGCTACGGCGTAGTCGGCGACTGGAAAAAGGTGTTCCCCACCTTCGCCGAAAAGGTCAAGGAGCTGCTGGCACAGTAAAGGGATTATTTTCCTCCCTCCTTATCGGAGAGGGGGAATGGAGAAGGAGAGACTGGTGCCCCTCCTAAACACCCTGGCGGAGTTAAGCCTTCTCGGCTTGCTTTTCAGAAATAATTTTCTGGGTGATTTGGGGGGGCGTCTCTTGATAGTGGCTAAACTCTACGGTAAAGCTCCCCCGGCCCTGAGTTATTGACTTCAGGTCTATAGCGTAACGCAGAATCTCAGCCAGTGGTACCTGAGCCTCAATAACATTAATTCCATTCTCAGGGTTCATACCCTGGACCTGAGCCCGTTTGGTATTGAGGTCGCCGATAATATCACCTGTGTAATCCTCGGGGACGCTCACCGCAATATTCATTATCGGTTCGAGAAGGATAGGTTGTGCCTGAGATAATCCCTTCTTCAGCGCTCCTGCCCCGGCAATTTTGAAGCATATTTCTGAAGAATCAACCGGGTGATAGCTACCATCATAGACGGTTACCTTTATGTCAGTAACAAGGTAACGAGCCAGAACCCCCTCGTGAACCGCCTCATTAACCCCTTTCTCCACCGCTGGAATATAGTTTTTAGGTATGCGACCACCTACTACCCTAGCAGCAAACTCACAGCCACTGCCACGCGGTAAAGGCTCCAGCTCCAAAAGGACATGCCCGTATTGCCCGTGTCCTCCGGTCTGTTTCTTATGCTTATACTCAGCCTTGGTTGGTATGGTAACAGTCTCTCTATAGGGAACCTTGGGGGTCTCCAGGGAGACACCCACACCGAATTTACTCAACATCTTCTCAGCGGCTACTTCAAGTTGAGTCTCGCCAAGCCCCGATAGAATGGTCTCACTGGTATCACTATCCCTATGTACCCGAAGGGTAGGTTCTTCCTCAGTCAGCCTGGATAAAGCCACTCCCAGCTTGTCTAGGTCAGCCTTGGTCTTAGGATACACTGCTTCATTAAAAATCGGCTCAGGGAATAAGATAGGAGCAATCTTCACCGGCTTATCCCGATTACATAGTGTGTCCCCGGTGCCAGTTATGCTCAATTTGGCTACCGCCCCGATGTCCCCCGACCTAACTTGAGATACCGGCTCCTGGGTCTTACCTCTCAGGCTAAACAACTGACCTATACGCTCTGCCTCGCCTCGTGCGGCATTCCACACATGGGAATTACTATCAATAGCACCATGGTAAACCCGGAAGTAGGTGAGTTTGCCAACATACGGGTCGGCACTGGTCTTAAACACCAGGGCAGCTAACGGAGCATCCTGGCTCGGCTCAAGCGTCTCTTGCTTGCCAGAACCGCCAACAACAGCTACATCCCGCTCTTTAGGCGATGGCAGATAACTATTTATGGCATCCAGCAGCAAGCTAATCCCTATATTCCGTAGGGCTGAGCCAACAAGGACTGGCACTATCTGGCCGGTTGCTACAGACCGCCGTAAGCCATCACTGAGTTCCTCCAGACCGAGTTCCTCCCCACCCAGATACTTCTCCAGCAAGCTATCATCAATTTCAACTACTGCCTCCACCAACTTTTCACGAAAAGACTCGGCCTGGGTTTGCAATGATGAGGGTATTTCACCCTCCTTCGCCGAAGAATCGGTATAGCTTTTCATCGTCAGCAGGTCCACTATCCCCTGAAAGTCATTGTGAGCACCTATAGGTAGCTGCACCGGCAGGCATTTAGAGCCAAACCTAGCCTGAAGCCCCTCTACAGTTCGATAGAAATCAGCATTCTCGCGATCCATCTTATTAACAAAGAGCAAGCGAGTCAGGTTAGCTTCCTGGCTATATGTCCACACCTGTTCCGTGCCAACCTCAACGCCAGAGGCAGCGCACACCACAATCACTGCCCCTTCACTAACCCGCGTTGCCGCCCTGACCTCAGCAACAAAGTCAGAATAACCAGGGGTATCAAGAAGGTTAATCCTAGTCCCCTTCCACTGGCAGGGAAGCACCGATAGGTTAATGCTAATCTGGTGCTTTACTTCAGCCGGGTCATAGTCCGAGGTGGTAGTCCCATCGTCAACCTTGCCTAACCGCGTAATTGCCTTAGTGGTAAACAAAATAGCTTCTGATAGGGATGTCTTGCCAGCGCCATTATGAGACAGCAAAACAAGGTTGCGAATACTCTCCAGTCCGTATTGCTCCATCTAATCACCCACTCTCTTTAATTTATTCCACCATATTATAATCATAGTTAGGCAGATACAGCAAGAAACCGGAAATTATTTATCAACCTCACCCCCTTAAGAATTTAAAGTCAGAAGTCGGGAGTCAGAAAGTCCTTGACTCTAGACTCTTGACTCTAGACTAACAAAGGAGAGGGAGACAGGTTTCCAATTAACGCAGAAACAGTGGGGTGATGTATGTCTCAACGATAGCCGCCGGCAAGAATAGGGCGAGCGCCACTGCCAGATACCTTAAGTTGTGTCTGAGATTAGGCAGCAGAAGACTTCTCTTTTCTTTTTTAAACAGGGCTAGTATCACCGCTGTGCCGAAGCTGAGAGCGACCGCCTCGCCCATAATAAGAGCCGGGAGTTCAAAGATACCATGAGGCAGCAAACCGGCTAACAGATAGCCGAGGGATTGCTCCTCCACTACCGAGATTGCTACCAGGCCAAGAAGCCAGCCGTTAACAGTTAGTGCCATAACCGGCGTCAGGCAAAGAATGGGGCTGAAGACAAAGCTTATCAACACAGCCGAAACATTTTTAATAAGGATAATGACCAAAACAGATGACTGAGGAAGCGACGCCAAGAGCTCGGCAAGCTCCTCAAGGGCAGCAATATCCTCGGCAAGAAGGGGGGTGATACCAGCCGGGGTAGCCAGACCCAACACCAGCCCGATGCCGAATAAAAAAATAGCGATGAAAAGCCACCGTTTATAGCTCATCTAAAGTAACTACTGAAAGCTCCTTTTTCAGCGGTTTTAGCAGCCTCTTATTTAAGTGCTGTATTTATCATAAGAGACAATTTCAGAAAGCTCTTTTCTTGGGACAGGTCTGGGTTCTTGGTCAGGGTAACCTAGAGGGGTTATCGCAACCACGCAAAAACCTTCTGGTACCTCTAGAATACTGTCTACCTTTTTAGCGTCAAAAAGACCAAGGATTACCGTGCCTAGACCCAGCGAGTGGGCAGCTAATACTAGGTTCTGCATAGCCAATGCCACATCAAACATATACCAATCGCCCTTATCTGTGGTCGGTTCTCCATGATAAAAGCCCGACTTCTCCAGCTCAGCACAGGCTACTATGACAACAGGGGCATTCCTCACGGCTTCGGCTGCTGGATTCTTTCCCTCTGGCCTGGCACTTTTTAGCGCGTCCGCCAGCTTATCCTTTATGCTGGTGTCCCGCACCACAATAAATCGCCAGCACTGGGTATTAGCCCAGGATGGTGCCCATCGGGCAGCTTCCAAAACAAGCTCTATAGTTTTGTCATCTACCGGGTCAGCCTTATACCGGCGAATACTTCTCCTACCCTTAACTGCCTCTAGAACTTCCATTTTTCCCTCCCTTTATTGCTCTAAGTTTATTGATTAGCAGTGGGCGCACACCCTGATGGTAACACTTCTACAGCACCCACCTACCTTTTAACTGCGGCCTCTTTTCACCCAAGCTCTCTCCTCTTATCTATTCTTCCTCCCAGGCGCCTTTACCAATAAGAGAGACAAAGCGGCAACCCCCCAAATTCTGAATCGTATTCTTCTTTCTCCGCCTGGTAATTTTATATAACTCCTGCATATAACGCGACCCTACAGGAATTACTATCCGCCCGCCGATGGCTAGCTGGGCTAGAAGGTCAGGCGGCACTCTGGGAGCAGCAGCACTAGCTATTATGGCATCGTAAGGTGCCTCCTCAGGCCAACCCAGGGTCTCCTTAGCCAGGTGCACAGTGATATTGGTGTAGCCCAGGCTATTCAGCACCTTCCTAGCTGTTTCAGCAAGAGTCGGCAGGCGCTCTACTGCAATCACCGTCCGAGCTAACTCAGCAAGAATAGCTGCCTGATAGCCACTGCCCGCCCCTATTTCCAACACCTTTTCACTGCCAGTAAGTCCTAGCTCCTGAGTCATGAGGGCAACAATAAAAGGCTGCGAAATTGTCTGGTCTAGACCAATAGGGAGCGGCCTATCTTCATAGGCTAACTGCCGTTCCTCTGGTGGCACAAAACGCTCTCGAGGTATGCGGGCCATCGCCGCTAATACCCGCTCATCCTTAATCTCAGTTCCAAGGTGCTCAATTAACCTGGCTCTTGCCGCTGCAAAGTCCATAATGAACTAGGATAAAACCCGAGCTAGCACGACGAGAACAACCAGCATTACCCCGGCTAGAATACCGATGGTCCACAGTTCGGTAGCTATATAGGGATACCGAACGGCCGCCGGTTTTACCATCGGGGTCGGCACACTGGCTGAAGGAACAGATGCATCAGGGGAGGAAACAGGCTCATGAGTTTGAGCAACTACTGGCTGCTGGGCAAGTACGGCTGGAGGGCCTTGCCTGCCTTTCTTTTTTTTACTTTGAAGTGAATACTTTCCTCTTCTGCGCCGTGATTTACCAGGCATTT
>CAZMUD010000035.1:0-12788 GCA_964569715.1 uncultured Dehalococcoidales bacterium | reverse complement strand
GACGGAGTTTGCCTGATACAGCTGATATAGAATGCTTTCTTGAGCAAAAGCTAAATTTAGTATATAAAGCGCACTATGCACTTTGGGTTTACTGGTGGCCTTTGTGGAGAAGTATATATAGTGGGCGAAACATTCTGCGAAAGTGGGAGCAGGTTAACCTGGTAAAAGAGGGGCAAGCCTTCCTGGATTATGGCTGTGGCACTGGTTCCTTTACCATTCCGGCAGCTAGGATAGTAACTACGAGGGGGAAAGTATATGCCTTGGACTATTTCACCCGTCAACTGGAAATGGTGAAGAAGAAGGCAAAAAAAGAAGGGCTAACCAATATAGAAACGATACTTTCAGATAGCGGGACGGGCTTACCAGACGAATGCATAGATGTAATCTGGATGTGCGATGTCTTCCACGAGGTCAAGGAAAGACGGGCAGTATTAGAGGACTTGCATAGAGTATTAAGGAAGGAAGGGGCCCTGGCTATATATGATGGCATAAGAGAGAGGGTTTTAAGCTATACTAATGGTTTGTTCTCCTTGACCGGGAGAGATGACAAATTCTTCAGGTTTGCCAAAATAAGCTAACAAGAGGTGCCTATTGGAAGGGATAGAGGCTGAACAAGTGAGACCAAAGGGGGGCTGGCGTGTGTATCTTATTAGCAGCCTAAGCTTCTTGCTTACCGCGCTGCTAGTTTTTGCTATAATCCATTTCTGGGTGCAAATACAGCATGCCCAAGCCTATGGTTATGCCGGCGGTTTCGTGGTTAGCATTCTGGGTGGGATAACCGTTATTCCCATTCCCAGCCTGATAGTGACATTCACCCTTGGTCGGGCATTGAATCCAGTCTTTGTCGGACTGATATCGGGTTTGGGCGAGGCTCTAGGTGGAATAACGATATACCTGACCGGGGCAGGTGCGGAGACTATATGGTCCAGGCTTCGGTCTAAGGAGCAGACCTTTGAGCGCCGGCTAGGGCTGGATGACGATGTTACTAGACCAGTCCAGTCACAATTTTGGTCTAAAGGTGAGGCTTTTTATAATCGTTTAGTAAATTGGACAGGGGGAAGGGGAGGTTCCTGGATTGTCCTTATCGTTGCAGCAATGCCACTCAGCCCTTTTTACTTTGCCGGGCTAGCCGCCGGCACGCTACGCATGGGATTACTACGGTTCTTCCTGTTGAGCTGGGCTGGTAAAACGATAAAGGGACTGATTATAGCCTTCGCCGGGTTTGGGGGACTATATTTCCTGCCACAATGGATCGGAGTTTAAAAATGACAGACAATTCTTTGGCTTTAGAGGAAAAGGCTAGCCATCTGGCTCAGCAACTCTTTGGTAATGACATCAAAAAGTGTGCCAGCTTGACTAATAGGCTTTTGGATATTTGCACCAGGGCTGAAGGCAAAGACTTCCTCCTCATTCATAACCCCGGTGGTTGGGGATGCTCAACCTTAGAGCATTGCCTGCAATGGGAGAGGAGCATTGTGGAAGGAATCAGTGCTACCTTAGAACGGTCGGGGTATAGCTGGCTACTGACCCAATACTTCCGCGGTGGCAACAGTTGGTGGGCACACCTGCGAGATATGAAAGAGCAGGCCCGCTTCTTTTCCAAAGGCAAATCCTCTAAGGTGGGGGTAATGGCCGCCGAGTTGAAATTCATAGCTCAGCACATTAATAACCTCAAGGTAATACTGATAGGAGTAAGTCAGGGAGCCGCCTTCAGTAATGCAGTGATGCGGCAGCTCGGTGAGCTTCACCAGGTTTATAGCATTGAATTAGGCCTATTTTTCCCTCATATGTCCCGTCGGGTAGTTACTGAGAGGACCCTGGCGATAGATAGTAATGGACTGATGCCCGACCCCATGGCGCATAGGAATCTGAAGGCTGGGTTTAAGGCATATATAACCGCTCCCTTCCGATGGATTAACTATCGGCTACGGGGAAAACCGGAAAAATTTACTTATTGCATTAACACCCCGGGACATGATTACAATTGGCAGTATCCTAAGGTTCAACAGCAGATTATAGACTTTCTTAACCTCAACTTTGGCACAAAGAGCAACACGGAGGTGGGGGTACCATGAGGCAAGAGGAGAGATTTACTGAACAGGCACAGGATGCAATAATTGCCTCACAGCAACTGGTTGGGCAGTTTCATCATAACCAGTGGGACGTGGAACACATCCTCTTTGCCCTACTCATGCAGGAGAGAGGCTTGGTTGGTGACATATTGCGTGACCTTGGTGTTAACGTGGACGAAGTGAAGCGGCAGGTAGAAGCCGCATTGGAGAAAATGCCTAAAGTCGCTTACGAGACAACACAGATTTATGCTACACCGCGCATTAACGCCCTTTTCACAGCAGCCGATGCAGAGTCAAGAAGGCTCCAGGATGAGTTTATCGGCACCGAGCATCTGCTGATTGCTATCACTCAAGAGGGGAAGGGCGAGGCAGCCGGAGTCCTGAAACAATTAGGCGTCGACCAGGAGAAGGTATTTCAGGCTCTGCAAAAGCTTCGCGGCGGGCACCGGGTTACTGATGCCAGAGCCGAGAGTAAATACCGCTCCCTGGAGAAGTATGGCCGTGACCTTACTGAAATGGCACGTCAGGGCAAGCTCGACCCGGTTATCGGGCGGGAGAATGAGGTCAAGCGGGTGATGCAAGTGCTTACCCGGCGGACTAAGAATAATCCAGTGATTGTTGGTGATGCCGGGGTAGGTAAAACAGCCATCGCTGAGGGACTAGCCCAGAAGATTGTGACTGATGATGTGCCTGATTCCCTTAAGGGGCGCCGGGTGGTGGCTCTGGATATGGGGTCTCTGGTGGCCGGAAGTAAGTTCCGTGGTGAGTTTGAGGAGCGGCTCAAGGCAGTGATAGATGAGGTTCGGCAGGCACAGGGTGAGATTATATTATTCATTGACGAGATTCATACCGTGGTTGGGGCGGGTGCGGCTGAGGGAGCTATTGATGCCAGTAATATGCTCAAGCCGGCACTGGCTCACGGTGAGCTGCAGTGCGTAGGCGCCACCACTATTGATGAATACCGCAAATTTATTGAGAAGGACAAGGCTCTGGAGCGGCGCCTCCAGCCGGTATTTATTGGTGAGCCTAGCGTTGAGGCTACTGTTGAGATGCTCCGCGGGCTGCGCCCCAGGTATGAAGCCCACCATAAGATTACGATTAGCGATGAGGCTCTGGAGGCAGCCGCTAAGTTGAGTCAGCGCTATATCTCGGACAGGTATCTGCCGGACAAGGCGATTGACCTTATTGATGAGGCAGCCAGCAAGCTGCGCATCGATACCGAGAGTGCACCGCCTGAGGTTAAATCCTTAGAGCAGCGTCTCAAGCAATTAACCAACGAGGAGGAGGCAGTCTCGCAGCGGCAGGATTATGAGCGCGCTGCCCAGCTTAAAAGTGAAAAGCTGCGTCTGGAAGAGGAGTATAACCAGGCCAAGAATAATTGGCTTCAGCAGGAGAAGATTGACGAGACGGTAGATGCCGAGGATATTGCCCGGCTAATCTCTAACTGGACGGGTATCCCGGTGTCCCAGATGCTCGAGGGTGAAGCTGAGAAACTGCTCCATATGGAGGAGCGAATTCACGAGAGGCTGGTAAATCAGGAGGAGGCGGTTACTGCCATTTCCGAAGCTGTTCGCCGAAGTCGCTCGGGACTCAAGGACCCACGACGACCCATCGGTAGCTTTATGTTCTTAGGTCCCACCGGCGTCGGCAAGACCGAGCTGGCTCGCACCCTGGCCTGGTTCCTGTTTGACGATGAGAACGCAATGGTGCGCCTGGATATGTCGGAGTATCAGGAGAGGCATACCGTATCCCGCCTTATTGGTGCCCCGCCGGGCTACATTGGCTATGAGGAGGGAGGACAGCTTACCGAAGCAGTAAGACGGCGCCCATACCGGGTAATCCTGCTGGATGAGATTGAAAAGGCGCATCCAGAGGTATTTAACAGCCTGCTTCAGGTTCTTGATGACGGGCGGTTAACCGATGGCCACGGACGGACGGTAGATTTTAAGAATACGGTAGTTATTATGACCAGCAATACCGGTGTTGAACTTATCAAGCGCGAGGTAAGCCTCGGCTTTGCCCCACAGAAAGGTGGAGCCAAAACTCGGCAGCAAAGCTACGAAAGTATGAAGGAAAAGGTGATGACCGAGGTGAAGAAGACCTTCCGTCCCGAATTTCTCAACCGGCTGGATGAGACTATAGTCTTCCACGAGCTAACCGAGGAACAACTGAGACAGATTGTCGATTTGATGGTAAAGGATTTGCAGGAGCGTCTGGTTGAGCGCAAACTGAAGCTGGAGATGACTGATGCCGCCAAATTGTGGCTGGCTAAAGTCGGTTTTGACCCGCTGTTCGGGGCACGACCGTTAAGGCGGGCTGTGGAACGCTATGTGGAGAATCCACTGTCAACCAGGGTGCTCCGAGGAGAGTTCAACGAGGGCGATAATGTTGTCGTTGACCTGGTTAAAGATGCCCTCACCTTTACCGCCAAGACTGCTGAAGCCGTCACATAATAGTATAGTAGCATAATGAAGTGCCAGTGGGGCTGTAGTTCAGTTGGGAGAACGCCTCAATGGCATTGAGGAGGTAGGGGGTTCGAATCCCCCCAGCTCCATTTAGCTTCAGAAAATCCAAGCGAAGTTGTAAGTAGGTAGAACTCTACTTAGCCCTACACAATGATTCGGAGCGCAAATGAACATCTGGTATTGTGTCGAATGTGGTGATTACCATTTTTCAGAACCAAAGACTAAGAAAGATGAACGTGGTCGACTACAGCAATGCTCGCTTTGTAGAACGATGAGCATTGTTCCGCTTCACAGACTCGGTCAGGTGTTCCCTTTGGACAAGGATAATATGACTCTTGAATCATTCGGTAATAGAATGAGACAGGAATTTCCTAACTTAACCTTCGATGACCCTAGGCCAGAATATAGACCGTTAAACTACCTTATTCAAGCCCTAAATAGAACAAAACACTTCATACACATCGTTACCGAATCAATAGATGGTTTCTTCATTGGGATGCTTGCCATGAAATACTTCGAAAGTGATATAGAAATTCACGTCATAGTTTGGCATCCGCAGAAAATGTATCCAGACCTTAAACGACTTATGGAGCATTCAGTCTTCATCAAAGGCTATGAACGGGGAGTTAGACCATTCGCACGGGGTATTTTGGTGGAAACAATCTCTGAAGCCCATCAAAAACTAATTATACTTGATGGGTGTATTGCTTTCTATGGTTCAGCAAATACGACCCTCGATGGCTGGACTAGACCTGGGGAGTTAATTAGATTCACAAATGACCTAGAGGAAATACAGAACTTGAACCATAATTTCTTTTCCACTTTCGTTTTAAAGAAGCGCACAAAGAAGCAAAATAGGGGATGATTAGGATTTTCCAATTATTGAAAAAGTCGTGAAAAAAGTTCTACCTATTGATACCTCGGCTCCGCTTTCCCCGCCTTAACCTCTTCAAAATAGCTTCCTTGTATTATATAGCAGCCAGGCTGCGACCCTACCCATCTCTAGCCAGACTTACCTCGTTCGTTTAGCAACCCATCCCCTCAAAGAGTCTTCGACCTGACCCCCTTCCCTCGAAGAGTCTTCGACTTAATAAGGGAAGGGGGGATTATGGTTTACGAAGGGGCTGACGCCCCTTCGAGCTTCCCCCTACGGTAAAGTAGTGACAAGGGGCGTCTGAGAGGGGCGAAGCCCCTCTTTCTTCTTCTCCCCCTTTGGCAAAGGGGGATTAAAGGGGGATTTAAAATCCCTCTCTTTTCTCCCTTTACAAAAGGGAGAAGCCCTGTCTCAGGAAATTTAAGGGGAAGGGGGATAAAGGGGGATGGGGTTATCTAATGAAACATTAAGGGGGGTGAGGTTAGTCAATAAAAAATCTCAGCCTTGCCTCCCCCCCTCACTTTCTGCTAAATTAGATTGCGGGCAATTTGATGCAGAAATTAGCAACTGATGTAAACAAAGCCGACCTGGAGTGGGATGACGGGCATGTGCTTCCCTCAAAAGTCTACCCGGATGTGGCTTTTCTCCTCCACAGGATGACTGAAGTTACGGTGGGGAAGGTGGAGGTGAATGGCAGGGAGCTGGTGTTAGATATCGGCTGCGGCCGAGCCATTGATGCTATAGAGCTGGCTAAGAGGGGAGGGAGGTGCTCGGGGCTTGAGCCTTCAAACAAGATGCTCAACCATGCCAAAGAATACATTGCTGAGAATGGCATGAAGGTAAGCCTTACCCAAGGAGCCGGTGAATACCTGCCGTTTAAGACCGACTCTTTTGACAGGGTGGTGTGCAAGGGAGCCCTTGACCACTTCCTCGACCCAGCCAAAGCTATAGAGGAAATGGCTAGAGTGCTTAAGCCCCAGGGGAAGGCAATAATTGCCATTGCTAACTTTGAAAGCCTTGGTTTCAGGCTGGGAAGATGGCTCTTCGCCCTGGAGAAAATCCTTCTCAGGGGAAAGGCAAAGCGACAGAATGTCTGGCAGATACCGGCTGACCACACCCTGAAGTTTGATTATACGGTCTTGAAACGCCTGGTGAAACCCCACCTCAAAATAGAGCAGTCCACCGGGACATCGTTGCTGTTTGGACTGCCTGGCTGGAGTTCACTGCTGGATAAGCTGCCGGAAAAGGTTTCGTTAGCTATCTTGAGCGCCCTGGATAAACTAGCCTGCCATCTGCCTTCATTCAGTAATGTTATTGTATTGAAATGCAGTCCCAAGAACCAACTCTGATGTAGAGGGTCTTACTTCTTGACCAACAAAATAGATGAGATGCCGTAACTCCCTTCTATCTCATGCGTTTCGCTTATCTCATTTTTGTGCTCATCCAGTAAGCCATCGACCGCCTCGGTAACCTCTGGCCAGTCGTCATATTTATAATCGTGGACACCGAGGACACCCCCTGAGACCAGATTGGGCCAGATAAGATGGAAATCATTCTCTACGTATGCTCGCTGGTGACAGCCATCGATAAACCCAAAAATAAATTTTTGTTCTTCGCCAAATTTGACTTCTCTAGAATCCTGCCTGATGGTTATGATGTTGTCAAAACCCCGGGTTGCCTCCTGGTAAACTTCAAACATTGAGCGACCCCCGAGAAATGCCTGGTAAACATCACACGCCGTGACGCCGCTTTTGCTCACCGTTTGGTCAAGACCAGGCTCGAAAATGTCAATAACATAAACTTTCTTACCGTATTTCTTAGCCAATTTCGCCAATTTGACGGTGCCCCCACCCATATAGGCACCAACTTCAACTATGTCTCCCTCCAATGCTGGCAACGCCCGTTCCCGGATAAAGGCTATCAACCTTTCGTAGCCGACAAACTCATCAGGGGGGGCTTTTAGCGCCAGAATTTTCCTGAAAATTCTTTTCAAACTAATCACTGGCATGCTCACAAAAATTTGATGCCAGCCGCACCTTCAGTCTTAAATTGAGCCGTTGCCGCCATTATTACTGCCGCCGATACCCAGGTAGGCTTTTGTCCGGGAGGCCAGATTTGCTCTTCCGGTATCTTCATGCCAGTCCAAAAGCGCCCATCGGAGTCCTGGAGTTTAAATATCCGGTCTAGTAGTAACCTGGCTCTATCGTGTTCGCCGATACGGGTTAGCGCTAGCACCAATTCGCAGGTCTCAGCCACTGTTACCCACCACGGTGCTTCCACAATGCACTTGCATCCCCAATCATCGATAACGAAGTCCGCCCACCGGCTCTGAATACGCTCCTTTGCCCTTCTTCCCTTAATTATCCCGGCCAGAACCGGGTAATACCAGCTCATAGCATAGTTATACTTGTTATCCCCGGAGTCATCGAAAAGCCCGGGGCGTTCATTTATTGCTCTGGCCAGTCTCCGGCTAGCTGCACCCCAGTCAGGTTTATTCAAGCCCAGTATTCTGGCGATGCTTAACCCGCACCTGATACTGTGCCAGACACAGCTTGAGGCGGCTAGTAGGGCTACCGGGTAGGCTACATTCTTGGTATCGCGAGACCAGTAAATCTCACCACTCGGCTGCTGTAGCTCCAGAGCGAAAGCCATACCTTTCTCAATCGTAGGCCACATCTGACCAATGAAGTCCACATCCCTGGTGGCTAAATAGTGATACCACAGCCCGACTGCCAGGTAAGAGCTGTGGTTAGTATCTCTGGTTAAGTCCTGGGGCTGGTCATTCAAATAACTGAACCACCAGCTACCATCAGGATTTTGAACATCACGCAGCCACCGGTAAGCCCTGGCAGCCTCATCAAATCTGCCAGACAAATCTAAAGCTATGGCGCACTCTACATGGTCCCAGGGGTCGGTGATGTCGCCCTCATACCAGGGTATGGCTCCGGAAGGAAGTTGAGTCTGGGTAATAAAGCTTGCTTGCTGCTGGACCAGTTCTTGAATATCAGGCGGTGTTGGCTTCGGCCTAAGGTTCATAGCTCTACTTCTGGCTCCTACCGGCATAAAAGACCATGCTTTTAGGGAAGAAGTGGTTAAGGAAATCCTCGAGCAGGCGGATGGGTTTGCTCTTAGTTTTTATGTCCCATACCAAGAATTTGTAATAAAGGGAAGGGATTAGAGCCTTTTCTTTGTTCACTCCAAAGAGGCAGCGAAGTATCCAATAAATGGAATGAAGAGCGTGCTTGTGACGAGTGGCATAGAGGTGGAGATTATTTTGGCGTAGTGGAGCAACAAGTTCACTGGTTTTATATATTCTGATATGACCCCCCGGATGGTCATGATAATCCCTGGATAGCTTCCAGCAAATAGCTTCGGGGAGATAAGTAGGCACACTAATAGCAATTTTGCCATCGTCTTTAAGTACTCTCACCAGCTCTCTTATACTTTGCTGGTCATCAGGGATATGCTCCAACACCTCTGAACAAATGATTTTATCGAAGGTAGCATCCTTAAAAGGGAGGCTCGTTGTATCTCCCTTGATTAAAATCCATCTCCCCCTGGATTCTCCCCGCTTATCCATATCTTGAAACACATACCTTGCCTTGTTGAGCCCCCCTACTTCGATATCCAAGGCATAGACCAGGCAATTAGCTGTCTTGCAGGCTCCCCAGCTATGTCTGCCCTCCCCGCAACCAACATCCAGGACTCGCTCACCATCCCTAATCCCCAGGAGGCTATAGTCGATAGTAAGCACTCACAATACCTCCTCATATACTTCCACGACCCTCTTGGCAGCTTGCTCCCAGGTGAAGTTTCTCTCCACTCTTTTTCTCCCGGCTTCTCCCATCTTCCTGCGCAGAGACTCATCGCTCAGCAGGCTCTTAATCGCCGCCGCCAAAGCATCAGGGTCAGCCGGTGGCACCAGAATTCCACTATCACCATCTCGCCCCACTACCTCAGGGAGTGCTCCCGCCCTAGTGGTAATAACGGGGAGCTGACAGGACATTGCTTCAGCAGCCGGCAGGCCAAAGCCTTCATAGAGGGAAGGGACAACACATATCTCTGAGGCTAAATAATGTTTGACCAGTTCCTCCATAGTTACCCTTCCGGTGAAGGTAACTATATCTCCGAGCCCATACTCCTCTACCAGCTTTGGATACCGACCATCCGGGTTAGGGCTACCGACAACAGTCAATTTGAGCTCCGTGCCGTCTCTCAATAGACGGAGCGCCTTCAACAGGTAGGGGACACCCTTTAGCGACTGCTCTCCACTATTTACCAGGATAAGGCTATTTGGCTCCTTAATCACAACACCATCTCTCTTAAAGAGGTTAATATCAATGCCGTTATATATCACTCTTAATTTGCTCTGAGGAACTTTGAGAGAGCGCTCAATGGCGTCGGCTGAACTTTGCGAAACAGTTATCACCCGCTCCATTCGCCTGGATACCAGACCTTGCATGAAGCAAAAAGAATACCATCTCTGCAAGCTGAACTTCTGCCACAGGTTCCTGGCTTGAGCAACCTCCAGGTCTCTGTCAACAGGAATGGGATGATGAATAGTGGCGACAACCGGGACCTTCAGGCGCTTCATTAAAAGTAAACCGTAACCCAAACATTGGTTATCATGAATAATATCAAACTTGTGGTATGGTAAAAGCTCCCGTATTTTGCGATAAGCCCGGAGGCTGAAGGTAAAAGGTTCAGGGAATGTTCCCACAGCCACTGCCATGAATTCGTAGAAATCAATAGGGTTGTGTATTCGAAGGAAATCTTCCAGGGGGGAATTCTCTGATTCATAAAGATTCAGGCTTTCAAGCTGGTGCAACTTTATACCCTCGGCAACCTCTGGGTAGGGAGGACCTGCTATAACGTGGACTTCGTGACCTAGATTACGTAGTTCTCGGGCAAGATAATAAATGTAGATACCCTGCCCACCACAATAGGGGTTTCCTCGGTAAGATAGGAGACAGATTTTCATACCCCTTCTCTCAGCCTTCTTCCATCTTTGCCTGTTTAATTTCGTAGAAACCACTGGGATTACGCACTGAAGAGAAAGCCGCTATTCGGCTAATCTAGTATTGTAACGCAATTGTAACGCATCTGATGGTGATTAGGCAACTGCTCGTGGCTGAGGCAGTTTACCAAAGAAAGATTGAAGGGACCCAGCTTTAGCCAGACTTGCCTTACCGATTACTTTCTGCTAGATTAGATTGCAGGTGAGGAAAGCTAATGGGGCTGTAGCTCAATCGGGAGAGCGTTTGACTGGCAGTCAAAAGGTAGGGGGTTCGAATCCCCCCAGCTCCACCAGCCAAGACAGATTCCGAACCACCCGCCCTAGCCGATATATGGAGTTAGGGTAAAACGTTCCATAAGCTCACAACTCTCGTTTTCTTGAATTTGTGGATATTTGACCAAGACGCCATTCGAGTAATCATTATTGACACACAATTGGATTTTCCCTATACTTCCTCCCAGGAAGGATGAGAGGGCTAAAGAGTTGGGACTTGTACTAATAGAACGGCATTTTACGACAATCGTTGATAACGATGCTACGAGCGTATTTCCCTGATTGTGCAGACTATTTGGACCAGCAAAAGATATAGTCCTTCTCTGCAAGAACCAATTTCCCAAACTGCACAATAGACCAAGGTGTTGGGCAAAGCGTCAAAGATGGTATCTCCGCCACGGTGACACCTGTTCTCTGTGCAGGTTGTAGCAATAATTGCTAGTATTTTAAAGCGGAGGGCTTTTATTTAGACAGGAAAGGCAAATGCTAGCTAAGTACAATCCCCAGGAAATCGAAAAAAAGTGGCAGCAGAAATGGGCTGAGGACAGGCTGTATGAAGTTACCGAGGACAGCCCTAAACCCAAATACTACGCCCTGACAATGTTTGCCTATACCTCGGGCGACCTCCACATCGGACACTGGTATGCCATGGCTCCCTCAGATGTGCAAGCCAGGTTTAAACGGATGCAGGGTTACAATGTGCTTCACCCAATGGGCTTTGACGCCTTTGGGCTTCCCGCCGAGAATGCGGCTATCAGCCACAGCATTCACCCCTTCACCTGGACGATGCAGAACATAGATAATATACGCCGTCAGCTCAAGAGTATAGGTGCTATTTATGACTGGAACCGAGAAGTGATTACCTGCCTACCTGATTATTATAAGTGGACGCAGTGGTTCTTTTTGAAGCTGTATGAGCATGACCTAGCTTATCGAGGCAAGGCTCCGGTTAACTGGTGCCCCCGCTGCCAGACGGTGCTGGCTAATGAACAGGTGGTGAATGGTTTCTGTGAGCGCTGCGGGGCAGCGGTTACCCGCCGAGACCTGGAGCAGTGGTTCTTCCACATCACCAGATATGCCGATGAGCTTATGGAGCATGACAGCATTGACTGGCCAGAGCGGATAAAGCTCATGCAGAGGAACTGGGTGGGTAAGAGTGTAGGTGCCGAGATTTCCTTCGCTCTTGACTATCCAGAGGTGGAGGAGAAGGAGATTCGGGTATTTACCACCCGCCCCGATACTCTCTTCGGTGTTACCTTTATGGTTCTGGCTCCAGAGCACCCGCTGGTGGCTAAACTAACCTCGCCTGATAAAAAAGCTGAGGTTGAAGACTACATCGCCCGGTCACGACGGCAGACTGAGGTAGAGCGTCTATCAACGGAGAAGGAAAAGGATGGAGTGTTTACCGGGGCTTATGTCATAAACAGGCTTAATGGGGAAAAGGTGCCTATCTGGATTGCTGATTATGTGCTCTTGAGCTATGGCACCGGGGCAGTAATGGGGGTGCCAGCGCACGATGAGCGTGACTTTGCTTTTGCTAAGAAGTATAACCTGCCGATTAGAGTAGTGATAGCCCCGCCCGGATGGCAGGGAGAAGAGCTGGAAGAGGCATATATTGAAGAGGGCACCATGGTGAACTCGGAGCAGTTTAACGGACTCCCCAACCAGCAGGGTATAGAGGCTGTCTGCGATTTCTTGGAGGAGAAGGACTACGGAGGACGAGCCGTAACCTATCGACTTCGCGATTGGCTCATTTCCCGTCAACGATATTGGGGGGCACCGATACCCATGGTTTACTGTGAGAACTGCGGTGTTGTCCCGGTGCCTGAGGAAGACCTGCCGGTATTATTACCCGAGGATGCTGAATTCAAACCTACTGGTGAATCCCCATTGAAGTATTGTGAGCAGTTTGTCAATACTACCTGTCCGCGGTGTTCAGCCCCAGCCAAGAGGGAGACTGACACCATGGATACCTTTATGTGCTCCTCGTGGTATTTTTTGCGCTATACCAGCCCGCATTATGATACGGCGGCCTTTGACCCTGAGAAAGTGAAATACTGGATGCCGGTAGACCTTTATACCGGTGG
>CAZMUD010000034.1:0-13369 GCA_964569715.1 uncultured Dehalococcoidales bacterium | reverse complement strand
TGAGGTCACTTTCCTTCTGAATCGTGGGGTTAAGGTTACCCTGGCTTCAGCAGCGTTGAGCAGCGAGGCGCAGGACTGGGTTAAAGCCAAGACGAAAGAAGTCTTAGAGAAGCTACCTGAAGTAAACGAGGTCGAGGTAGAGTTTACAGAGGCTAAGCCAGCAGAGCTAAACAAGATTGGCCATACCTTTGCCGTAATGAGTGGCAAGGGAGGTGTCGGTAAGTCACTGGTAGCTAGCCTTGCTGCGGTTGCTCTAAAGCGTCAGGGCTATGAAGTGGGTATCCTTGATGCTGACATCACCGGTCCCAGTATTCCTAAGATGTTTGGCATCACTGCCCGACCTACTGGTAGCAACAGCGGGATACTGCCCGTCTTATCAAGGTCTGGTATAGCGGCCATGTCTATCAACCTTCTTCTACCCAGTGAGGATGATGCTGTTATTTGGCGTGGACCCCTCATCAGCAATACCATTAAGCAGTTTGGCGAGGAGGTACTCTGGGGCAAGCTCGATTATCTAATTATAGACCTGCCCCCGGGCACAGCTGATGCAGCGCTTACTGTAATGCAATCGTTCCCAATATTGGGGGTGATCATCGTTTTCACCCCTCAGGACCTGGTTGAGATGATAGTCAGAAAGGCAGTAAACATGGCTCAGAAAATGGATAAACCCATTCTCGGCGTAGTGGAGAATATGAGCTATTTCTATGTCCCTGAAATAGATAAAAAAATTGAACTCTTTGGTAAAAGTCACGGAGAGGAAATGGCACAAGCAGCCCATACCCCGCTTCTGGCACAGCTGCCCATAGACCCGGAGTTGGCTAAGCTGTGTGATGAGGGAAATATTGAGCGTTATGATGCTGAAATTATGAATAGCTTCAGTAAGTCTCTTTCTGAAGCTATATCAGCTAAGGCAGGCTGATACAGGAAGCAATACGATGACTTCATCATGGGAGCAGTTTGAAGAACTCGTCAAAGCCGAGATGAGGAAGGTCTACTCTGAGACGGCTATTGAGCATGCCATGAACCCCAGAAATGTAGGCGATATGGAAGATGCCGATGGCTTTGGTAAGGTAACCGGTCCCTGTGGTGATACTATGGAGATATGGCTTAAAGTAAGAAATGACACTATTACGGGAGCTACTTTCATGACTGATGGCTGCGGCACCAGCATCGCCTCGGGCAGCATGGTCACCGAACTGGTCAGAGGAAAGAGTGTTAGCCAGGCATTAAGGATAGGCCAGGAGGGCGTGCTGAATGCCCTGTCAGGGTTACCCGAGGAGAGCGAGCATTGTGCTCTTTTAGCTGCGGATACTCTGAAAGAAGCGGTAAAAGACTACTTTGCCCTCAAGAAGGAACCATGGAAAAAGGCTTACCACAAACATTAAGGAGGCGAATAGACAATGCCGCCCATAGTTTCAGTCATAGGTAAATCAAAATCAGGTAAGACAACCCTTATTGAGAAGCTCGTTCAGGAATTGAAGTCGCGTGGTTACCGGGTGGCTACCATCAAGCACATCCCTCAGGGGGTTAACTTTGATGAGCCGGGTAAGGATAGCTGGCGCCACATTCAAGCGGGAAGCAAAGCTACAGCTGTCAGCTCCCCGGATAAGATTGTGCTTATAAAGCCTGTTAATCAAGATGCTAGCCTTGATGAGGTAGCTCATCTCTTAGGTGAGGACTACGACATTATCTTAACTGAAGGCTTTAAGCAGGGAAATGCCCCCAAGATAGAGGTCCACCGCAAGGATGCAGGCTCACTGCTCAAAGATATTAAGAAGCTTATTGCTATAGTCACCGATGAGCCTCTGGAGACCAAGGCTAGACAGTTCTCATTTGATGACGTTAACAGGCTGGTTGACCTTTTAGAAAAAGGTTTCATAAAGCCCCAAGCAGAGCGAATCTCTCTTTACGTCAATAATACATCTATAACTTTGACCGCTTTCCCCAAACAGATTATCACGAACGTGCTTCTGGCTATGGTCTCCTGCCTTAAAGGGGTAGGGGAAATCAAGAATCTCCAGATTTTCTTGAGGAAGTGATGAGCACAGAAAATCGTGTCGCCTTTCAAGATTATGCTATTGTTGCCTGCGGCACGTTGAATATGGAACTAAACCATCTGAAGGATAGCGGCTTTCTGGATGCTAGAAAAATCCTGTACACCAAGCCCGGACGTCATGAGGTCCCCCGGGAACTCGAAAGCCAGTTGATAAGACAAATAGGCACCGCTAAGAAATATGCTTCCAACATCATCGTGGTCTACGGTGGGAAATTCTGCTACGTCAATGTTGATAACCTCTATCGAAGGATAGATACGATAATTCAGGAGCAAGAGGAACCTCGAGTCAAAATTTCCAGAATAAGAGCCACCCATTGTGTTGATATGCTGGCCAGTGCTGAAGAAAGAGAAAAGATAAGCCAGGGTAAAGACATCTACTGGCTTACCCCGGGGTGGATGAAGTATCGCCATTATGTGTATCAGGGTTGGGATAAGGGTTTAGCCAACGAGAATTTCCCAAAGCACACTGGCGGAGCTATAATGCTGGATGCCGTGGGTTATTATGATGAGGTTATGGAAAAAGAACCAGAAGAAATCCTGGAGTTCTCTGACTGGATGGGGATTCCCTTGGAATCATATAGGATTACACTAAATCGGTTGAGGAGCTTGCTTCTAGACGAAGCCAGAACTGAAAAATAAGGAGGGCGAGCCAGAGAGACAAAGTGGCTATTATCATTGACATGGTGGAGACAGTGGTGGCAAGGCTAGGGCACATGGAGGCAGAATAGCGGTGAATCCTATCATCTATGGGCCAGTTCCATCCAGGCGACTAGGGCACAGTCTGGGAATCAATAATATCCCTCCTAAGATATGCAGTTATTCCTGCGTTTATTGCCAACTGGGAAACACTGTGAACATGCAGGTTGAGCGTGAGACTTTCTACAAGCCAAGTGAGATAGTTCAGAGTGTGAAGGAGAAGGTTAAACAAGTCAGAAAAAATGGTGAACCAATTAACTACCTAACCTTTGTCCCCGATGGTGAGCCTACTTTGGATACTAATCTTGGCAAAGAGATTGAACTTTTGAATTCTTTAGATATCAAAATTGCGGTTATTACTAATGCTTCCCTTATCTGGCGTGAGGATGTTAGACAAGATTTGCAAAAAGCCGATTGGGTGTCACTAAAGGTAGATGCGGCAAGTAAAGAAGTATGGCGCAGAATTAATAGGCCACGGAAATCGCTGAACCTTGAAGTAATTTTAGACGGCATGCTCAAGTTTGCTGATACTTTTAAGGGTGAACTAACCACCGAGAGCATGCTTATCCAGGGTATTAACGATGATAGTGGGGAAATCGAGAGAATAACCGGCTTCTTGGCAGAGTTGAAACCGGACAAATCCTACTTGGCTATTCCCACAAGACCACCAGCAAAAAGGACGATAAGTGCCGCTAGTGAACAAGCCATCAACATGGCATACCAAATTCTTAAAGAGAGACTAATCAATGTAGAATATTTGATCGGCTATGAAGGAAACGCTTTTGCGTTTACCGGCAATGTCGAAGATGACTTGCTTAGTATTACTTCAGTTCATCCCATGAGAGACGAAGCTGTTATAGAACTCCTGAAGAAGGCTGATACCAGTTGGAAAGTTGTCGAAAAGCTAATAGAAGATGGCAGTCTCATGGAGGTGGAATATCAGGGAAGGAAATTTTATATGAGGAAATTGCCCCGACGTAGGAGGAAACTAGCGGAGGGCGGTTAATTAAATATTTGGTGCTCAATAAGCAAAGAGGTAGGAGTTTAAAAGGTGAAACAATGTTACAAGTAAGAAAAGACTTGTGTCTTGGCTGCGGGCTCTGTGCTGAGAATTGCCCACAACAAGCTATTTCTCTTTTTTCAGGTCAGGCTGAGATAGACCAAAACAAGTGTAATCAGTGCTACCTTTGCCTTGAGGTATGCCTGCGGGGGGCAATTGTGGAAATGGTCCCAGTATCAAAGCAAGAACTACAAATTACGGTTGTTTCACTGAAGCAAAGGACGGAGAACCTTATCGAGCGGATCGAAAGGCTGAAGCACCAGAAGGCTAGCTGGGCTGAAACTACTGGTAAAAACCGGGAGGAGCAGACTTGAGAGCTTACCTTGATTGCCTGCCATGCCTATTGAGTCAGGCTCTAAAAGCGGCGAGAGCAGCAACTGATGACGAGGAGGTTCACCGCCAAGTCATAGACGCAGTAGCCGCTATGATTCCACGTCTTTCGTTAGGCTTGAAACCACCAGAGATTGCACAGCAGGGGTATAAGCTAATCTACCAAATTACCAGAAATGATGACCCCTTCCGCAAGGCAAAAGTTGAGGCTAACCAGGCGGCGTTAGCTCTTTACACACGCCTCAAGAAGGTCGTGGCAGATTCAGAAGAGCTGTTGCTTACAGCATGTAAGCTGGCTATAGGCGGTAACTCGATTGACCTTGGTCCTAATTTCGAGCAGGTTGATATGGATAGTATCGTGAAAACGGCTGTGTCATCTCCACTAGCCATCAATGACTATCACGAGTTCCGAAACAGTATTAATAACTCACGGCGTATCTTATACCTGGGAGACAATGCTGGTGAGATTGTGTTTGACCGCGTGCTTATTGAGGAGCTTCACAAGGTAAAGGAGCTGGAAATTGACTTTGTGGTAAGGGAAAGACCAATCATAAATGACGTCACGTTAGATGATGCTATGGCTGTGGGTATGGATAGGGTGGCTAGAATTGTACCCAGTGGCTCAGATTCCCCAGCCACCATTCTTTCTCAGTGCTCCTCCGAGATGCTAAAACTCTATTATTCCGCTGACGTGATAATCGCCAAGGGGCAGGGGAACTATGAGTCGCTCAATGAAGAGCCAGATAACATCTTCTTCCTCTTAAGAGCTAAGTGTCCATTATTAGCAGAGTTGCTGGGGGTAAGCGTTGGGGATGCAGTTCTCAAGCAAAACCTTAGGGCAGGTTATTGAGAAATATAAGAAGGGCGACCTGGAGAAGGGCATGACAACCGTTATCAGGTGCCGCATTTACGACCCTATTACAGTGAGCGGGAACAAGTACACGACTGATTTGTTTTGGCTTTTGAGACCCTATCAGTTAGACTTTATCGATAACAATTTCAAGGAATCTAAGACAGGGCTCTCTTGGGAGGGAACCATCAGCGATACTGCGATAAGCATTAAGCTTAAGTGCCCACCACAAAAGCGCCTATGAAGCTTGGCAACATCCAGTCGGCCACTGCCATGGACATATATGGCGGCCACAGCTTCTCAGTAAGTTAATAAGGAGGGAAGATGAAGATTACAGTTGTTTATGACAATGAAATAAAGGAGGAGAGGCTAAGGCCTGGCTGGGGGTTTTCTGCTCTCATTGAAAGTGAAAAAACGCCACCAATTCTATTTGATACTGGCGCCGATAGCTCTACGCTGGCACATAATATGAAAGAGCTTAATATAGCCCCGAAGAATATAAGGACAATCGTGATTTCGCATGCCCACGGAGATCATACTGGAGGACTTTCTGAGATTCTGAGTATAAACAAAGTAGCTGAGCTTTTTCTACCCGATTCTTTTAGAAGAACGTTCCCGGGGAGAAGGGTAACTATGGTCAAGGAGGCGATACAAATTTGCGAGGATGTCTTTTCCACTGGTGAACTTGAAGGCGTAGAGCAATCTTTGGTGCTCAAGACAAAGAAGGGAATATTTGTAGTAACAGGGTGTGCTCATCCCGCCATGAGAAATATCCTCGGCGCTGCCTCAAAGTTCGGGAAACTCTATGGCATCGCTGGAGGCTTCCACGGGTTTCGTGACTTTAAGCTTTTCGAGGGGTTATCAGTAATCTATCCCTGTCACTGCACTCAATACAAGAGGGAGATATTGGATTTATTCCCAGACAAAGCTTTACAATGCGGAGCTGGATTGGAACTAGAGCTATGAGCTGGTCGAGAAGTTGGGGGAGCAGCTTTGAGGGATTACATTCAAAGTTGGTTGAGTAAGAGGCTTGTCTGAAACTAGTTTCTAGAACACTACTGGTGGACAGGTAAGAAACATGTGGTATACTATTGGAAATGGTCTCAGAAATCGACAGTGGAGTTCGACTCTCCCCCGCCTCCACCAGAAATTTAGAGGCGCCAGCTTTGCCGGGCTGGCGCTTTTTATATTTGGGATTCACTGCTCCCGTGGCTTGGGCTTGAATGTCACCGAGGGCTTGAATCTTGCTGAGTAGCTAAAGCCCTCGGCCTCTACTGCATCTCCATATTTCGCCTTGAGTTTATCCAAAGGGCCGGCATCCAGGGCATACATGGGGCAAGCCTCGACGCAGATGGGTTGCTGACCTCGCTCTAACCGCTCCAGGCAGAGGTCGCACTTCTGCATCTTGGCGTTTTCTTCAGGACCGAACTGCGGTGCCTTCCAGGGACAGGCATTGAGACAGAGTGTGCGACATTCTCTATTGCCCAAGCACTTCTCCTGGTCGACCACCACGATGCCATCGGACTCTCTTTGGGTAATGGCGTCCACCGGGCAAGCCAGGACGCAGGGCGGGTTAGCACAATGATAGCAGGGTGAGGCTAGATAAGCAGCGGAAAGATTAGGGAATTTGCCGTTCTCGATGATGTGTACCCGCATCCAGTTGACTGGTCCGGCATCAATGTCGTGCCAGTCCTTGCAGGCAACAGCGCAGGCGTAGCAGCCCGTGCAGCGCGTCTGGTCAAAGTAGAAACCCATCTGGGTCATATTTTAGACTCCCAACTGTGCCACTTTCGCTGACGATTTATAGTTTCGAACTCGGTGTCTATCCCCGACACGTGATTAAAAATCCTCCTTTAGCCCTGCGGTGCCAGTTCTACCTGAACCAGGGCAGTGTTCATAGGCACGGCTCCGCCGGGGGATTGCTCATCATTGGTAAGCACATTGGCACACCCCCCGTGGTCTACGCCCTTTTCATCGGGCTCATACCAGGCTCCCTGGCTGACGTTAATCACGCCAGGCATGATGCGCTCGGTGACCTTGGCCGGGATGCGTATTCTCCCCCGCTCGTTATAGACATCCACCAAATCACCATCCTTGATGCTGCGAGCCTCAGCATCAGCAGTATTTATCCAAACAGAATGCGGCTCTAGCTCTCGCATCCAGGGCACGTTGTGCCAGGTAGAGTGCGCTCGCGTCTTGTAGTGAGTGGTGAGAAGCTGCAGAGGGTACTTGGTGACCAGGGGGTCATCGTAGTTTTCCCAGTGGCTGATGTAATTAGGGATGGGTGGGATTGTGGGATTGTTCATCTCGGCCAGATGCTCGCAGTATATCTCAACCTTGCCCGATAGGGTAGGAAACGGGTTATTCTCCGGGTCTTCGACCTGCTGCTTGAAAGAGACAATGGGCTCCGGAGTCTTGATTTTGAGCACTCCGTCACGCTTCATAGCTTCATAGTCAGGAATGTCGCCACGGGTGGCAGCGATGGCGCGCAGCAGCTCGTCCTCAGTCTCGTCGCCAAGCGTTTGAGGGATGCCCAGTCTCTTGGAGAGCTCACGGCATATCTCCAGGTCTGACTTCGACTCGTATAGGGAATCGATGGCCTTGTTGAGGTAGATGTAGTAGGGTGAGCCTAGCCATGGGGGTGCGATGTCACTGCGCTCCATGAAGGTATTCACCGGCAGCACGATGTCGCCAAACTTGGCGGTGGGGGTCATCAACTGCTCATGCACTACAATAAACTCTAGAGACTTAAAGGCTTCCACGCCGCGGCGCGTATTAGGGTTCTGGTTAATGTAGTTAGTCGCCACCACGTATGCCATTTTGATGTCGGCGGGGTAGCCTCCAGCGCGACCTCGCAGGATGGCATCAAAAATCTTAGCGCTGTGGATACGGGCGCTATTGGGATTAGTGCCGCCTCGTAGCTTATAGAGGCTGTCTTTGCGTGGCGGGGCTCCTTCCTCCACCGGATTGCCTGACCCGTGTGGACCGCGTGTTTCACGGCTGGAGTAGGCCCTCATAAAACCGGAGGCATAGCCGCCGTGGATGCCAATGTTGCCGGTCATGGCAGTAAGCACGTTGGCGGCTCGGCAGTATTGCTCGCCCATGGCGGCACGGGCTGGGCCCCAGCCAGCGATGAGTGCCGCCGGCTTGGTAGTAGCGTATTCCCGTGTCAGGTTGGCGATGACCTCGGCAGGCACGGTGGTGATAGCCTCGGCCCATTGTGGTGTCTTGGCTATACCGTCCTCCTTGCCTAGTACGTAATCCTTGTATTTGTCGAAGCCCACGGTATGCTTGTCAATGAAAGCCTGGTCCTGAAGGTTCTCGACGATGATGACATAAGCCATAGCGATGAGCATGGCGGTATCGGTGCCGGGACGAATAGGAATCCACTGGTGAGCAAAGGTGGCTGCCGAGTCCGTGTAGCGGGGGTCTACAGCCACAATCTTGATGCCCTTCTCCCGAGCCTGAGCCAGATGGAGGCTGGTGCCGGGGTCCTGAATGGTGTTGGCCGGGTTCCAGCCCCACATGATGATGAGACGGGAGTTGAGCAGGTCATCCCGAGTGTTGCCAGTGCTGATGGTGCCATAGGTAGCCATAGAAGCGAAGAGTGCCCCCTCATAGGAGGCTGCGCCCCAGGTGCGGGTGAAGCCGCCGAAGTGAAGGAGCATCAGACCTACCGGATTGACGCCGTGGAGCATGCCTTGGTTACCCGTGCCGCCCGCCAGGAGAATGGCTGAGTTACCGTAGGTTTCTTTTATCCTGACGAGCTCCGAGGCTACAATGTCTAGTGCCTCGTCCCACGAGATGCGTTCAAACTGTCCCTGCCCGCGTTCCCCGGTGCGGCGCAGGGGGTATTTCAGCCGGTCTGGCGAATAGACCCTCTGCCGGTAGGCACGCCCTCGTAGACAGGCACGTATCTGAGGCTCCTCGCCGTTATCGGTCTCAAGCCTGATAATCTTACCGTCCTTAACATGAGCCTTGAGCACACAACGGCCACCGCAGTCATGGCAACAGCCCGTAGGCACAATGGTGACATCGTCATCAGATGAAATCGGCTTTTTCTCGGTCATCTCCTACCTCACCTGGAGCTTACTTTGCTCCATAGTCAAGTATCGTGGGGCGCTTTTCAGGATAACACAGGCGATGAAAAGCGGTCAAACTGGAGCCTTCTGAAATTTTATGAAATTTCAATGCTAATTTTATGGCTAATTTATTTTCATGTCGTAAGATGGAAGTATAGCAAAGGGGCAAAATCTAAGAGAGGGGTAAGACAAATGGCAGAAGATGATATGAAAGACATTCTCCTTATGGCCCTCTTTATGGTGACTAGGGATGACGTCCTGGCTTGTGCCAATGAGTTGGGGATGCCTGAAGAACAGGTAACCGATGATGTAATTGCGGTGGTGAAAGATGAGGTTAGCCAGAGCCTTGGTGACTGTCGAGAGGTAATTAGGGGCATGATTAAGGATGCTTTTCAGAAAGAGGTTTTTCAGTGCCCACTCGGCTTGGTTTGCTCCCCTTCCTGTGCTTGGCTGGAAGATGGCAAATGCGTATTAATGCATATTACCGAAAAGGGTTAAGTAGCAGCCAAAGATGTCGCCCCCCTCAACCTACCCCTGATAAATAGCCACGGCTACTGTTGCTTGGTAGCACTTCCTCTAACACCGGTATATACAAACTTTGGGTTCAACTAATCTGCCTCTGGTTTGTCAAAATCTATCATCATCCGGAGCTATTACACAATCCGCCCTTTTGTCTAATGAGGTAACAATTCAAGCTATTGTTACGCCTGCTATCCACCTCTTGATTGTCGGCGGTTGGAATAGTAACATAGCCACAGTAGTTGATAAAGGGGGAGAACCTGAATGAAATTAAAGTTCGGTGGTTTTATCAAGAAATAGATTAGGAGGTCAAAAATTGGCTAATCGAATACTTCTGTACGAAGTTAAAGATGAGATTGCTTTTATAACTATGAATCGCCCAGAAAAGCTAAATGCTCTAAATGCTGAGTTGAGTGACGCACTGCGGGAGACGTGGGGACGTTTCGAGAAAGACCCTGATGCCAGAGTGGCTATTCTTAGCGGAGCAGGCGAATCGTTTTGTGGTGGTGCTGATATAACACCCGGCGCAACAAATCCAGAGGTTCCCTTTCAAGTCCACCAAGCCTATCCTGCAAATGGGATATCGGTATTCAAACCTATCGTAGGTGCTGTTCATGGATATGTTCTGGGTAGCGGCTATGCCATAGCAATCAGAGGCTGTGATATTACAATCGCAGCAGAGAGTGCCTTAATCGGATTTCCAGAGCCGAGAGTTGGTTTGCCACTACCTCCAATAGAATATTTACCGTACATGCCATTTAAGATAAGCCTGGAATTCATGTTGCTTGCCTGGGATGATGGACAAATAATGAGCGCTCAAAGGGCCTACGAGGTGGGTCTCGTGAACAAAGTCGTTCCCGATTCGGAGCTTATGTCAGAAGCAATTAGGTGGGCAGAATTGTTAAAAAGGATTCCGCCACTGTATATCAAAGCAGTTAAGTATGGGCACTATAAAACAACAGATAACAAGGTTAGGGTAGATGAAAGAGAGCATATAAATTTCATATGGCCTCAAGAAATAAGCGAAGACAGGAAAGAAGGACTTAGAGCCTTTTTGGAGAGAAGAGAGCCGCATTTTAAAGGACGTTGATTATACGTCGTATCAGTATTTGCTTAAGTTGCATAGTAAGGAAATTTATTATGCGGGCTTATGTAATTAGAGATTCGCTAGCACTCTACCTTGATGCACCCTACTATCGACCGGATGTTGTTAGGTCCAACAATTAGCCAAATGGTCACCCCCGAAGCTTTGGCTTTATAGGCGATTAGGCATAACAACATCCAGGAGAATGAGGTCAGGCTCTTAATATGCCGGTTGCATTGCCCTTGCCTCATCCTCCGTACCTCCTAAGCCAATGCCACCTTTAATCTCTCTTTAAATCATTTCACATGCTGGGGCTTGAGTTTAGTTCTCTATTGGGACTTTGTCAATACATGCTTTCAAGGCGGTGGTGTTGACCTAAGAGCTACATCAGTTTATATCTTGGCCCATCTCCTCCCTCTGGAACCTCCCACTTTATAACCTGGCGGGGGCATTTTACCCGGCATGTCTGACAGTGCACGCAGTTGGATGGGCTTAAAATCAGTTTGTCGTCTTCGAATTTATATACCTCTCCCGGGCAGAATGATTCACAGGGGTGGCAGCCATATTCTTCTCCGCAGGCGGCACATTGCCCGGGGTCTGAGAATGTAATGTGGGAAGGCTCGTCTTCCCGATGAGCGGTACCAGAAAGGCTGACCGCAGTCAGCCGGTCAATACCGCCGCTATATTGTCTTTCTAGCCTGGCTTTTTTCATGCCCTCATAGTCTGGCTTAGTCCCCAATCTGAATGGAATCCACTGCTGGACAAGTGATAAGGGTGCTCCCAGATACAATCCAGCTCTTCCCGTTTTGGTAAAAACCTGCCGGTAATTCCTGGCCGCGTGGAGGTCTTTCATTACGAAGCTTTTCTCCAGCAGGTCTTCATACGTCTTTAAGGTATGCCTGGAGAAATCTTGCTCCTCAATCGCCTTAAAAATAGCCTCGGCGGCAAGCATTCCTGATTTGATGGCATAATGCAGTCCCTTAAGCTTTCTTACGCTGGTCAAACCGGCGGCATCCCCAATGATAATGGCACCGTTGGTAGCCAGTTCCGGTATTGAATAACAGCCGCCTTCTGGCAGTGTCTTGGCTCCGTAGGCGGTAACCTCTCCACCCTCAATCATTCTCTTGACAAAGCTATGGGATTTAAAGAGCTGGAGCTCCTGCTGAGGATTGAGGTCGCAATACCTCCAGTCCAGGGCTAGGATAATGGCTACTGCTACCATATTTTTCCCCAGGCTATAGATGGTGCCTCCGCCAAAAGTATCAGGGGTTAATGCTTTATTAGGGAAACCCATGGTATGTATCACGCGATTAGCCCCAAAATTATTTTTTTCTGGTAATCTAATAATCTCCTTAACCCCAAGAGAATAGACCTGTGGATTTCTACCATTTCCGAGATTAAATCTGTTAACCAGCTCCTCGGATAACAGGCCTAACGAGCCCTCACCAAGGACGGTTACTTTGGCCTCTATTATTTCCCCCGGTGAATAATTTGGTTGTTGCTTGCCATCCTTGTCCAGTCCCTTATCATCAAGTTTTACACCCCTAACCAGATTATCTTCTACCACCATCTCTTTGGCGGCAAAACCAGTATATATCTCAACACCTAGCTCTCTGGCAATACCAGCCAACCAGTTAACCAGCTCACTAACCGAAATAACGTAATCCCCTTTATGACGCAGGTGCGACGGTACAAAAGTTTCGGGGAGTTTTATGGTCAATCTATCCCCCAAAAGAAAAATCGTCTCGTCTCTTTCTACCCGGTTGGCCAGCATCTTGACGACAAATCCGTCTTCTTTCTCTCGCCAGTCAGGAATTAATTCATCCAAGACATCGGCTTCAAAAACAGCTCCGGACAGATTATGCTGCCCCAGCTTATCTGCTTTTTCGATGACAACGACTGACTCGTCTCTCCCCTTTTGAGTAAGGAGTTGTTTTAGTTTTATAGCTCCAGCCAGGCTCGCCGGGCCGGCTCCAACAAAAAGGGCTTCCATTTTATTTAGCTTGTCCATTATTATGCTCCTTGCGAATTTAGCGCCTTAATAAGTTCGGGAACTATCTCTTCCAAATTACCTACTATTCCAAAATCAGCGACTTTGAAAATTCGGGCATTCGGGTCTTTATTTATTGCCAGGATAATATCGGAGTTTTGCATGCCGGTCAGATGTTGCACTGCTCCTGAAATACCGGCGGCAACATACACCCTAGGCTTGACTGTCTGGCCGGTCTGGCCAACCTGATGGCTGCGGTCGATAAATCCTGACTCAACAGCCAGCCTTGAAGCACCCACCATAGCTTCTTGTCCCAAGAATCTGCCTAGACTCTCGGCTAGTGAAGGTATGCATTTGTCAAAGCCCTCTCTTGTCTTGCAGCCACTCCCACCGGCAACGATTACGGCAGCATCCTTAAGCTCGGAGGTAAGCTGGTGAAGCTCAGCCGAGACAATCCTTGCTCCCAAATCAGATTCTGTGATACGGGGTGCATATTCAAAAACCTCTCCTGTCCGTCCATTGTCAGGCTTTAGAGCCTGCATAACACCTGGTCTGGCTGTGGACATCTGCACTGTTGAGTTTTGGGTAATTATGCTGGCCATTATATTTCCCCCCAGCGCTGGTCTTGTTTGCCTTAAAACCCCGGTAAATTCTCGGTCACCCCTTTTGAAATCTACTATATCTAGCCCGGTACAATCAGCC
>CAZMUD010000033.1:0-13499 GCA_964569715.1 uncultured Dehalococcoidales bacterium | reverse complement strand
GTATTGCCCATCTCAAGAGGATTTTTGGTGATGAAGCTGAAACTGTGATTGCAGAGAGGAGATATGGCTTCATCAGCGGACTCCTTAAAGACGTGCTAAAGAAACCCCCCGTTGAGAGGCTTACCCTTTCCGATAACATTGATAAGGTAGTGGTTAACCGCTGGCTTGGTATTCCTCTGTTTCTAGCGATAATGTACGGCGTGTTTCAGTTCGTCTTCACTCTATCGGCACCGTTTATGGACTGGATTGACGGATTCTTTGGCTGGCTGGGGGGATATGCTTCAGGCGTTTCCCCAGACTGGTTAGGCTCGCTATTGGCTGATGGTATTATTGGTGGCCTCGGCTCAGTGCTCATCTTTATTCCGCCAATATTCCTGCTATTTATCGCCATTGCCGTCTTGGAGGACTGCGGCTATATGGCTCGGGCTGCCTTCGTTATGGACCGGGTGATGCACAAAGTCGGTCTTCACGGCCGTTCCTTTATTCCCATGATTTTGGGCTTTGGCTGCAATATTCCGGGGATTATGGCCTGTCGTACCATAGAGAACCCCAAGGACAGGCTGACTACCATCCTGATAAACCCTTTTATGTCCTGCGGCGCCAGGCTCCCCATCTTCGTGCTCCTGGCGGCTGCCTTTTTCACTGCTTACCAGGGGCTGGTGGTCTTCTCTATGTACATCATCGGAATTATCGTCGCTATCATCATGGCGCTGGTACTCCGTAAGAGTATCCTTAAGGGGCCCAGCGGCCATTTCGTTATGGAGTTACCCCCTTACCGCCTGCCTACTGTCACCGGGGTGGTGGTGCACATGTGGGAGCGGGGGAGCTTGTTCTTAAGGAAGGCAGGAACCATCATCTTTGGTGTAGTGGTGCTGGTCTGGCTACTTAGTAGCTTGCCTTGGGGAGTGGAGTACGCCAGCGCCAATAGCGTGATAGGTCATATCGGCGGCTTTATTGCTCCCATATTTGCTCCCTGCGGCTTCGGTCAGTGGCAGGCAGCGGTCAGCCTGCTATTCGGCTTTCTGGCTAAAGAGGTGGTAGTTGGGACTATGGGCGCTATATTTGCTGTTGAGGAAGGAATCTTAGGCGGTGCTATCGCTGCCCAGCTTGGCTGGACGCCACTTATTGCCTTCGCCTTTATGGTCTTCTGTTTACTCTATGTCCCATGTGTTGCTGCTATAGGTGCTATCAGAGGCGAGACTAACTCCTGGAAGTGGGCCGGGTTTGCTGCTCTCTACACCACAGTAGTTGCCTGGATAGCCGCCACCCTCATCTTCCAAATTGGGAGCCTCTTTATAAGTTAGACAAAACACAAGGGGGGAACTTGGAGTTATAAATATGCTCAAAGCGGCGGGAATAATGATTGTCGCTGCCCTGCTGGTTGGGGGAGCATTGAACCTAATCTTATAGCAGACTGGTAATTATGGCGACCCCTAGCTACTGGCAGTGAAGAATGCTTTCGCCCGCTGCTTGGCTGGTATATTCCAGGCTTTGACTTGCGGTAGCAGTCTTTCCACATCGGCTCTACGGCACAACTCAGTACCGGGTGTTAACACGGCAGCAGTGCCCATAGCTACCGCCAATCGGCAGGCTTCTATCAATGACCTTCTATGAGCTAGCTTTAAGGCTAGTCCAGCTATAGTGCAGTCACCAGCCCCCACAGCGCTCCGCACCTTTACTGGAGGCGGGACTGCCTTAAAAAGGCTCCCCTTAGTGGCAGCAATAACGCCCTCTTTGCCTCTGGAGATGACTGCCACTTCAATGCCCATTTCCACCAAGTCAAGAGCCGCTTCAACGATTGCCTCTTCGGTAGGCAGTTCCCTCCCCAGCAGTACCTCAGCCTCGTGGACATTAGGCTTGATAAGGTAGGGCTTAGCTCTTATTCCCTCTTCTAACCACCGACCTGCAGAGTCCAGGATGGTTCTTACACCGAAACCCTTAGCCTCCATAACTACGTCATAATAGATACTAACCGGAACACCGGGCGGTGCACTACCGCCGGCAGCTATTAAGGCCGGGCTAGGGTGAAGTGTCCTCAATTTTCTAGCGAACCTCTCCAGTTCTCTAGTTGAAATATGGGGGCCGGGGGCGTCAATTCTCGTTTGCTGGGAAGTTTTGGTATCGGTAATAATAAAATTGGTGCGTGTTTCCTCCTTAATCGGGGTGAAACTGAATAGCACCCCCTCTTCGTCAAGCAATATTTCCACCACTCTGCCATTAGGACCACCTATGAATCCATAGGCAATACTTACGCCATGCATCTCATGAATAGCCCGAGACACAGCTATACCTTTGCCTCCAGCATAGCGACGCAGTCTGTCCCACCGGTTAGCCTCCTCCACCACCAGTCCGTGCACCGTAATATGTTCATCCAGGGAGGGGTTGAGGGTAATAGTAGCAATCATGGCACTTCTCCGATTTTAATATTCTTGATACCACCTTTCTGATATGTGAGTCAGTTCATGGGCAACTGCCCCGAACTTCTTGTACCAGGGCACAGCATACTTGCTGGCTATCTCGTTTAGTCTCTTCAGTCTATCTGCCCCTACAGTTGATAGATATTTTACCCTTTCCCGTGCATCATCAATATACATTGCTTCCTGCCAGATAGCACGACCACCTAGGAAGCCTGATGCCCCAGCCTGGCAGGCGATTTCTACCTGCTGGCAAAAGAGCTCAAAATCTACGCCAGCACTGAGAATGACCCACGGAACCTGAGATGATATATCTAACTGATGACAGAGCTCAATCACTTCAGGTTTATCCTTTTTATTAGATAAATCAGCGGGAAACTCAGCCTTTAGCACATCTATCGGTAAGGCAGTGATATCCCGGGCAGCTCTAATCACTAACTGTTCCTTCAGGTCGGCAAACTCCTGTGGGCTATTAACTTCGTTACCGACAGGATAGCTCTTTGGTTCTACCAGGAAGGGAAGGTCATATTTTATACATTCCTTAGCTACCATATTCACCGTGTCCAATTGCTGGTCAGCCAACTGTTTCAAATCTGGACGGTAGTAGACCAGAATCTTTATTGCCGAGGCACCCATTCGCTTAATTTTCTCAACACTCCAATCGCTCAGCAACTTGGTCAAACGATGCTCCTTCCCGCCACTATAGCCGGAGGCTTCTATACTAACCAGGAGTCCGGTGCTCTTGGGTAAGACACCATGACTTATGCATTGAGCAGCACCAAATATAGGGTCAAGTAGCACAGCACTGGCATATTTAGCCAGGCTGGAGCACAGTTCCAACTTGCGCTCAACCATTTCTTTATAGTCGACTTCCCCCGGGCTCTCTTCGTCAATCATGCTGCGTAACGACCCACGGTGGTCCATAGCACACATAGCAAAGATGCCATCTGGATTAGCAATCTGTTGCAGACCTCTTATCTTGCCAACGGTTAAGCTCTTCATATTTCCCTACCGTCCAGCCTACTGTCATTCTGGGGAGCGTCAGCTTATTATCCCCATGTCATTCTGAGAAGCGAAGCAACGAAGAATCTCCGAGACCCTTCACTTCGCTCAGGGTGACATACTTCCCTCTCGGATATTGCCGATATTATGGGACAAAGGGCAAATTTAATCAAGGCACTACTTTTAAGTTTGACAAACAATCATACCACACTTGGTTGTCTTTATCATTAGCTATAAGCTATAATTGTCAATTACCAATTCCTTCTTCTATAGGGGTGGAATAGTGCCCTGGTTTTATTATGTTGGCAGACTACTGGTGAGGATACTACTGCTCCTGTTGACCCGCTGGCAGGTCAAGGGCAGAGAGAACATTCCCAACCAAGGACCCATGCTGGTGGTAGCTAACCATCTTAATCTGGCTGACTCGCCGCTAGTTGCCGTTAGCCTTGGTCGAAAAGCGATATTTATGGCCAAGGAGGAGCTATTCCGGTCCAGATTCTCAAGCTACTTCATAGGCAGCTTTGGTGCCTTTCCGGTACACCGAGGGCAACTGGACAGGAAGGCAATGCGTGAAGCAGAGAGAGTTTTGAGTGATGGTCTGGCCTTAGTCATGTTCCCCGAGGCAAGGAGGAGCAAGAACGCTCAACTACAGCCTGCTTTCTCCGGCTCGGCGTTAGTAGCCTTGCACAGTGGTGCTCCCGTTCTTCCTGTAGCCATCACCGGCACAGAAAGAATTAAGGGTGCAACTTGGTGGTTGCGTCGCCCTCAGATAACGGTTAATATCGGTCAGCCCTTCCATCTGCCGCCGGTTAATAGTAAATTGTCTAAGACAGAGCTTGCTGAGCTCACCAACTTTATCATGGGACATATAGCTGAGCTTCTCCCTATAGAATATCGGGGAATCTATGCAGATAAGGAAAGTAGATGGCACTAAGGGTTGAAAAAGCGGCTGGAATAGGCTTTTGCTTCGGGGTCAGACGAGCCATTGATACCCTAGAGAAGGTTGCCCGTAAGCGTGGCAGCGTGGAGGCATTAGGAGCTGTTGTTCATAACCGACAGGTAATGAAAAGACTGGCTGATATTGGTGTCAGGGTAGCCAACAATGTGGATGATATACAGGGTAACACGGTGGCTATTGGTGCTCACGGGGTGAGCCCACAGCTAGAAGACGAGATTCGGGCTCGGCACACTGAGATAATCGACACTACCTGTCCCTTTGTTCACCGAGCTCAGGTCGCAGCTCGCCGATTAGCCAGGTCTGGTTTTCTGGTTATTATATACGGAGATGCCAGCCACCCTGAGGTCAGGGGTATTCTCGGTTGGGCCAACGACAAAGGAGTAGCTACGCTAGATGAGAACTTTACCGCCACATTTGAGCATTTACCCCACCGTTTAGGTGTTCTATCCCAGACGACTCAGATACCAGCTCGTTTTACCGAATTTGTAAAGAAACTCATTGATTCGGCCTTGGTTAAAGATGCTGAGTTTCGCATCATCGATACTATATGTCATGACATCAGAGAACGTCAGCAAGCAGCTCTGGAGTTAGCTAATAGAGTGGAACTGATGCTCGTTATCGGTAGTCATACCAGCGCTAACACCAATCGTCTTGCCGAGTTATGTGCTACGGCTACTGAGACATACCTAGTTGAAACTGCAGAGGAAATTCAATCCTCCTGGCTTCAAGGTCACCACCACATAGGCGTAACCAGCGGTGCTTCTACCGCCGAAGAAAGTATAAATGAGGTACTGGCAAAACTAGAAGCTATGGCATTATAACCCCATTTCCTGCGCTACTATCTCCCGGTAGAAATCACCATCACCGAAGGTAAGCTCGGCAGCCTTACCCTGTCTGGTGTAGAATTGCAAGTCATGGTCAATAGTGCAGCCAATAGCACCATGAATTTGGTGTGCCAGGGTGATAACCCGACCATAGGCCTCACCCATCCACGCCTTAGCTATAGCCACTTCTCTAGCGCAGGGAAGCCTTTCGCTTAGCCTCCAAGCTGCTTGGTAGGTGCTGAACCTTGAGCCATCGACATCAGTCGCCATATCGGCGCAGTAGTGCTGTATGACCTGGAAACTACCAATCGGGCGGTCAAACTGCTTCCTTTCCTTGGCATAATCAACGGTCATCTCTAACACCCGCTGTATGCCACCAAGCATTCCACAGCATTTGGCCACTGCCGCCTGTTCTATCACCCTCCGCGCCACACTCCACCCCTGGTCTAACTGACCCAAAATGTTCTCCCCAGCTACTCTCACCTGGTCAAAAACCACCTCACATAGCTTATCGCCGGCGATGGTTTTCAGAACCGTATAGCTTATGCCCGGGCTTTCGGCATCTACTATAAAGATGGTAATCCCGTTTTCAGCTTCTACCTGTTCATTAGTTCTAGCCACGCATAGTAAATAATCAGCAATATGGGCATCGGGAACGAAGAGCTTGCTGCCATTAATAACATAGGCACCCTTATCGGCAACCGCCTTAACTGCAATTGAGGCAGCATCATATCGGGCACTGGCTTCAGTTAAGGCAAGAGTGAAGATTGCTTCACCGCTGGCTATCTGGGGTAAGTATTTCTGTTTTTGCTCCTCATTGCCAGCATCGAGAATAGGCAAACCACCAAGAAGCACCGTCGAGAAGAAAGGACCAGGCAGACAAGCTCGCCCCATTTCCTCCAGCAGCACCGATAAGTCAAGAAAGCTCATACCGCTACCACCATACTCTTCAGGGAATACCAGCCCCATCCAGCCCAACCCTGCCATTTCTCGCCACAGGTCTGGTGAGTAGCCCTTCTCATCCTCCTCCATTTCTCTAACCAGTATTTTGGGGCATTTTTCGGCCAGGAAATCACGAGCCATCTTCTTTAGCATTTCCTGTTCTTCAGAAAGAGTGAAGTTCATTACTTACCTCCTACCCTTCAATCCATTGGATATCAGCATTGGGATATACCGCCACCTTAGCCTCAGCCCTATTGAACTCTTGAAGAGCCCGCAGCACAGCATCCCAAGGGAAGCTTTAATTTCATCAGGCTTAATAGCTGGGCGGTCGTAACCAGCCATATTGTATAACTCCACCTGCCAGCTATCCGGTAGCGGGAGCTCCAGTTTTTTAGTCCCATGCCATGCCAGTCGAGGCAGTGTAATAGTATTCATTGCCTTCCCCTATTATTAGCTCTGGGGTAATCCCAGCCCTCGCAAAGCCACAATATTCCGCAGAATCTCTGAAGTGCCAGCCTGGAGACTATAACCTGTAGAACCTAAATATGAGTGGGGCGCCATGCCTAAAATAGGTGCCCACTTGGATTCGGCTACCAGTTGTCCATAGAGTCCCAGAATCTCCGTTGCCGTAGTAGCCAGGTGTTGCTCAAAGGCGGTGCTATATGCCTTAGCCATAGCCGCTTCCCAGTTAGGGGCACGACCCTCATCTATGACCAAAGCCACCCTGTAGGTAAGTAGACGCCCGACCTCAAATTCAATTTGAAGCTGCGCCAGCTTATGGCGAATCAATGTGTCCTGAGCCAGGGGCTTCCCGCCCCGTTTGGTTTCCCTGGTAAATTGAGTAATAGCGTCGAAGAGGGGGTAGTTGCCCATAAGTCGTTCCAGCCCGGCTCTCTCGTAATCAAGCTGGTTGAGTATCTGGTAAAAGCCACGATTTTTCTCCCCTATCAAGTGTTTCTTGGATACTTGCACACCATCGTAGAAGACCTCGCCCCATGCCTCGCTACCGGTAATATCTATCGTCGGCGTGATAGTAACCCCCGGTAAATTTGCCTCAATAATAAATTCGCTGATGCCCCTGTGTCTCGGTGCCTCAGGGTCTGTCCTGGCTACCAGGTAAATATAGTTCATGAACTTAGCGCAACTGGTCCACATCTTCTGTCCGTCAATTATATAGTCATCGCCATCCTCAGTAGCTCTGGTCTGAAGGGATGCCAGGTCAGAACCAGCCTCCGGTTCACTCATCCCCAGCCCAACATAAGCTTCGCCTCTCAGAATCTTGGGCAATACCTCTTTCTTTTGCTCCTCGGTGCCGAAGGCAATAATGGAACCGCCGATTTGACGGTCGGCAAACCAGTGGCAGGCTGCCGGCGCTCCGTAGCGCAACATCTCTTCAGCCAGGATGAACCGGTCTATACTGCTGCGCCCTTGCCCACCATACTCCTTAGGCCAGGTCAAGCCAATCCAGCCTCTCCGAGCAACCTTCTTGGTGAACTCCGGTGAGTAACCCTGTATCCAGGCATCACAGCTCGGCTTAAAAGACCCCTGTCTTATCTCCCCTTCCAGAAAGTCACGAACTTCCTGCCTGAATCTTTCTTGCTCTTCGGTAAACTTAAAATCCATACCTATTTCCCCCTCTCCTTTGCTTATGCATACCCAGACTGTTTCAATTAGGACAAAAGCCCTGGCTGCTAGCCTATTATCCCCTCTCGGCGCAACTGCTTAATCCTTTGCTTACTGTAGCCAAGCCCAATTAGTATTTCGCTGGTGTGTTCACCGAGTAACGGTGGCAGGCTTCTAACCTTACCCGGTGTATCCGATAGCTTGATAGCAACTCCTACCTGTTTAACCTTGCCCTCAGTAGGATGCTCCACCTCTATGACCATCTTGCGATGAAGCACCTGAGGGTCAGTAAAAACCTCGTCCAATGAATAGACTTTGCCTATGGGGACATCCTTTTGTCTCAGGAGCTCAAACCACTCATCTCTGGTCTTGGTGAGGAAAAGCTGCTTAAGGTAGGAAGAAATCTCTTTCCATTTTTTATCTTCTGCTGGGAGACGCTCGCGGGCAAAATTGAAGGGTATAAACTCCTCTTTGCCTATCTCCCGGCACAGGTTTGCCCACAGCCAGGGCTCCAGGCAGCCAATGGTGATAAATTTCCCGTCTTTGGTCTGGTAGATATTATAGAAAGGGTAAGCACCATCGAGGCCGTGTCCACCCCTCTCAGGCTCTACACCACTCTGGAAATAAGGGCTTAACACCGGCTCAGTGAGGAGTGAGATGACACTGTCAGTCAAGGATATATCTATATACTGCCCCTTGCCTGTTTTACCCCTGGCAATAAGCGCACTAAGTATGCCGACAACAGCATCCTTACCACCGGCACCATAGTCGGCTATTAAGTTTAATGGAATAACGGGCGGGCGGTCAGCTTCACCAATCAGGTTTAGCACCCCGCCAATAGAGATATAATTGATATCATGACCGGGTAAATCACGGTAGGGACCCTCTTGACCATACCCGGTAATGGAACAGTATATGATTTTAGGGTTTATTTTAGTTACCGTTGGGTAGTCTATACCCAGGCGTTTAGCCACGCCCGGTCTGAATCCTTCAACGATAACATCTGTCTGCTTGGCTAGCTGATGGAAGATATTGCAGCCTTCCTCTGTCTTTAAATTAAGCAAGAGACTCAGCTTGTTCCGGTTTGCCGCCTGATAGGCAACATCTCTCTTTCCCCCTCCCCTAGTCGCTTGCCGAGCACCGGCTGCTGGAGGAGCCCCAATTTTAATTACCTCAGCACCCAGGTCACCCAAGAGCATAGTGCAAAAAGGCCCCGGACCTTGCCAAGTAAGGTCTAGAACCTTGATTCCTTGTAGTGCCAGTATAATCTCCTCCCACAATTAAAACAGGGCATACTCATCATAATTTACACCCTTCTCCACTGTCAATATTAGTCACTAGCTTGACAGTAAGTAGGTAGTGCCGTTTATAATAAGCTGAATTGAAAGCCAGCAACTGTTAAAGCGCCCTCCGGGGCAGCCACTAAAAGAGCCAATTATTAAGTTTAGCCCCGTAGCTATATATTGTCCAACCATTGATAGGCAATCGACTAACCGAAAGAGGGGGTTATCTTGGAGTATTTCTTAAGTGAGCAACAAAAGACAATCAAGAGCCTGGCCAGAAGGATTGCTGAGGAAAAGATACTGCCGGTGCGAGCCGAGCTTGACGAGAGGGAAGAGTTCCCCTGGGATATAATGAAAGACCTCGCCGATAGCGACATGTTCCGCATCTTTATCCCGGAACAATACGAAGGCTTAGGCGGTGGCTGTTTAGACCTGTGTCTGGTTGTGGAGGAGCTCAGCCGAGTCTGTAGTGGTGTAGCGGTTAGCTATGCAGCCAGCGCCCTGGGAAGCTTCACAATAGTGGAGTATGGGACTGAAGAACAAAAGCGGAAATACCTGCCAGATATTGCTTCCGGGAAGAGATTGGCTGCCTTTGCTCTAACCGAGCCGACAGCCGGCAGTGATGCCAGCGCCATAAAAACAACTGCTGAAAGAGCCGCCGGAGGCTACATACTTAATGGAACCAAGCAGTTTATCACCAATGGTGGTGAGGCTGAGATATATACCATTATCGCCTTGACTGACAAAGCAAGAGGTGCCCGTGGCGCCAGCGCCTTCCTGGTAGAGAAGGACACACCGGGGTTCTCCTTCGGCAAGAAAGAGAAGAAGATGGGTATTCGTGCTTCTTCCACGAGGGAACTAACTTTCCGAAATTGTCTTGTCCCTGAGGAGAATATGCTCGGCAGGGAGGGAATGGGATTTATCATGACAATGAAAATCTTAGACCAGTCACGCCCAGGAATAGGGGCTCAAGCTGTTGGACTGGCTCAGGGAGCTCTGGAAGCAGCGGTAGATTATGCCCGACAGCGTGTCCAATTCGGACACCCTATTATTTCCCTTCCTGTAGTCCAGAACATACTAGCCGATATGGCTATCCAGGTGGAAGCAGCCAGAGCACTGACTTATGCCGTAGCCAGGACGATAGATAGCGGGGCAAAGCAGTTCACTGAAGAATCAGCCATGGCTAAGGTCTTTGCCTCAGACGTGGCTATGAAAGTTACTACTGACGCAGTGCAAATTTTAGGTGGTGCTGGTTACATGCGTGATTATCCGGTAGAGAAAATGATGAGAGATGCCAAAATCACCCAGATATATGAAGGCACCAATCAGGTGCTAAGAGGCGCCATCGCCTCTGAACTCAGGAAGAGAAAGGCAAGGCGAGAATAAACTTTTGGACTCAGTGAAAAAGGCAGTGTGAGCATGAATATCGTCGTTTGCCTGAAGCAGGTCCCGGGCACCACTCAAGTCAAAATTGACCCCCAGACCAATACCCTGGTGAGACAGGGAATTAAGAATATTGTCAATCCTTTTGACACCTACGCAGTGGAAGAAGGAGCCCGAATAAAAGAACGATTTGGGGGGAAGGTTACTGCTATCAGCATGGGTCCTCCTCAAGCTGAGGAAGTGCTGAGGGAAGCGATTAGCACCGGTGCCGACGAAGTTATCCTGTTAAGTGATAGTGCCTTTGCTGGCTCCGATACTCTGGCTACCTCCTATACTCTGGCCAGGGCAATTAATAAAATCCAGGAATATGACCTCGTAATCTGCGGCCGGCAGACAATAGACGGAGACACCGCACAGGTGGGGCCAGAACTTGCCGAGACGCTGGAGATACCGTTTGTAGCCTATGTCAGCCAGATTGAAGAGATAGACAATGGATATATGCGAGTCCAGCGGATGGTTGAAGACGGACACGAGGTTATTGAGACGCCCTTACCAGCCGTGATTACTGTGGTAAAAGAGATAAATGTTCCTCGTCTCCCCTCCCTTCGTGGGCTGACCAAGGCAAAGAGTGCCGTGATACCTACCTGGACAGCCAAAGAATTAGGCGTCGATAAAAACATGGTAGGACTATCCGGCTCCGCCACCAGGGTTATCAAGATATTTTCCCCGCAGAGGGCCTACCGCGGTGAAATACTCCAGGGAAGCCTGGAAAGTCAGGCGGAAAGCCTTATCAACAAACTGAGAGACACCAAATTAATCTAGGCATGGTGAAAAGTATGGGAATCCGAATTGACCCTGATAAGTGCACTGGCTGTGGCGACTGCACAGCGTCCTGCCCTTTCGGTTTAATAGAAATTATTGATGAAAAGGCACATATCAACGAGGGCTGCACACTTTGTGGTGCCTGCCAGGAAGCTTGCAGCTACGATGCTATACTCATCGAGGCAGCTATAGAGACAGCGGCAATAAGTGATAGCCACCGCGGAATCTGGGTATTTGCTGAAGCTAAGGATGGTAATCTAAAAAGCGTTGACTATGAGCTATTATCCAGGGGCAGGGAGCTGGCGGATACCCTGAAGACAGAATTATGCGCCATCTGTTTCGGTCACAATATCAGCGAAGTTGAACAACTGATTGCCTACGGCGCCGATAAGGTCTACCTAACAGACGACCCAGCCCTAGCCAACCATCAGGAAGACTTTTATACCTGGGAACTCACCAGGCTGATTGAAGAGCACAAACCAGAGATAGTTCTGGCTGGCGCCACTTCACTGGGGCGTTCGTTTATTCCCCGGGTAGCAGCTATCTTAAAGACAGGGCTCACCGCTGACTGCACCGAGCTTGAAATTGATACTGAGAGAAGGCTGCTACTGCAGACTCGCCCTGCCTTTGGCGGTAACATCATGGCAACTATTATCTGCCAGACGAGAAGACCTCAGATGGCAACAGTCCGCCCCCGGGTCTTTAAGAAAAACCCGCTAGAGGGAAGGAAGGGACAAATAATAAAAGTGGACTTCAATAAAGAAGGCATCACCTCAAAAACCAAGCTGCTGAATTTTGTTGAGGATTTAACGGAAAGAGTGAAAATTGAGGACGCTGATATTATTGTCTCCGGGGGGAGAGGACTGGACAGGGCGGAAAATTTCCAGTTGCTGGAAGAACTGGCGGCGGTTATGGGAGCAGCGGTGGGTTCATCCCGACCCCCGGTGGACGATGGGTGGATTCCATATTCCCACCAGGTCGGGCAGACAGGTAAGACTATTTGCCCCAAGCTCTATATTGCCTGTGGCATCTCCGGGGCAGTTCAGCACCTGGCTGGTATGCAGACCTCGGAAACCATCGTGGCTATAAATAACGACGCCGAAGCACCTATCTTCGAGATAGCTACCTACGGCATTGTCGGTGACCTCTTTGAGGTAGTGCCAATGCTGATAGCCAAGCTAAAGGGATAGCTCAGCAGTCTTTAGACAACCGGCTGGTTAAGACGTCCTAAAAAGGGGTTGCGTTTGGGTTCGCCCCTCAAGCGCCACTGTGCTAAAGCCCGGTCAATAGACTTGAGCAACCTCTCCTTATCCTCGGGGAGCTTACCATCGACTTCTCCCATAAAGAAATTGGGTGCAAAGTCGCTGGTTATCAGCTCAGAGGTTACATCCAAATCTTCGATAAACCTTCGTATCTCTATCAGAACCCCTTCAATTGAGTTGACGTGAAATTCACCCCGCTCAGCCTTTTCATATAGTGGTGTCCCCGGAACAAGATGCAGGGTTCTCAGCCTTATAAAATGGGGGTTTATCTCATTTAAGACGCGTGCCGTATTCTTGGCGTGCTGCTCCCACCTCTCTCTTCCCCCCAATCCCGGCATTACATATTCGGAAAGCTCAAAGCCAGCTTCAACGGCTTTCCTGCCAGCTTGCACCATCTCATCAGCAGTTGCTCCCTTCTGCACATAGGCTAACAATTCATCATCCCCCGTCTCCAGACCTATATGCAATCTGGAAAGCCCGGCTTCCTTCAACCTCCTCAATTCCTCAGCTTTTTTCTTGGCAATCGTTTTCCCTCTGGCGTAGGAGCAGACCCTTTCCAGGGTGGGAAATACCTCATACAGAAATTCCACTATCTCAACAAGCGGCTCTGTTTTCATTATCGGGGTATTCGAGTCTTGAAGAAAGGCACTGCTTACACCGTCATTCTGCAGCCAAAGGATACCGTTATATCTGGCTATATCACCCACCCCATAGCCGCTCTGCTCCGCCCATCTCTGGATGTCATCCACCTGCTTCCTGGCAGCAAGGATGTCCTCCTTCACCTCCTCCACAGTCCTTAACTCAAACCTTTCCCCTTTAAACACAGAACAGAACTCACACCTGTTCCAGGGACAGTTCTTGGTCACTCTTATTAGCAAAGAGTAGGCTTCTGAAGGAGGTCTAATTGGACCGGCAGTAGGCTGCACACTCATTCTGGATATCTCTTCACCACATTGAATCTAAGCCTATCATATCATCAAGGAGCC
>CAZMUD010000032.1:0-13717 GCA_964569715.1 uncultured Dehalococcoidales bacterium | reverse complement strand
CCCACATTGTTGTCAACTATGAATTTCATATTGTGTATTAACCCTATCCCCTTTAGATAATACTTCAAGCGAAGAGGTAGGGCTTAAACCTTCTCCCCTTCCCTTGCCGTCTCCTATTTATAGTTAGTCTTTACAAGTGGAGCTCCATCCCCTCGTAACCCAGGGTGATTGGATTATTTAAATCTTCAGCCACGGCGGCTATTTCAGCTTTTATCTCCTCCTCTAACCCGGGGTTCATATGAACCGCAACCACCTGTGGCAAATAGCCCTTAAGCTCTCGGAAGTTAATTAGCTCCTGCTTGAGTAAATTGGGAGTAAGATGTCCTGACTCTCTGCCGAATTCCTCAAACCTGTTTGGTGCAGTAAGTTCGATGATGAGCAATTGGGGCGATACCTGCTCCCAGCATCCACTTAAGCCTGGTCCGGTATCCCCGGTATAGAACACTATTTTACCATCGGGAGAGGTAATCTGGTAGCCAACGGCAGGCACAGAGTGATTCACCGGGACAGCCAGGATGCTATAGCCTTCAATTTGCTCAGTCTTGAGTGGTTCTATCACGGTGAACTTAATTGCCGGATTCCCTTGCGGCCGTTCCAGGAAATTAGGGTAAAGCTCGCCATCCAGCAGGTGAGCAGTAAGGGCATCATACACGGGTAAGGTGGAGTAGATATTAATGGTAGCCTCCGAGAGGTAAAAACTCATGGCAATAGCCGGAACATCCCTGATATGGTCGTAGTGTTGATGGGTGAGCAGTATTGCCTTAAGTTTTTGTTGGGCTGGGAAGGATAGGCTGGAGGTAAGCCCACCGGCATCCAAAGCCAGGCTATCGTCAATTAACAGGCTGAGGAGTTTTGTATTTTGCGATTCGCAGTTGTGTGCTCCCAAGACCTTGATATTCATTGCTCTCCCGCTAGCCCTCCTTTTCCTAATCTGAAACAGAGAAGGGGTTAAAGTTTGTCTCATAGTCATAGGTGTCAATTGCCTCTTTTTTCTTCAGGAAGTTCACAATGGCGTAGGTGAATGGGGTAGCCACGGCTTCGATGACAGTCTTCGCCAGCCAGTGATACAAAACCATTATCAGCACAAACGAAGGGGTGCCGATGAAGGCTAAGGTAATAAATATCAGGGTGTCCAGCCCTTGCCCCACTACAGTAGAGCCGATAGTCCGACTCCATAACCAGCGACCCCGGGTCAGAATTTTCATCTTTGCCAGGATAAAAGAATTGGCAAACTCACCGACAAGATAGCCGCAGAAGGAGGCGACAAGCAGTCTCGGCGTGTAGCCCAAGATACGCACATAAGCCTCCTGCCCTTCCCAGAAAGGAGCTGGGGGCAGAATCTGCCCCACCCAGGCAAAGATGACAAAAATGAGATTGCAAATGAAGCCGAGCCAGATGACCCTTCTTGCCCAACGATAGCCATAGACCTCGGTGAGGATGTCGCCAAAGATATAGCTCAAGGGGAAAACGAATATGGCGGCAGGCAGAATAACGGGACCGAGGCTTACTACCTTTACAGCAATGATATTGGCGGTGATAAGGCAGGTAACGAAAATGGCGGTTACAATCACAAATCGGCGTGAGACATTCATTACTAAAGCCTTTGCTGGCTACATGTTACTAAATCCAGCGCTGGCGACGGAAGAAGTAAAGCATGCCGCTGATAATTACCAGGCAGATAAGGAACACATAGAGGAAGGAGTAGTCAGAATTCCCAAGAGGACCCAAAGGGATGTTCATTCCGAAGATGCTGGCCACCACAGTAATAGGCAGCAAAATAGTAGCAATAATGGTCAGCATTCGGATGACCTCATTGGTGCGATTAGTAGCCAGCGAATCATGGGTATCATTTAACCCTTCAATTATCTCCTTACACTCATCTAAAACATCCCATATCTTATCTACATGGTCAACCATATCGCCGAAGTAAACCGCCAAATCCATCTTGGTAAAGCGGCGTATCCTGGATTCCAGACTGCCGATAACAGCTCGCATCGGCCAGATGATACGGCGAAAGGAAATGACATCACGCCGAAGTATTGAGATTTCCTTTATTGCCCGGGGCATCTCTTCTGAGAAGATATCCTCCTCAACCTTCTCAATATTATCATCAATCCTACTCAATATCGGCAGGCAATAATCAACCAGCCTATCAATTATACGGTAGAGTAGATAACCAGAGCCCTGGCCGAAATGCTCTCGCCGCGATTCTTCATCAATCTGGCATTCCCTGAAAAGCTTTACCAGCGGCTTAAGCTCACCCTTATGCAGGGTAATCAGGTAGTTTTCGCCGATAAATACCGATACCTGGCTGGAGGTAGTTACCCGTGTTTCCTTTTTGAATAGAGGAAAGAGGAAGACTAAAAACAGATAGTCTTTATATTCGTCTATTTTGGGTCGCTGTATTCGACTGAGACAATCATCCAAATCCAAGGGGTGGAAGGGATAATTTTTCGTCAGATACTCTGTCTCCCGTTCCGTCGGTCCCTCAATGTTGACCCAGGTCAGGTTGCCCCAGGTAAGCGATTCCAGATTTAACGGCTGCTCTTTCTTCTTTTTCTGAGAAATGGTCATGGCAAATTATCCTTCTCAATAGAGTTGAATTACTACTAGAGCTGACTACGTTCTACATTTTACCACACTTCTTGTCAGATAGCACCTAACCTGATATACTGATTGATGTAACCAGGTTAATATTCATACATGCCTCATAGTATTTTGACCAGAACCAATCTGGCACCTCAAACATGTTCCTTTGTGGTAATTATAGATGGGGTCAGCGTGGGACGTGCCATAATTCAGCACGCCTCAACGATGCTTGCTGCCCTGACTCTGAAAAGTGAGGAAAATAGCATTACTGACTAATTATAACTACAGGAGATGTCATTGATGTCAACTCATCCATTAGAAGAAATCCTCCATCCACAATCAATTGCTGTGGTTGGAGCCTCTGGTAGTGGTGGACGGGGCTCCGGCTTTCTCTCACCTCTTCTGGAGCTTGGGTTCAAAGGGAAAATCTACCCGGTGAATCCTAAGTACTCCGAGATTGAGGGTATGAAGGCTTATCCCAGCCTCAGAGAGATTCCCGATTCCGTTGACTATGTGATTTCCGCTGTTCCAGCACCGGAGGTTCTAAATATGCTGAAGGACTGCTCCCAAAAGGGGGTCAAAGGTGTGCATCTTTTCACTGCCCGCTTCAGTGAGACCGGACGTCCAGAGGCTGCTGACCTCGAACAGGAAATATTGAAGCAGGCAAGAAAACAGGGTATCCGCCTCATTGGCCCAAACTGCATGGGCGTCTATTATCCCCGGCAAGGAATATCCTTTAGAGATGGGCTACCCAAGGAGTCAGGGTCAGCAGGACTAGCCTCCCAGAGTGGTAATGTAGCTGGAGAGCTTATACAAGCAGCTACATTGAGGGGCGTCTATTTCAGCAAAGCCATAAGCTATGGGAATGCTATTGATCTCAATGAGTCTGATTATCTCGATTACTTTGTCCAGGACCCGGAGACAAAGATAATTCTGATGTATGTTGAAGGGGTGAAGGATGGCCAAAGATTTTTTAATTCACTGCGCCGTGCAGCCTCGACCAAACCTGTCATTATTATAAAAGGCGGCCGGGGAAAATCGGGGGCGAGAGCTACCGCTTCACACACTGCCTCCCTAGCCGGGTCTGTGAAGATATGGGAAACCGCTGTCACTCAGGCAGGGGCTATTTCTGTTGAAAACCTTGATGAATTGATAGACATGGCTGTTTCATTCTATTTTCTACCTCCAATTAGAGGTCGGAGGGTAGGCGTAGCTGGGGGAGCTGGGGGAGCTAGCGTCCTGGCTGCCGACCAATGTGAAGAAGCCGGGCTCGATGTTATCCCGCTACCAGCAGACTTCCGAGAGGAATTAAGGAGTAAGGGTGTCACCATCTGGGACTGGCTTGGAAACCCGGCAGATATGTCGATCAGGGAGGATGATAATTTCAGTGTTGGCGCTGTGCTGGAGATGATGGGCAGGAATCAAAATTTTGACCTCCTCATCGCCATTATCCGTGGGCCATATCACGGATGGCACAAAGAAATGTCGGTTGAAACTTATGTTGAGGAATATAGACTAAAAGAGAGTAGACAGAAGCCATTACTAACCGTGCTGGCGGATGGGGGTCTGGGCATCGATGAGAATGACGATTGGAGTGGGAAGCTGATGCACCAAGTGAGAATGCAACTTATAGCTGCTAATATCCCCTTTTATCCAACCATCGAGCGAGCAGCCAGAGCTGCCAGAAAATTGATAGACTACTACCAAAAGAGAAGATAGCACCACCTTCTCTCTACAATTGATACCAGTCCTTTATCCCTCTTCCGCCTCTGTATGCCATTGCACTCAGCCATCAAGGCGCTAGCTCCCATAAGCACATCGGTCATAGCTGGCTTACAGCCAGTGTAGCTATGGCGGTGGTAGAGAGCAAATAAAAGAGCCAATCGCCCACCAAGCTCATACTCACCATTCAGGAACACGTGCTCCCAGGGAACAAACACGTTGTCAAAAACCGTCAGGGAATCGGCGCCCCCATAAGGTCCGGGTGCCCCCAGCTTCTTATGGGTGTTAAATTGGGTGGAGCTAACAATTAGCTTCACACCCTCAGCATCAGCGGGGACAACACAGGAAACTGCCCAGTCTCCTTCGTCTTCTACTAGCCGCCTGGTGGGTATTACCGGAATCCACTCCACAACTGGAGCATACGAATTGTGCACCTTGGCTCCCCTGATAACAATGCCATCGCTCAATGTCTCCACCCTATGGACATAGAGGTCAGGGTCCAACTGCTCATAAGGGAAGCACGCAGTGGTGACAGGCACATCACAGTCAATAAACCCTCTGTTATTAAAGACGTCCCTTTTATTGAGGCAAGTTACTTTGCCTTGTAGTCAGGCGCTCTCTTCTCGGCAAAGGCTCTGGCTCCCTCCATGAAGTCCTCGGAGGTTCTGACACGGTTAGCCAAATCTCTTTCCAGCTGTAAGCCTTCTCCTAGGGTCATGCTATAACCCCTGACCATAGCTTCCTTGGCTGCCATAACCCCCAGGGGTCCTTTCCGGCAAATAGTCTCCGCCCACTCCTTGACAGTAGGCATCAGCTGGTCTAGCGGTACAACCTTATTGACCAGACCAATACGGTATGCCTCCTGGGCATCTATGGGTTCTCCTGTAAGTAGTATTTCGGCTGCCATAGCCCGGGGAACGAATCGGGGCAATCTCTGGGTGCCACCACCACCCGGCATGAAGCCAATGTTTACCTCCGGTTGGCCCAGGCGAGCATGCTCGGCAGCTATCCTTATATCACATTCCATGGCCAGTTCCAAGCCACCGCCCAGAGCGAAGCCATTGATAGCAGCAATAAATGGCTTCCATATCTGGTCAGGACGTATTGGTGCAACCATTCCTTTCACTACCATCGGACCGGGACGGAATTCCTTTATATCAGCGCCAGCCGAAAAAGCCTTATCGCCAGCCCCGGTAATGATGCCAACCCATAGGTCAGGGTCATCCCGAAAATCTAACAGTGCATCATTTAACTCCTTACGAACCTGCATACTTAGTGCGTTCCTTGCCTCAGGACGATTAATGGTAAAGATGGCAATTCTACCTTCCTTCTCATAATCAACAGCCATTAATATACCTCCCTTTATAATTTCTTTTTGATGATGTCTATTTAAATTGCAATCCTATTTAGAAGATATCACCTCCTCTCACACGGGCTTTGTTATAACCTGACCGAATGGGGAAATACGCTTTGAATTCTAACAGAGAGCTTGTGTTACCGTCAAGTTAAAATACGCGGGAGATTGCTTATCCACCTTTGTAGGCTCTATTAACCCTTCAAATTTTCCTTGATAGACGCCCCCGGCAATGAGCCGACAGAATTGACAGTTTAACTTGGATTATGCTATATTCTGCCTACTGGCAGCGTAGCTCAGTGGTAGAGCAGAGGACTCATAAGCCTTTGGTCGTGGGTTCAAATCCCTCCGCTGCCATTACGGATACAAAGGGCGTCTTTTGCCTTATTATAGGTATTGACAAGAAGTAGTGCCTAGTCTATATTTGGCTTGACCAGGACCTAAAGCACTCCATGACAGGAAGAGGTGAGTAGATATCGCAGAGAAACTACTTGAAGTAAAAAACCTGAGAACCTATTTCTACACCCAAGAAGGCGAGGTAAAAGCCGTTGATGGCTTGTCTTATTATATCAACAAAGGGGAGAGTGTCGGCCTCGTTGGTGAGAGTGCTTGTGGCAAGAGCGTGAGCGCTCTTTCTATCCTGCGCCTTATTCCCTACCCTCCGGGCATTATTGTCGGCGGTGAGGTTATCTTTAATGGGCAGGACCTTCTCCAGATTAGTGAGAAGGAAATGCGCCATACTAGAGGTAACCGAATAGCCATGATCTTTCAGGAGCCGACGACATCTCTAAACCCGGTACTCAGCATCAAACGCCAGTTATCCGAATCGCTGGAGCTGCACCGTGGGATGGATAAAAACACAGCCGCTGAGGAATCAACCAAATTACTAAAGTTAGTGGGCATACCGGATGCCGAGAGGAGGCTAGAAAACTACCCCTATCAATTTAGCGGGGGGATGCAACAACGGATAATGATTGCTATGGCGCTAAGCTGTAATCCCGAACTACTAATAGCCGACGAACCCACCACCTCGGTTGATGTTACTGTGCAGGCGCAGCTTTTGGAAATAATGGCCAACCTCAGGTCCCAGTTCGGCACAGCGGTGATTATTATAACCCATAACCTAGGAGTAGTCGCCCGCTATGTCGACCGGGTAAATGTGATGTACGCCGGGCAGCTTGTAGAGACAGCAACGACAGATGCCCTATATGGCAACCCAATGCATCCCTATACCATAGGGCTTCTGGCATCGGTGCCGCGGTTGGACTTGTCTCGAAAACGCAAGGTGAGCATTATTAAGGGCTTGCCGCCTAATCTTGCCCGTCTACCGAAGGGTTGTGCCTTCCAACCTCGTTGCGAGTATGCTATCAGTAGGTGTAATGAGGAGAAGCCGGAGTTAAAAAAAGTAGGGAAGGACCACTACTCGGCTTGCTTTAGAAGTGGAGAGCTACAAAAATAAGTGAGGGCTTACTAGTGGCAAGAGACGATGTTTTAGTCGAAATAGAGAATCTTCACATGTATTTCCCGGTAACTGCGGGTGTCCTACAGAGGAAGGTAGCCAACGTTAAGGCAGTAGATGGGATAAGTTTTTATATAAAGAGAGGAGAGACCCTTGGGCTGGTGGGTGAAAGTGGTTGTGGCAAGACCACCACCGGGCGTTGTATCCTGCAGCTCTATGAGGTCACGTCAGGCAAGGTGTTCTTCGAGGGAAAGGACCTCTGTAAACTTAAGGCTGGCGAGATGAGAAGTATGCGGCGGAATATGCAGTTGATATTCCAGGACCCCTATGCCTCACTCGACCCCCGTATGACCGCTGGTGACATCATCGGTGAGCCAATGCTGGTTCACCACCTAGCCAAGGGCAAAGAATACAAGGAACAGGTTGCCGAGCTATTTAGGATGGTGGAGCTTGAGCCCAGGATGTCAGACCGCTACCCCCATGAGTTCAGTGGTGGCCAACGACAACGCATCGGCATAGCTCGAGCACTGGCGGTGAAACCCAGCCTTATCATATGCGACGAGCCGGTTTCGGCACTGGATGTTTCAATCCAGGCACAGGTCATCATTCTGCTGATGAAGCTCCGCGAGGAGTTTAACCTGACCTACCTATTCATCGCTCATGACCTTTCGGTAGTCCGCTATATCAGCGACCGGGTGGCGGTGATGTATCTGGGTAGAATCGTAGAGATTACAGATAGTGATGAACTCTATGATAATCCGCTTCACCCCTACACCCAAGCGCTACTGTCAGCAGTTCCGATACCTGACCCGGTGGTTGACCGCCAGCGAAAGCGGATTCTGCTAACCGGTGATGTGCCCAGCCCGGTCTTTCCACCCAGTGGCTGCAATTTTCACCCCAGATGTCATAGGGCAATCGACTCCTGCAAGGAGCACGTACCAGAATTAAGGAACATGGGTGGTGAGCACTGGGTAGCCTGTCACCGAGTCTAGACTGTTGATGTTTGGCTAAACCGGTGAGCCTGACTATCAACAGAGGAAGAGAGAGACTGCCTATCCAGTTGATAACCCTTTTGTTCCTCCCGTAGTAAATAACCTAGAATTGCCTATTGAATCAAGCTTAACAGATGCCCTAGAATATCCTATTGGATGAAGGTGAGAGATGTCTCAGTCTAAAAAGAAGGGAACGGCTAACAGACCAGCAGAGAAGGCGCCAGGTTCCAAAGCTACAGATAGAGACCAGAAAGGGAGATGGACAACATATATTATTATTGCTTCGGTAGTTGTCGCCGTAATCCTGATAATATTTGGTTTCTTCTATAATCAGGAGTATGTAGCACCTTTTCGCCGCACCATAATTACAGTGGATGGCACCTCTATCGACATGGGTTACTTCCTGAAGAGAACCCGGCTGGCTAGCGCTGACCCTTTCGCTATGCTTGACACGCTCACCAATGAACTGCTGATTAAACAAGGAGCACCACGGTATGTTGGGGAAGCCACCCCGGAGGACATTGAGCGGGAGTTGAGGAGAATAGCCCGGGGAGGGAGCGAAACTATTTCTGAGAGCGAATTTAAGGAATGGTACCGCCAGCAGCTTAATGAAACCGGCTTCTCAGAGTCTGAATACAGAGAAATTATGCACACTAGTTTACTAGCCGCTCGCCTCCATGAGTATCTAGCCGAAAGAGTGCCCACAGTAGCCGAGCAGGTTCACCTTCACATCATTCCATTTGAAACGTATGAGGATGCGGAGAAGATAAGGGCAAGGTGGGAAGCAGGAGAAGATTTTGCTGACCTTGCCCGGGAAGCATCAGTGGATGAGCTATCCAGGGAAAAAGGAGGGGACTTTGGCTGGTTGCCCCGCGGCGTTATGGAATCCAATTTCGACTATGTGGCATTTAGCCTCAGTCCCGGTGATGTAAGCGAGCCCCAGCTATATACAAGTGAGTCCCAACCAGATGAAGAAAGCTACTACCTCCTTATGGTTTCAGAGAAGGCTGATGCCCGAGAGCTGGATGAGGACTCCCTCCAAAGGCTGAGGGACAGGGTACTTGAGGGCTGGCTTTCAGAAGAAACAAAACTCCATGAAATAAATTTTAACTTTAACTCTGAAATCTATGCCTGGTTAAATTGGCAACTGTCGAAAAAATAACCGCAGCTGCTATCAGGTATCGTGCGGCTCTGATTAATTTGATAATATATTAAGGTAGGCACGAGAAAAGTGATACGGGTTGAAAATTTAACCAAATATTACGGAAACCGCCTCGCCGTGGACAATATTAGCTTCAATGTAGAAAAGGGGGAAGTCGTAGGTTTCCTCGGCCCCAATGCGGCGGGAAAGACGACTACGATGCGCATCCTTACCGGCTTTCTGGCACCAACCAGGGGTGATGTATGGGTCGCCGGCTACAACATACTAAGCCATTCCCCGAAGGCACGTCAGCACATTGGCTATTTCCCAGAGGTGATACCCTTATATACCGATATGACCGTCCGCTCCTACCTTGACTTCTCAGCCAGACTCAGGGGTTTAGACAAAAACAGGATAAAGACCAGAATAGAAGAGGTGGTAGATATATGCCGCCTTGAAGAATATATCGATGTGCTTATTGGCAAGCTATCGAAGGGATTCAGGCAGCGAGTCGGCGTGGCTCAGACGATAATCCATGAGCCGGAGGTACTAATTCTGGATGAACCAACGATAGGCATCGACCCCATTCAGGTAGCTATGACCAGGCAGCTCATCAAGGAACTGGGCAAGGAGCGCACCGTCCTTCTCTCTACCCATATCCTCTCTGAAGTAAGCATGACCTGTGAGCGGGTGATTATTATAAATGAAGGCAGGATTGTGGCTGAGGACCGTATTGAGAACCTTTCCTCCATGATAGGTGGTTCCAAGCGTATCCGCCTGGAAGTAGAAGGCCCCTCTAAGCAAGTGGCCGAGCGTCTAAGGCGAATCAAGGGTGTTCTCCGGGTCAGCTACCAAGACTCTCACTACGTTGTCGAATGCTCTGCAGGGCAGGACCCTCGTGGCAAGATAATGGAAACCATAGTCCAGGGTGGTTGGACTCTGCTCTCCATGGAATCCATAGAAATGAGCCTTGAGGACATCTTCCTTAAGTTAACCGCTGAAGAGGAAACAAGCCAGTGAGAAACACGACAACCATCGCCCTCAAGGAGTTCAAGTCCTACCTGGCATCGCCTATGGCCTACATAGTGATTTGTATCTTTCTGGTGCTTACCGGTGTCTTCTTCGGTATCAGTCCTACCACCTATCTTGAAACAAGCATCAGGGGTCTTTGGGAATTCTGGGGCATCCTGTTTCTGTTATTATTGACCGCGGTACTGACCATGCGCTTGCTTGCTGAAGAGAGAAAAATGGGCACCCTGGAATTATTGCTCACGGCACCGGTAAGAGACAGCGAAGTAATAATGGGGAAGTTCCTGGGTAGCCTGTGCATCCTTGTGGTAATGCTAGTGCTCACCTTTTACTATCCCATCCTCCTAATGTGTTTTGGTGACCCTGATATGGGGCCCATTGCCACCGGTTACCTCGGACTCTTTCTTCTGGGTTGTGCCTCCCTGGCAGTGGGATTATTTGCCTCATCGCTGACCTCAAACCAGATAGTGGCGGCAGTGGTTGCCGGAGGAATCCTCTTTGCCCTGTGGTTCACCGGCATGGTCGCCAACTTACTCCCCGAAGCCATAGGAGAAGCCATTGGCTACTTCTCACTCTCCTATTACTTTCCTGACCTTATGAGGGGAGTAATTGATACCAGAGGCATAATTTATTATCTAAGTATCACCGCCTTGTTTCTGTTTCTGGCAATAAGGTCTCTTGAAAACAGCAGGTGGAGCTAAATGCAGACTAACCCCAAGGTTTATAGGTCTTCTGGGCTAATCGCCGTGCTCGGGCTGCTAGCCCTGCTGGTGGGTTTCATAGTTATGCTGGTGCTGCCCGGTATCCAATACGCAGCCTGGGGTATCTTGGCACTAGGAGTAATACTGCTGGCCATAGCCTTTATCATTGATTTCCGGCGAGTTAGTAGCGCCCTCACTGGCCGTCGCGGCAGGTTCGGCGTTGGCACCACGGTAATGGTTTCAATTTTCATCGGTATTTTCATTCTAGTTAATGCTATTAGCATCGGAAACTATCACCGTTTTGACTTCACCGGTGTGGCGCAATTCACTCTCACCTCCCAAACAAAGGAAGCTCTCAGCGAGCTGGAAACACCGGTGCAGGCTCTGTGCTTCTTTACCCCCGTTGACCCCTATGGTGGCCTTAATAGCTATGTCACTAACTTACTGACCGAGTACCAAAACTATACCGACCAACTGAAGGTAGAATATATTGACCCTGATGAGCATCCAGACCAGGCTAGACAATATGGTGTACAGCTATATTCGACAGTTGTCTTTGAAAGCGAGACCCAACGCCGCTTGGTATGGCCACAGGAGATTCTAGTACTAGAGGGGCAAGAAATCGTTGCTGTAGAAGCGGAACACGCCTTTACCAGCGCCATTCTGGAGGTTACCGGGACTGTCCAGAAAAAGGTATATTTCCTCACCGGGCACGGTGAGAGCAATATTAACTCCACCGCCCCTAATGGCTATAGTAGAGCTAGGCAAGGTCTGCTCGATAACCTCTATAAGGTAGGGACACTGAACCTCATGCATACTCCCGGCATACCTGAGGATTGCGCCGCCCTGATAATTGCGGCGCCGCAGAAGTCGCTAACCAGCAGTGAGATTGAGATTATTGAGCGCTACCTTGAAAATGATGGCTGGCTAATGATTCTAACCAATCCTGAATCTCCACCAGAGATTAAGCAATTGCTCTCTGCTTGGTGGGTTAATATTGAGGATGGAACTGTTATCGACCCATCGTCTTACGTGGCTCCCAGTATGGATAGCCCTATCGTGCCCAGGACTAGAAATTACTTCGGCCTGTCAGAGACCTACTTTCCCGGAGTTACCGCAATCATTCCTCAAGATGATTACCCGGAGGATGTTATCTTGCTCCCACTGCTCTATACGAGCCAGGATAGCTGGCTGGAAAGGGATTTCGACCCCCTGAAAGAGCCTGAATTTGATGAGGGAATAGACCTGGAGGGTCCCCTGGCCCTCGGTGTTCTCATTGCTACTGTCCCAGCTGAGGGAGCTGAAGAAGAATCACCTGAAGAAAGTGAAAAGACCCGCTTGATTATCATTGGTGATTCTGACTTCGCTTCCAACCAGCATTTTTACAACGGCGACAACGGCAATCTCTTTCTTAACTCAGTAGAGCTTCTTACAGCAGGGAAGGAGCTAATTTCAATCGAACGCAAGGTTCTTCCCTTCCGCAGACTAATTGTTGGCGCAGAGGCAGCCAATTTCATTAGGATTTCCAGTATCTGTCTGCTACCGCTAATAGTGTTGTTGGTAGGAGGCATCATCTGGTGGCGAAGAAGGTAGTGAGACAGGCTTATCTTGGAGAGGAAATCACTTGAGACTCAGAAATATCCTTATTCTGCTGGTTATTCTCCTTGCTCTAGGAGGATACTTTTACTTTTCCAACATTCCTGAGCCTGCTCCAGAGCCAGAGCCAAAGCTGTTCGTATGGTTGATTGAAATGGATGAAATACAACATATTGAGATACGGCTCCCCCATGAGGACAAAAGCGAGGCATTTATTAAAGTAAAAGAAGAAGATAAGTTCCCTTGGTACTTTGATGACCCCCAAAGGTCTAATGTGGATGTGGAGCGATGGGGGGGAGGCATACCGCTTCTTTTAAGCGGCCCCGGAACAGATAGGATAATTTCCGAAAATGCAACGGAAGAAAAACTGGCTGAATTCGGCTTAGCTCAACCACAAATGGAAATAACTTTAACCTTAGAGGACGGGAGTATCCTGAATATTGCAGTAGGCGATAGGACGCCAGGTGGTAATGCCTTTTATGTACGAGCCCCAGGCTCAAACGCCGTATGCTTGGTGGATTATACCTGGTACGAAGTGCTTGAACGCCTGGTCAAAGAGCCACCCTATGCTCCCCCTTCAACTGATTAACCAGCAAAACTCTAGCATAGACCCTCTAATACTGCTCATCAAAGATAAATAATCTCACTGGGGGAGGTATTTTTGCCATTCATCCCGAATGTGTGGGTAGTGAGCGGGGATGTAAAAAAGGCCGTTACCGCGTGGCCGGGAAGGCTGACGAATTAACTTCATCCTGGCCTCCTGCGGGGTTCTACCTGCCTTACGACGATTACAGGACACACAGGCACTAACTACATTTTCCCAGGTATGTTGTCCGCCCCGGTATCGAGGGATGATATGGTCTAAGGTAAGCTGTCGAGTTTCCTTACCACAATACTGGCAGGTGTATCGGTCACGCCTGAAAACCTCAAGTCGGGTCATCTTTCTGTCAAACCGATAGGGGCGCTTAACCATAGAAGCCAGCCGGATTACCGAGGGCACCGGGAACTCACAGTTGACTGAATGAATAAAGCCTGAGCCATTTTCCAGCATATCGGCCTTATTTTGATAAAGCAATACTACCGCTCGCCGGACCCGACAAATGTTAAGTGGCTCATAGCTCTGATTTAGCACCA
>CAZMUD010000031.1:0-13799 GCA_964569715.1 uncultured Dehalococcoidales bacterium | reverse complement strand
GCATGGCAATAAATATGCCGGTGCAGGGCACATCAGCCGATATCATAAAGGTAGCTATGATTAACCTCTACCGAGAAATGGGCAAACGCCAACTTAAGAGCAAGATGCTGCTTCAGGTGCACGACGAGCTTCTCTTTGAAGTGCCTGCGGAGGAGCTTGAGGAGATACGTCAACTCGTTCCCAAAGTAATGTCCACTGCCTTAGAGCTCAGCGTCTCACTAAAGGTAGATATCAAAAGTGGCCATAACTGGGGGGAAATGGGATAGATATATTTTGTGACCTATCCCCCTAACCCCCTTCCCTTATTTATCTGTAAAGGGAAGGGGGAGTGTAAGTAAGAGAGGGGGCGAAGCCCCATCTCTTAAAGCTCTCCCCCTCTCCTTTTCAAGGGGAGGGGGATACAGGGGGTGAGGTTAATATGTAACCCTTAACTTAAGAGGTAATATGGATAAACTAACTATATTTCCGAGCGACCAAGATATAATGGAAATTAGGCGCTTAACTGATACAGTTAAGCATTTGGGGGCAATATATGAGGCGAGTCTAAAATGGCGTTGGCGTTTACTCGCCATTATTGTTACTATCGCCTCAGTTATTAGTGCTACTTTCCAAGCTCTTAGCTTTTGGCTACACGCGTAGAAGGTATACTTACCCATCGTCAAAATAAGGAGTGCAGAAAGATGCCGGAACTTCCTGAAGTAGAGACGGTAAAAAATGAGCTATTGCCCTATATTAGCGGGCGCTGCGTCACTGGCATTACCCTGTTCTGGGAAGGAATAGTCCGCCAGCCCTCGGTTAAAGAATTCCGCTCCCGTATCATAGGGCAGAAAATAACCGATATAGCCCGGCGTGGTAAGTATCTTATCATCAGCCTGAGCAGTGGTGATTTATTGATTATCCACCTGAAAATGACCGGCTCTCTGCTTGTCAGTCAGGACTCATCGGAGCCGCCCAAGTATACCCGGGCTATAATTCATCTGGATAAGGACACCAATATTTTCCTTCGTGACCCGCGCAAATTTGGCATAATGCGACTGGTGAAGGACAAGGATAGTATTGTCGGTAAGCTCGGTCCGGAACCACTGGAAGCCGATTTTACCCCTCAGCTTTTGTCTCATCGCCTGGCTAAGCGCACCGCACCGATAAAGGCTCTACTCTGCGACCAAGTCTTCATTGCCGGCATCGGCAGTATGTATGCTGATGAAGCTCTGTTTGCCGCCAGAGTCCATCCCCTGAGAGCGGGTAAAAGCCTGTCACAGGGAGAGGTAGAGCGCCTCCACAGCACCATTCGCCAGATATTATGGTCGGCTATCAGCAATAAAGGAGCCAGTGTGAATACCTACTTCCGCCCCGATGGCACACTGGGCACCGCCCACTTTGAGTTTAAGGTTGCTCATGGTCGTGGTAAGTTCTGCCCCAACTGCGGCACTTCTATTGAGCGGATAGTTGTGCGAAATCGCGGTAGCTACTTCTGCCCCAAATGCCAGCCCCCCTAAATAAGGGGGCTTTTCCAAACGAGTTCCGCCCCAAAATTGGCTACGAAGGGGAGAGGGAGGAGAATTTTCTAAAGGGGATTTTTACCCCACAAAAAATTTTTGTGGGGACCCCGTATTCGTCCCTTTTAATCCCCTTTCAAAGCAATATCCTACCAGGGCGTTTAAGAGGGGGTGAGGTAGACATTCAAGTACTACTGCTAATCAAAACTGCAACTCGTTGAGCCCGGTATAATTATCAGTGCCTCGATAGAGCTGGTAATCAAGTTCCCCTATTACTACTTCAGCCGTGGAGAATACCGTGGCTTCCACAAGGTGTCCCCCCTGGCATCCATCGAGACCTGCAAGCTGTATATGTATATGGATGATTAGCTCAGAATCCTTAAGGGCTACCGAGCCCTGGGCGCAGACAATCTCTAAGGGACCCTCATACTCCTTCGTCTCATATTTGCCAGGTAGTTCTCTCAGGAAGTTCAACCTAGCGCTGGTCACAGACCCTATGATACCAACGACCACCCCAGATGAGATACCATTCTGGCGGCAGTAGCCGGCTATCTCGCTGGCAAGTTCCTGCTTGGGTTTGACTCTGAAAACATGTATTTTCTTAAACAACTAATACCTCCTTATCTTGTAATTATCTACCAGCCCCTCAGCCTTTTCAGGAGGGAAGAAAATATCTTAAAGTGGCTTTGTCCCTTTTAATCCCCTTTCAAAATAATGTCCTACCAGGGCGTTTAAGAGGGGCGCTAGCCCCTCTTCCCTATCCCTCCCCCTCTCCTTTGAAGGAGAGGGGGATAAGGGGATGAGGTAGACAATTAATAACTACAATAAACCTAAATTGGTTTTGTGTTCAAGTATATGATACAATTACCATAAATTATCCAACTTGCAGGAAGAGGACATCGCTATGAGTGAAAAACCACTTACCGACTTAAAAACCTTCATTGAAAATGTAAATAAGAAGGACAAGCGTAACGGTAAGAAAATTCAATTTGCCTTTGTCAAGCGGAAAAGGAAGTAAGGTTCACAGGGCAGCACCGACTTCCATAACGAGTTAGCAGCTGGCAAGATAGGTTTTATTTAAGAGGGTATTGACAACTAGACAAATAAAGGCTAGACTTGAGGGCAAATAAGTGAAATGGTCTCAAACAACATGTTTCAGTCGTGTCATGAGGAGACAGAAGATGAGATAAGGGCACTGGAATCGCTGATTTGACAGCGGTGGCTGGTGTCCTGTTTTCTTGAGAAGAGAGCACAAAAGTAATAGAAGGGGGTGATAGCTTTGTGAAGGTAACAGTTAAAGTGCCGGAGATATATGGTCAGTGGTTATCCTCCAGCAGAAAAGGTTTCTCGAGAGCCCGGTCTGAAGGAGGAAGGAACCAAGGACCGACTAAATGTTTTGGAAAGGAGGCCTGTTAATGAAAAGGAGCATTTTTATTGTAACGGCATTGTTGCTGGTGGTGCCGCTTTTGTCTGGCTGCGGCGGCGTACCTCAGGAAGATTTGGATGCTGCGTTAGCTGATGCACAAGCAGCCAAATCCCAGCTAGCATCGGCGCAAAGCGACCTGGCTGCGGCTGAGAGTGACCTGGCTGCGGCTGAGAGCGAAGCCGAAGCCTTAGAAAGTGACCTAGCTGCGGCTGAGAGCGACCTGGCTGCGGCGCAAGAGCAAATTGCCGCACTGGAGGCAGCCGCTGAGGAGGAAGTAGCCGAGGAAGAAGAAGTAGCCGAGGAAGAGGAAGTAGCTGAGGAAGAAGAAGTAGCCGAGGAAGAAGTAGCCGAGCTCTCATATGAAGCTGCCACCTATACCAATGAAGAACACGGCTTCTCTGTCAAGTATCCCATCGATTGGGAAGAAGCGGAAGCAGCGGAGGGCGAATTGTTCAGGGCTGCAGTACCTGCATTTATTCCAGGGCTCACTGCTCGTTTTGTCGAGGGCGGCACCCTGGCAGAGACACTCGAGGGACTACTGGAAGATTTTGAACTTGTCGATGAGAGTGAGACAACTCTGCTCGATGGCACCCCAGCCTCCACGGTCACATCCAACTATAAGGCTGAAGGCTACGATATAGAAGCTATCGCCACTGGTGTGAAAGAGGGCGACAATTGGATCATCATTACTGTGTATACCATAGGAATGTATGTACCGTTCGATGAAGCTCTGTTCAAAGAAGTAGGAAGTACCTTGACAATCCAATAGCAATTACTCGGAACCGGTTTGGGGGACCCCGGGCTGACTGATGCAATCTCGGGGTTCCCGGGAAAGAGAGCCAGCAGATTCTGGCCGGGAATTATTTGGCTCAGATAAGTTATGTTTGACGGGATTTTAGTTAGTGGATTAGAATGAGCCAGTAAGGGGGTGATAGCTTTCAGAAAGTAACAGTCAAGACACTGGAGACAGTCGATGGTCGGTGACCTGTCCCCAGCCGAGGAAGTTTTGCCACCGACAATGTGAAGGAGGTCATAATGAGAAGAAAGATTGTTTTCTCATCGGTTGCTTGCCTTTTATTGATATCACTCATGCTCGCTGCCTGTGCTCCTAAAGAAGAAGCCCAGACCATCAAAATCGGCGTTATCGGGCCGATGACGTATATGGAGGGCGAACACCACTGGTGGGGTGCTGAAATCGGGCGGGATACAGTCAATGACGCTGGCGGTGTAACCATAGGTGAAGAGCAATACCTGATCGAACTGGTCAAGGCAGACTCCAACGAGATGCTCAGCCCGACCGATGCTGCCTCGGCAATGGAGCGGCTGATAACGGTGGACCAGGTAGACTTCGTGGTCGGCGGTTTTAGGACCGAAGGCGTATTTCCCATGCAGGAAGTCGCCATGGACCATCAGATGATTTTCCTCGGTTGTGGTGCCGCTACCGTGGGGCTCTGTCAAGTAGTAGCCGATGATTACGACCGCTACAAGTACTTCTTCAGGGTGACCCCAATGTGCAGCACATTTCTGGTCTACAACACGCTGATGGAAGTGGGAATGGCGGGAGGCATCATGAAAGCCCAGACGGGCATACAGAGGCCTCTGAAGGTCGCCATATGCGCTGAAGGAGCGGAATGGGCCGACGGCATGGTGGCTGCTATGAAGGGGTTAGTCCCGGCGAAGCTGGGAATGGAAGTTGTTGGCGTATGGAGACCATCGCCTACAGCCACCGAACTTACTGCCGAAATGACAGCCATAGAAGATTCGGGTGCTGATATCATCTTGACTATTATCTCCGGCCCGCTGGGCATTCCCTATGCCAAGTCCTGGGGCGAGTTGGAAGTCCCAGCGGCTTCGGTAGGCATCAACGTTGAAGCACAGAAGGAGGGCTTCTGGGAGGCGACCGGCGGTTTCGGCAACTATGAGACTACCCTGGCCACCTACGCTGAGGGAGTAGCGCAGACGCACAAGACCCTTGCCTTCCTTGAGGCCTTTAAGGCGAAGTCCGGGCAGATGCCGACATACACTGCCGGCACCAATGATGCCATTATTTTCCTGTCAGAAGCTATCGAAAGGGCGGGGACCCTGGACTCGGATGCCGTTGTTGTCGAACTGGAAAAGACGGACTTCATAGGCACCGGCGGCCCCATTGCCTTCACAGGTCTAGAAGATGCACCACTGGGGAATCCTCACGACCTGGTGTACGGTCCGGGCTATGCCACAGGTATCGCCATACAATGGCAGGGTGAAGCGCAGAAATGCATCTGGCCCAACCTTAGCCCAGGTGATTGGGCACCATCAGATGATTGGTTAGACATATTCTTCGAGGGCACCGTTACGTGGCAGGCACCGCCGCGGGTAATTGAGAAGTTGAAGGCCGAGGCAGCGGAGGAATAAGAAGCACATTCGAATAGCCAATTGTTTTGCCCTACTTTGGGAACCCTGAGGTGGCTGGTGTAATCTCGGGGTTCCCGCGAGGAGGGAAGGGTTTTTGGTGGGGAGTTATTTAGCTCAGACAAGCTATGATTGAAGGAATTATAGTTAATACCCTATTGAAGGGAGGGGTCTATGCCCTTCTGGCCATTGGCTTTTCCCTTATCTTCGGTGTAGCCAGGATGTTAAACCTGGCGCATACTGCATTCTACATGCTGGCAGCCTATGCTTTGTATACTTGTACTCAACTACTCGGTTTGGACCCCGTTTCATCAATTTTTCTGTCGCTGGTCGTTGCATTCCTCATGTCAGTCGGCACGTATAGCTTGTTCGTCCTTTTCCGCTTGCCCTCTATCGTGTCAATTATCCTGTCTGTCGTCATTGCGCTGCTCCTGGTATGGTTCGGGACAGGATTCATTCTTGGTATGGGAGAAAATGTACCGCTTACCAAGGCAATCATCTTGCCTGTCGTCTTCAGCATCTTTATAGCAGGCGGCGCCTACAAGTTGTTCATTGACCGTGTACGTGAGCATCATGTAACCGTATTGCTGATTACCCTCGCCCTGGCTATGGTCTTTCAGGAGTATATGCTTTTGGTGCCTGCCTTTGGCGGTCACTATCTTGGAGCGCCGAGCTTCATTCCAGGGTACTGGGAAATAATTGGCGTCAAGGTCTCTTATCAACACCTGTTGACATTCGGCGCAGTCTTACTTGTTCTCGCTGGTGTATGGGCACTCTTGTCAAAGACAAAGCTGGGCATTGCCATCAGGGCTACAGCTCAGGATACCGAAGTGGCTAACCTGATGGGGATAGATGTTTCCAGGATACTGTTGATAGTTATGGGCCTGGCATCAGGACTGGCAGCTATTGCCGGAGTCCTGGTGGCTCCAACGCTGGTCCTTGAACCCCACATGTGGACGCCTCCATTCGTAATGATGATGGCAATCATCGTCCTGGGAGGCCTGGGAAGCATTAAGGGAAGTTTCATCGGTGCCTTCATACTGGCGCTGGTCGAGGTCCTGGTTGTTTACCTGCTCCCGACAGGCGCCTTTCTGAAGGGGGCGTTTGCCCTCGCCGTCATGGTAGGAGTACTTGTGTTTAGAGCCGAGGGGCTATTTGGTATAGCTTTTGAAGAGGAGAAATTATAATTGTTTAGACGGCTGCTTAAGGATTTTCAGGGTGATGTGCTGGCTATTCCGGGCAGACTGATAGCCTTAATTTTCTTCCTGCTTCTATTTCTCTTTCCCTTACTTACGCAACCAATTGCGATACAGCCATTTCTCCTGCGCGTTCTTACCTTCACCAATCTGTTTGTTATTTTCGCCGTCAGCTGGGACCTCGTATCCGGCTATACAGGTCAGGTAAACTTCGGTCATGCTCTATTCTTCGGCGTTGCCGCCTATACAGCGGCTCTGCTGAATACACACCTGGGCTGGCAACCATGGGTAACAGTGCCTATCGGGGCTTTGGCTGGGGTTATAGCCGGGGTAGTGATGTGTTTGCCGGCGTTAAGGCTGAGAGGTCCTTACCTGTCCCTAGTCACTTTAGCCTTCCCCCTTATCCTCATTGGCATCATTTTTGCTTTCACCGACTTCACCGGTGGTGAACTGGGCATCTCCGGCCTGGACCGGATTTCCGAATCTCGCACGGTTGATTATTTTATCTCACTGCTGGTTATGCTCATCTCGGTGTTCATAATGTGGAAGCTTACCGATGCCAAAAGCAGCCTGGTCAGAACGGGGATTATTTTTCATGCTATTCGCGAGGATGAGATTACAGCCCGTGCCAGCGGCATCAACACCATAAGATATAAGCTGCTGGCTTTCGCCATAGGTGGTTTCTTCGCTGGAATTGCCGGCGCCTTGTATGCTCACATCATGAGAATCGCCGGCCCCTCGACACTGGCACTGACGCTGTCGTTCGAGGCAATAATATGGACGGTTTTTGGCGGCATCGTTAGCATTTACGGGCCGGTGCTAGGGGTTTACGTGCTGTATCCTCTTATGGAGTTACTGAAGACAGGCGGGATTTACGAGTGGCGGTTTTTAATCTTCGCCGCCATAGTGATATTGATGTTGCTCTTCATGCCTGAAGGGATTGGCGTCTGGATACGCGACAAAATCGAGCGGCAATGCCCGCGTTGCAAGCTAGCTAATATAGCGTTGCGTCGCACCTGCAGAGCCTGCGGTACCTCTTTGCATTGAGCGAAGGTAATCTACAAGCCCAGGTATGTCTTTCTGATAGTCTCGTCGCTAAGTAATTCCTTGGCTGTGCCGTGGGCAATTATGTGTCCCCGTGACATGACATAGTTTCTTACCGCTAGGTCGAAGGCGAAACTGACATCCTGCTCGGCCAAAAGGATAGTAACGCCTAACTCGTGATAAATCTCTTCTACGCGCTTAAATAAGTCCTCTTTCAGTCTTGGCGCAAGTCCACTCGAGGGTTCATCGACTAATAGAAACTTAGGTTGTTGCATTAGCGCCCGGCCAATACAAAGCATTTGTCGTTCCCCACCCGATAACGTCCCCGATATTTGCTTTTGCCTCTCTTTTAACGTCGGAAATAATTCATAAACATTGGCTAAATTATTGTCCACTTCTCTTTTAGCTTTACAAAGATAGGCGCCAGCCAGTAAGTTATCCCTGACTGTCATTTCAACAAACGGTCTACCTCTCTCAGGGCAAAGCGTTAAGCCTCGCTTGGCTATTTCGGACGCCGACAATTTTTCAATCCTCTCACCTTCAAATTCTATGCTTCCCTCAAAGGTTATATCTGCCTGTCTTGTTCCCCTTAATACTTCTTTTTCCCATTTTATCAACCCGGCTACAGCCCGAAGCAGAGTGGTCTTGCCGGCACCGTTAGGACCAACCAGCCCAACTAATTCCCCTTTATCAACCTTCAAATTGGCTTCATCTAATACCATAGCCGTGTCATAGGAAACAGTTAAATTTTTTACTTCAAGCAATGAGCACCTCCTTCCCGGTATAGGCCTCGATTACCTTTTTATCCTTGGCTATTTCTTCCGGGGTGCCTTGGGTAAGAACTTCACCAAAGTTAATGACAACCACTCTATCTACTATCTTCATAAGTTCACTCAACTTATGTTCTATAATAAGCATAGCCGGCCCTTCGCTGTGCAGTCTGCCGAACCTTCCCCCCTTATGCAATCTTTTCATTGATTTAGCCATAAGTTCCGTTTCTGCGGGATTCAATCCACCAAATGGCTCATCGAGTATAAGCAACTCCGGGTCGGTAGCGATTGCCCTAGCTACCTCCAACCGTTTCAAATCCCCGTGAGATAAGATGGAAGCTGGCTCAAGAGCAAGGTCGGCAATTCCGACAAACTCTAAGGCATCTCGTGCTTTTACTTCTACCCTTTTGACCCATTCCCCCCGCTTCGTTACCCGCGGAGAGAGGCACCCTACCATAACATTGGCGATAATAGGTAAACGACGAAATGGCTTAACTACCTGGAAAGTCCCCACCATTCCCCTCTGCACAGCAACCCAAGGACGGCACCTGGTGATATCTTCACCTTTAAAGCTGACTTTCCCGGAATCAGGTTTCAATATGCCAAGTATGCACCGGATAAGGGTAGTCTTTCCTGCACCATTGGGACCAATAAGTCCAACGATTTCATCCCTTCCTACTTGAAAGCTAACCTCCTTAACGGCGGTTAGACCGCCAAAGCTCTTGGTTAAATTTTCCACTTCGAAAAACGCTGCCATTTCAAGCCTCCTCTGTTTCTTCCCTCAGCTCCCGACGAGATACCTTGCCGACATCGGTTTTGGGAACTTCACCTTTAAACTCAACGATTCTAGGAACTTTATAGTGAGCCAATCTTTCCTGACAATATTTGATAATTTCCTCTTCCCCTATTTTCCCCCTTGCCTCTGTCTCCAGGACTACCACTGCTTTGACTATCTCCCCTACGTTTGCGTCTGGAACGCCAATAACCCCTGTCTCTTTAATTTTAGGATGACTGGCTAAGACCTCCTCTACCTCCCGGGCAAATACAGCCAGACCCTTGTATTTAATCATATCCCTCTTTCTATCGTAGTAATAGAAATAGCCCTCTTCGTCCATGCTGGCCAGGTCGCTGGTTCTCAGCCACGTTTCACCATCTATTTCCACAAACATGTTCTTTGTTTCTTCTGGTCTATTCCAATATCCCCTCGTTACTTGCGGACCTCTGACCACAAGTTCGCCTATCTCACCAACAGGAAGGAACTTGTTACCTTCGGGGTCAACTATGGCAGCCACAGTGTTGGGTAGAGGTACCCCGAACGAACCAATCTTTGGCCGGCCGTAGGGACTAACAATACCTACCGAGGTAGTTTCGGTCATTCCCCAGCCCTCGTGAATTTTGACCCCGGTTCGCTGCTCCCAACCCCGTGCAGTATCCTCAAGAAGGGCATCAGCACCAGAGATAAGAACCTTGATGCGCTTCCAATTCACCCTATCGGTTCTGGCATAATCCCGGAGGGCTTCATACAACGCTGGGACACTGTAGAGCATTGTGGCTTGGTAACTCTCTATGGCATTCAAGATATCATCAAGGTCGGGAGTAGTGAATATCACCAGGGTATATCCTTGAGATATGCCACCCACCATAACCACCGACTGACCATAGATGTGGTAGAAGGGCAAATAGGCTAATATGACCTCTTTGCCCTCCTCAGCGACATCTCCCCAAGCGACTCGACCTAGGTGCGGGGCGGCTACGATATTGTAGTGAGTTATCATGGCACCTTTGGGCAATCCCGTCGTCCCTCCGGTATAGGGAAGCGTTACTAAATCCTCCCTAATGTTGAACTCGATTTTCGGTGGATTCGGCGGATATTTCTTAATTAAGTCCTGAAATTGATAAAAACCCTCCCTTTCAAAGAGTTCAGGAGGGGGTGCTGACATTTTTTGATATACAGCTCGGAGCACACTTTGCCCTAAGAACTTTTTCAAGCGGGGCAGGTACTCGGCGATGTTAGTCAAGATAACCCTGTCTAGCTTAACCTCTGCCTTTTCAACATGGTCATAGAGAATATCCTGACAGACAATAGTCGTAGCCCCACTGTCTTCAATTTGATGTTTGATTTCAGGAGAAACATAAACGGGGCTAATCGGAGTCAAGGTAGCCCCGGCTTTAAGCGCTCCAAAATAAGCTATGATAAACTGAGGCGAGTTCAGGAGGAGTAAGGCAATCTTCTCCCCTTTCTTAACACCTAAATCACACAGGGCGGTGGCAAATCTATCCACCTGGTCTCTTAACTCCCGATAACTTATCTTTCTACCGTAAAATACCAGGGCGGTCTTATCCTTCCACTTATCCGTCGCTTCATCAAACATTTCAACCACGGATTGTTCCGGAATATCAGCATCAGCCGGAACCCCTTCACGATAGAACTTTAACCATGGTCTTTCCTCATACTTAGTTTTGGCCTCCATAATGCTACCTCCTACTTTTCCTTAAACAAATTATACATGATATTCCCCGCTAAACCCTAATGAGCGACTCGCTCTCAACCCCCCTTGAATGAAGGATAGACCATTTACTATAGCATGTCAATAACCCCCCAGACCACACCGAATAGCAGTCTGTTCAATATCTCCAGCGGGTTCCTAGGAAAATCAAGGATTCTTCTGGGTGCTTAGGGGGGGGGGGATAATAGCTAGATAACACTATCAGCAGTCGAGTCGAACGGATGGCCTTGGCGCCTGAAATCAGGCAAGTAGCTCTCCGACGCCCCCATTTCTTGCAGCCAACCATTCTCCAGTCCCAACCTGTCTACCAATTTGACGACCTCTGAATACTCTGACGGTGAGACCGTCCTTGAAAGAGAGGAAATCCGCGAAGCGCGGTGTGCTGGAAAGTATTGAGACATAATGCTCACCGTGACTGTAGGAGAAACCTGACTAACCAGCCAGGTGAGTGAGTCCTGACTACCTGCCAGCCCGTTGGGCAGTATAAGGTGACGCACAATCAACCCTCTCTGAGCCAGCCCAGCCTCATCCAGCACCAAGTCTCCAACCTGTCGGTACATCTCCTGGATAGCGACACGGGCGTGCTTCACATAGTCTGGAGCCTGGGAAAACTTCCTGGCCCATTTATCGGATGCATACCTCAGGTCCGGCAGGTAAATACTTATTATCCCATCGAGCTCTCTCAAGGACTTAATAGAATCGTAGCCACTGGTATTGTAGACCAGCGGTAGCCGCAGTCCCATCGGCACTGCCTCCACTACTGCCCGAACTAGCTGGGGGACAAAGTGCGAGGGGGAAACAAAGTTGATATTGTGGCATCCCAGTTCATCCTGAAGGTAGAGCATGCGTTCAGCCAGAGTATGAGAATCCATTTCCTTGGACTGCTGCCTTGCCCAGTCCTGGCTAATCTGATAATTCTGGCAATAGACGCACCTCATATTACAGTTGCCAAAGAATACCGCCCCTGCCCCCCTGCTTCCTGAAATGACCGGTTCCTCTCCATAGTGAGCACAAACCGCAGAGACTACAGGTAGATAAGCTGAATGACAAAACCCTCGTTCCCCTTCCAGTCGGTTGACTCCACACTCCCTGGGGCAAATATCACACGAGCCCAGCTGTGCCTCTAATGCCTCCGCCCGACGCTCCAGCTCTCCAGACCGGTATAGAGCAATATAGCCCGGTTCAAACAATTTTCGCCCTGTCTCCGCTAAATCTACCTCGTGAAATTGCTGCTTCTCGAGTATTTGATTACCACTTAATGCTGTCCAGGAACTTCAGCAGTGCTTCATTAAAGACATCAGGTGCTTCCTCGTGTGGAGAATGCCCCACGCCCTTAACCGTTACCAGCTCAGAATCAGCGATTCCCTCTTTTAAGGTCTTGGTAGCCTCGGTGAATGGTAAATCCTCATCGCCCCAATAGATGAGAGTTGGCACCTTGATTTCTGAAAGCCTGGAGGTTACTGGCTTCCATTTTCCGATAGCCCTTGAGGCATAGATGTAACCGTCTACTGAAGTCATCAGTACCTTCCGCCGCGATACCTCCCTTAGTTCAGGGTGCTTCTGGAACCTCTCTATTCTCATGGGGTTGTTAGCGGCATCATATTCAAAGGCTGCCTCCATACCCTGAGAACGTGCCAGCTCGTCCAGTTTTTGCCTTAGCTGAGCATAGTTGGGGTCTCTGGCGAATTGCCCACTAGAAGTATCCACCAGCACCAGGGCAGCAAGCATATCTTGATGCTCCAGAGCGAATTGAAGAGCAACGAATCCGCCTAAAGAGTGCCCCACCAGGCAGCACTTATTAATATTCAACATCCTTAATAGACCAAAAACATCGCCGGTAAAAATCTGCACAGAGTATTCCTCTTCCCTTGATGGTGCCGCCGATTTACCATGTCCTCGATGGTCCAGGGCAACAACCCTGTACTTCGGCGATAAAACCGGTGTCTGATTTGCCCAGTCCTGAGTACTACCGGTATAGCCATGGAGAAAGACTACTGCTTCCCCTTGACCGGCAACTTCATACTTCAGGTTTACTCCATTGATATTGGCTATAGGCATCTCAACCTCCTTTCTTGACTAATACTATTAGTCTCATCTTATCAAATCGCCCTGTCCTGTCAGGACAAGTGAGATTCTATGAGCGTTCCTGTTCGTCAAAGGGAGCTAATCAGGAAGACAGCCTACGCAGTCTATCTAACGCTGCTTCAATTCGCCTCAGGCACTGCTCCTTACCCAGCACCGCCATAGTTTGAAATAACGGTGGTGCTGCCGTCTGGCCGGTAACCGCTACCCTCAGCGTGCCAAAAAGCTGGCCGGTCTTCAGCCCTAACTCCACAGCCAGAGGCCTGAGCAATGCCTCCAGAGATTCAGCATCAAATGACTCTAATTGTCCCAGCCGCTGTTGGGCTACCTCTAAGGCCTGGCTGGTTGACTGCCGGCTCATATCCTTGCCCATCAGCAAACTGGCATCATAGTCAAGCTGCTCAACGAAGAAAAACCGGCTCAACTCAGCTACCTCAGCTAGAGTTTTGGCCCGCTCCTGGATAAGAGGTGTAATCTGCCTGACATAGTCAATGGATAGCGGGCGTTTCACCTCAGAGGGTAAACCATCATCCAGAAAGGGGAGGGCTTGCCGGGTAAAATCCTCCAGACTCAAGCTGCGGATATATACACCATTCATCCAGTCTAGCTTTTCCCGGTTAAATACAGCCGCCGTTCGGCTGACCCGCTCCAGGGAAAAATTGTCTATAAGTTCCTGCCGGGATAAAATCTCAGTCCTGTCGTCCAGAGACCAGCCGAGCAGGGCAAGGAAGTTCAGCATAGCCTCAGGCAGATAGCCCTGCTTATGGTACTCGGCTACGGACACCGCCCCGTGCCGCTTGCTCAACTTGGCACGGTCAGCCCCCAATAGCATTGGCAGGTGGGCAAACTGCGGTGGCTCAAATCCCAGAGCCTGGTATAAAAGCACG
>CAZMUD010000030.1:0-14157 GCA_964569715.1 uncultured Dehalococcoidales bacterium | reverse complement strand
AGCTTCCTCGGCTTTTCTCTTGGTCTCTTCTTTAGCGGCTAGTTTAGCCTCCTTCTTAGCCTGTATTGCAGCCTCTTTGGCTTTTTGAGCTTCCTCGGCTTTTCTCTTGGTCTCTTCTTTAGCGGCTAGTTTAGCCTCCTTCTTAGCCTGTATTGCAGCCTCTTTGGCTTTTTGAGCTTCCTCGGCTTTTCTCTTGGTCTCTTCTTTAGCGGCTAGTTTAGCCTCCTTCTTAGCCTGTATTGCAGCCCCTTGACGCCTTGCTCGACTACGCTTCAGTATTGGATATTTACACCACTGGCAGAAGTCACCTTTGGTTTTTTGACCGCAATTAGGACATTTGACCATCTAACACCTACAATCTGGCCGTTTACTAATGTAATATAGCATACTCAAGTATTCAAAGAAAAGATTAGGCTCGTTTTCCTTAAGGCTATTGTGCCCACTTCGCAAAGACAATATGATGTTGCCATTGGGATGAATTCTGGGGAAAATCAGACCTGAAATGAGCTCCTCGACTATCTTCTCTGAGGAGGGCTGCTTCAGTTACTAACCGACTGGTCAATATCAGGTTGCTAAGCTCGTAGGAGGGACGGTCTGTAGGCTGGGGCAGAGATTTTTGCCAGGCAGCCAGGATATCGGCTGCTTGAGTTAAGCCCTTCTTGTTGCGTATAATGCTGACCTTATCACGATGGAGCGTTTGTAGAGCAGAAAGGGTAGGTGCCGGCACTGCTTGTGGAGCTTGCCTCTGGCTGAGTGAGTGGTAAACCTTCGCACCCTGGTCAGTAGCTGGTGCCTTTATCTTAACTTTCTTGCTGGTTTTTTTGATAATTCTCTTACTGAACACCACCGCTTCAAGGAGCGAGTTCGAGGCTAGTCGGTTGGCTCCATGAACAGCAGTGCAGGCAGTTTCACCGCAAGCGAACAGTCCAGCTATATTGGTCTCTCCCCAGATATTAGTCTTGATGCCACCAATCATGTAGTGAGCTGCAGGTGCTACTGGTATCAGGTCTTTGGTAATATCTATGCCATGCTCCAGGCAGAAGCGGTATATATGTGGAAACCGGGTGGTAATAGTGCGAGGCGGCAGGTGTGTAACATCAATGAAGACCTTGTCCAAGCCTGTTTTTCCCATCTCGTATAGTATGCTACGGGCGACAATATCTCTTGGTGCCAGGTCACCATCTGGTGTGTAATCAGGCATAAAAGGATGGCCTTCTACATTGCGTAGTATCCCTCCCTCACCCCTGACTGCTTCAGATATGAGAAATGGAGTTACCTTGGGCAGGCGGAGGGCGGTGGGGTGGAACTGGTAGAACTCCATGTCAGTAATCGCTGCCCCGGCGTTGAAGGCTAGAGCTATGCCATCACCAGTGGCTACATCAGAGTTGGTAGTGAACTTGAATAACTGCCCGGCGCCGCCAGTAGCTAAAATCAAGAAGCGACACCCAAATTCCTCAATAGAGCCAGTGCGGCAATCAAGTACTTCTACTCCTTTAGCCGTCCCCTTTTCTATCAGGATTTTGGTGGCCAGGGAATCTTCGAGCACCTGGATTTTGGAGGAGCGTACCTGGTTACTGAGAGTGACTTCAATATGTTCGCCGGTAGCATCACCCCCGGCATGCAGAATACGAGGCACACTGTGAGCTGCCTCCCTAGCCAGGGCAATCTCTCCGTCAAGAGTATCAAAGGGCATCCCTAAATTGACAAGGTCGCTGATGCAGTCGGTAGCTTCATTTACCAGGATACGCACCGCCTCCTCATCACACAAGCCGTCTCCGGCAGCTATGGTATCCTCAAAGTGCAGCTCTGGGGAATCATCCCTGCCTATAGGAGCAGCAATACCCCCCTGGGCATATTTGGTATTGCAGTCATCCATGCTGCCTTTAGTTATAACAAGCACGCTTCCATGCTCTTTAGCCAGTAAGGCAGTATAAAGTCCGGCAATACCACTGCCGATTATGATGTAGTCATACTGTTTCATTGGACTTGTATGATTCCTCTCTAGTCTATCCTGTAGGAGGCTTTTCCTTCCTGGTAAAGGTCTCCGCCGTAAATATCATTTATCACTGTGGCTGGGAAATCTTCCACCTCTAGTCGGCGAATTGCCTCAGCTCCAAGCTCCTCGTAGGCTATTACCTCCGATTTCTTAATACTCTTGGAGATGAGGGCTCCAGCACCACCAATAGCTGCCAGGTATACTGCTTTGTATTTTTTCATGGCATCTTTCACGGCTGGTGAGCGCATACCCTTGCCAATCATTCCTTTAAGCCCCTCAGCCATTAAGCGGGGCGAATAAGCATCCATGCGACCACTAGTGGTAGGTCCGGCAGAACCAATTGGCTGGCCTGGTTTAGCTGGAGAGGGACCCATAAAGTATATCGTCTGCCCTCTAATATCAAATGGCAGAGGCTTCCCTTGGTCTAGAGCATCAACTATTCTCCTATGGGCAGCATCACGACCAACATATATAGTGCCAGTGAGTAAAACATTGTCCCCGGCTTTAAGCTCTTTCAAGGTCTCATCAGTTAACGGAAGGGTTATCTTTTTGGCCATTATTGTGCTCCTATTTAGACTTTCAATCCTTTTAAGGTATCCTTGGCAATGATGCTTCTCTGGAGTTCTAAAGCAAGCTCGGTAGCACTGGTGGCTAAGGCGTGACGGCATAGCCTTTCCATGGGTAATCCGGCTACATAGGGTGGGCCACCATAAATGTGGGTTACTCTATCGGCAACATTATGAATCATCTGGGTAGCGAATAGCTTCACCATAGCCGCTTCGCGGCGTATTGGCTCTCCCTTGTCCGCCTTCCAGGCAGCTTCATAGACCATAAGTCTACAAGCATGAATGGCTACAGCTATATCAGATAGCGCAGCTTGTATATTAGTCTGACTGGAAATAAGCTCTCCAAATGACTGCCATGATTGAGCACGGGTAGTGGCTTCTTCGAGCAATCTCTGAGCCACTCCTACGCATCTGGCGCCTCTTATAATCCGCCTTGGGGGAAGCCATTTCTTACCTAGAGAGAAAGCCTTTCCCTCTTCTCCCAGGATGTTTTCTGCGGGCACCCGGCAATGGTCAAAGACCAGAAGTATTGGCTCTCTTACCTGAGATTGCCACCCCGTCTTCGCTTCGCCGCCAATCACCCGAAGTCCGGGAGCATCCTTGTCTACTAGGAAGCAGGTCACCCCGTCTCTGGCTCCGTTATCGGCGGTGGCGGCGAAGGCAACGGCAAAATAGTCCTTGCTAGCTCTGGAGAGCGACACCTTTTTACCATTGAGAAGATAATAACCGTTTGCCCTTTCGGCTCTCATCCCCATAGTAGAGACATCAGTTCCCTTATCTGGCTCCATTAGTGCCAGATAAGGCTGTTTTTGCCTATTGAATGCCGGGAGAAAGTAGCTCTCCCTTTGTCTGTCATTACAGTCAAAAAGGATAGGGGTGACATCGCCGAAATTGAAAGGGATAACTGTCTGAGCCAGCTCTTCTTCAACTAGGCAATTACCTAAAGTGCTCAAGCCAACGCCACCGAGTTCCTCCGGTATGCTCGCTCCCCAAAGCCCCATATCCTGCGCCATTTTGACAAGCTTTTCCTCGGTTTCCTCGGGGAGAAACATCCAGGCATCACTCAGGTCAGCCGCCCGCCCCATTAAGTCTCTCTCCAGGGGCTTCAGCTGGTCATTAACAAAGTCCCTTGCCAGACTTTGTATCATTTTCAGCTCTTCCGATAACTCAAAATCCATTTTTACCTCTTCTGAAGAAGTCAAGCCTGGCTGATAGCTTCCTCCAGGAACAGGTCTAAATCGGGCTCATCCTCGTCTCCTATGCGTTGCTCCAGGCGGGACATAACTTCTACCATGCGGCGATTAACTACATAGTTCTTAATAGTGGTATCTACCTGAGGACAGACCAGAATACAGGCATCACATTGGTCGCAGTCTTCACCAACTATACTTTCTAGTGCCATTGATGTCCGTTGTTCAGTCTTCTCGCGGCGAGATGGCTCACGAGACAAAAATGGACAGATATCTAGGCAGTTGCCACAGCCCAAGCACTCTTTGTGTCCACTAATGTCTTCGGCTATATTTAGTGCGTGGGTGGGGCTGAATCCACTGGAGAGGAGGCGGCACCTGCCTACTGGCGGACTTTTAGTATTCAAGATTTCGTTCAGAATACTCTCAATTTCCTTAACATCTTGCTGAATATGTAGTGGCATAGCCTTCTCCATTCTTAGGCTAGCTTCACCTGACTCACAGAGATTGCCCGTTTGGTGTAATCAGGGAGGTAATCAGGCATGTGTCTGGCGTAGTCAGGTAACAGCAAGGGTGAGATTGGTCGTACCTTGGCTAAACCAGCCTGCTCAAGCTTTCGCTGCCATCGGCGTACATGGTCTAGAGTCGGGGTGCCTAGCTTCACTTCTTTAGCATATTGAGCTGCAGCTCTACCGGCTCTTCTGCCAAAGACAAATAAATCCAATGTTGAATTGCCAATAAGTCTATTTTTGCCATGCACTCCCCCCTCGCATTCACCAGCGGCAAACAATCCCGGCACAGTAGTGGCTCCATCAGTATCAATCCTGATGCCTCCATTCTGGTAATGGAGGGTAGGATAAACCAACATCGGTTCCTTGTTAATATCAATATTATAGCGACCAAACTGTCGAACCATAGCTGGCAGTTCCCGGGCAACAGTTCCTTCACCACGTATAATATCAATCATTGGTGAGTCCAGCCATACACCCACTTCCCCGGTAGGTGTCTCTATACCTTTATGGCGCTCTCGGCATTCTTGAATAATTGTTGAGGCTACCAAGTCTCGCGGCTCTAGCGGCATAACGAATTGCTCTCCATCAATGTTGGTCAACTGCGCCCCGAGAGTTCTTACCTTCTCGGTAACCAGTTGCCCCAGAATCTGTATCGGATAGGCTGCCCCGGTGGGATGGTATTGCATAGTATCTATGAAAATTAGTTCAGCGCCTACCCGATAAGCCAGTACCAGCCCATCAGCAGTAGCTCCATAGTGATTAGTAGTAGGGAAGCTCTGAATATGAAGGCGTCCTATCCCGCCGGTTGCCATGACTACGGATTTGGCTCGCACCAAGATTACTTCATTAGTCTCCAGGTTTACCAGTATTGCTCCAGCTATTTGTCCCTTATCATCCAGTATTAACTCTATGGCTGGTGAGAACTCAAGGTAATCTATCTCTCTATTTCTGACCTCATCACGCAGGACGCGCATCTCCTCAAGGCCAGTGTAGTCGCGGGCTGAGTGCAACCTCCGCCTTGATGCGCCACCGCCAGATAATTCGTGTATTGAACCATCTGGCTCCTTGTCCCAGTTGACACCCAACTGTTCCAGCCACTTAATAGCTGAGGGGGCATCTTTCACCAGTACCTCTACCAGTTCGGGTATATTGGCGAAGCGGCCGCCGCCCATTGTATCCATGTAGTGAATTGCCGGGGAATCGTTTGGTCTATCGGCTGCCTGGGTCCCGGCTTGGGCTCCAACAGTATTGGCATCGCCTAGGCGTAGCTTGGTTATTAACAGGGCTTTAGCCCCGTTTTCCTGGGCAAGCAGTGCTGCTGATGCCCCAGCCCCACCGCAACCAATCACCAGAACATCCACATCATAGTCAATCTTGCCAAGGTCAATTTTATCGGGGTTAATCCGGCTATTACCCTCCAGTAAATCAGCCAGCTCATTAGGTGTAGGCTCACCCTTATTTGGCCCTACTTGTAGCTGGCGCATGCTTTCTTTATTAAAGTCGGGGTGGTATTTTTCTAGTAAGGGTGCCTTTTCCTCCTCGGTGAAGCGAGGGAGCGTTTCTTTTAACCGTCTCTCTCGGCTAGCCTCTACCTTGCGGATGCTTTCTTCCATATAAGCTGGATACATTTTTAACCACTCTTTCCTAATATTTTTAGTATGGAGGTTCTATGTCACGCTCGGCATATAGATGGTGTAGCTCCTCGTCACGCATATTTTTTAATTTTTCTAGTTCGGTATCAAATTTGCCTGCCTCTATCTCCGCTATCCTATCTTCTAAGTGCTTAGAGGTGGGTGCCAGGTAACGACCATACAAACGCCGAGCTAGTAAGGCTATATTATAGGGCACCAAGCCTTGTGGACATCTGGCGGCACACAAGCCGCACATCACGCAGTCAAAGGACTTATTGGCTACCTCTTTAATATCGCCTCTTAGGGCATCAGACATAAACCACATCACCTCAAGGTCCTGAGGGCAGGTTTTGGTGCAAGTATTACAACCAAAACACTTAACCAGGTCAGGATACAGCGCCAATATCTGCTCACCAGTTGCCTCTATCTCCTCCAAATTGTAAAGAGCCTTAGCGGCCGGGAAGAATGGTATTTGCACCAAGTACATGTCTTGTTCAATGGTTTTCTGGCAGGCAAGGTCAAACCTCAATTGAGGGTCATTTCTAAAGTTATAGACGGTGGCGCAGGCACCACAAAACCCAGCTCGGCACCCACAGCCACGAATCATCCGGTAACCGCAATACTCCAGTGCCGTCAGGATAGTAAGTCCTTCAGGAACCTGATAGTGCCTACCCATAATGTAGATGTCAACCATTCGAGCTTGTTCAGCCATTTTTTAGCCCCTAATCTAAAGGATTGTTTCTTTGTGCCGAGCACTGTGACATTGCAGGTTAGTTGCTACTGGCAAGCTGGCAATATGGGCAGGGAGAACCTCAACGTGAACTGCCAGGGCAGTCACTCTACCGCCATATCCCATTGGTCCAATGCCTAGGTTATTGATTCGTTGCAAAATTTCCCTTTCTAGCTCGGCAAATTCAGTCTCTGGGTTGGACTCGCCTACCTTGCGCAGTAGTGCTTTCTTAGCCAGCATTAAAGTTTGTTCGGCAGTTCCGCCTATGCCTACCCCAACAATAACCGGGGGGCAGGGATTGCTACCAGCCTCATCAACAGCGTTGACGACAAAATCTATTACCCCTTGACGTCCCTGCGCCGGTGATAACATAGCCAGGCGAGTCATGTTTTCGGCGCCACCGCCCTTAGGCATTACTATAATCTTGAGCTTATCGCCAGGGACTATATCGGTGTAAATGATGGCTGGTGTGTTATCTTTAGTATTTACTCTGGCGGAAAAAGGCTGGCGCACCATAGATTTGCGCAAATAGCCTTTATCGTATCCTTGGCGTACTCCTTCATTTATCGCTGAGTTAAGGTCACCACCAGTTATGTGCACTTCCTGACCTAACTCCAACAAAACCACCGCCGTGCCGGTGTCTTGGCACAGAGGAATTTTTTCTTTAGAGGCGATTTCAGTGTTCTCCAGTATCCTATCCAGCACATCTTGAGCTACCGGGGATTCCTCGCTCTCTCTGGCTCGTTTAATAGCGGCCAGCACATCTTCAGGAAGATAGACACAAGCCTCTTGGAATAGATTGGATATGGTTTCGGTTATCTGCTTACAATCTATGTTCCTCATTTCGGCTGGGTTCCTTTCTACAGAAGAGATAGCTATTATAATAATTAATCTCCAGGTGCTGGCGGGATATAGCCCTCCTTCATCAGAAGGGCGGTTGTTTCTCTGGCTTCTCTAATCATCTTCTCTGCTCGTTCGGTCAGCTCTTCACGGCTTGCTTTTTCTCGGGCTACCCCCTGCTCGATAGCCTTGAGTCCTACAGCCACTGCCACCCTTATATAAACTTCCCATTCTCCCATAGTGGAAATGATATATTCTTCACTTATGCCCCGGTCTTCAGCACATTTAGCCAGCTCATAGGCAGCAGTAATGCACATCTCACTGGTGATGGTTCTGGCTTTAACATCTAGAGTGCCGCGGAAGATAGAGGGGAAGACGATGGAGTTATTTATCTGATTGGGGAAATCTGACCTGCCGGTAACCACAATCTTAGCTCCAGCCTCTTTAGCTTCCCACGGCCAGATTTCCGGGATGGGATTGGCACAGGCAAAAATTATGGCATCTTTAGCCATGCCTTTGACCCATTCCGGCAGGATTACCCCCGGTCCTGACTTGGCAAGTGAGATACAGACATCAGCCCCCTTTAGGGCTTCAGCTATCCCACCGCTTCTCTTCTCTGGATTGGTTCTCTGACACAGGTCCCACTTATATGGGTTCTCCTTTTGTTTCTCCTCGAGGTCAGTTCTGCCGGTATGGAGGATGGCTTTACTATCTACAATTAAAGTGTTTGCTGGCTTAAAGCCGTCAATAAAAAGCAGCCTCAGAACAGCAGTATTAGCAGCACCAATGCCAATAATAGCCAGCTTAACATCTTCCTTCTTCTTGCCGACAACCTTTAGGGCATTGATTAACCCAGCCAGGTTAATAGTGGCTGTTCCCTGCTGGTCATCGTGCCACACCGGAATTTGTGCTTCTGCTCTTAGTCGGTCAAGGATGTAAAAGCATTTGGGACTGGAGATATCCTCCAGATTGATGCCACCGAAGGAAGGCTGTAGCCATTTCACTGCCTGGATAATCTCATCAGGGTCTTTAGTATCCAGACATATAGGTACTGCATCCACTCCACCTAAGTATTTGAAGAGCAATGCCTTACCTTCCATTACCGGCAGGCCGGCTTCAGGACCAATGTCACCTAATCCTAGAACCCTAGTGCCATCGGAGACCACAGCTACGGTGTTCCACTTGTTGGTGAACTCGTAGACCTTTTCCTTGTCTGCCTGAATAGCCCGGCAGGGGTCAGCTACACCCGGTGTATACCAAATGGCGAAGTCACTGAAGTCACGAACCACACATTTAGGCATGGTCTGCATCTTGCCACGGTAAAATGGATGGAGCCTCATAGCATCCTCTGCCGGTTTGCGGGCTTTTGCCAAGAGCTCCTCTGTAGTTATCTTCTCTGACATAACACACCTCTTCGGGCTAGTATTTAAAGCCTGACTCTACAATGCCAAATCAGGTTGGCTTAAGTGGTCACCCTCCGCTATCAATTTTCTAAGCTCAACTATCATTGCTGGTGTGTCAATCTTCATAGGGCACCTTACCTTACACCGGCCACAGGTTAGGCAGGTGTAAGCCATTGAAGCTGCCTTCTCTATATTCTGGCTAATCATTGCTGCCCAGATAGCGCCAATACCAGCAAAATACTTGTCACCAAAGTGCCCGGCGGTTACAGCAAAAACGGGACACTCATAAAGACACCCACCACATCTCAGGCAATACAATGCCTGGCGTAGTATGGGGTGCTTGGCTAGTTTAGTCCTCCCGTCATCCATAAAGATGACGTGGAATTCTCTGGGACCATGAGCTCCATAGGTAATTACCTTCTCAATATCACCGGTGGCACTCGGGCCAGACAACACACTTACATATTGGGGAATAGTATAATTGGCATATCTCCAGGTTACCTCGGCAACCTTGCACGCATCATTAAAAGTTGGGACTAGTTTCTCCATACCAACAAGGGCAATGTGAACTGGTGGTGCACTAGTAGCTAGGCGAATGTTCCCCTCATTCTCAATAAGGAATAACGCTCCTGTATCAGCCGCCACCACGTTAGCACCGCTCATACCAATGTCTGCCTGGAAGTATTTCTCCCTGAGTAGCTTCCTAGCGGTGGCTACCAATCTCCCAATATCATCTGGTGGGAGCTCTTCTCCTGTAAGCTTGGAGAAGAGCTGGGCAACATCCTCTCTGGGGACGTGAATTGCTGGTGCGAGGATATGCATTGGCCTTGAACCCAGTTTTTGGATGATGAACTCCCCCGTATCGGTTTCGTAAACCTCATTACCTAGTTCTTCTAAGTGCTCCCTTAGCCCAATCTCCTCCCCGGTCATGCTTTTGCCCTTGACAATCAGCTTATCCTTCCCTACCAGGTTCCCGATGATTTTCAGTGCCTCATCGGCTGTTTTGGCGATATAAGCTTTCCCCTTGTTATCCTCGATAACTTCACATGCCTCCTGGACAAGTTTCTCCATCTGATTGACGGATTTCTCCTTTATCTCCTTAACTTCCTCTGCCATCTTAATAGTATGAGGGTATTTCTTCAAGGCCTTATTGATATTTGCCCTATAAGTCCTAATTGCCCGGGTTAGAGCAGTTCTTATCCGTTCATTATGGGCGGCATCCATTATTTCTTTCTTGTATTCGGTAAAGATAGACATCTTCCTTATACCCCCATAGCCATGGCTAAGATTTGAGTCAAGTCAAGGACTTCCACGCCGTTGGTTTTCAGTTCCTTGAGCCCAGCCTTTAGCTGCATAATACACCCCGGGCAGTGAGTAACAATAATCTCGGCTCCAGTCTCAACCAGCTCCTTTGCCCGGTTCACTGCCAGAATCTGGCTTAACTCGGGGAAGACTGCCTCAAATCCCCCTCCACCCCCGCAGCATGTTGCCCACTCCCCCCTGGTCCACTCAGTTTCCACCAGCTCGATACCCTTGATAGCTCTTAATATCTGGCGCGGTTCGTCTATCAGTCCCAGATAGCGTGCCAGCTGACATGGGTCATGATAGGTAACCTTAACTTCCCTGGGGAAACGCAGCTCTAGGGACGAGATACTCTCTGCGACCACCTCACAGAAATGCTTGACCTCTAAGTCGTGCCTGTCGATGCTGTTAGGGATTAGATTACGGAGAGTATAGGTGCACGAAGGAATAATACCAATAATTTGCTTTACCCCCATGGATTTTAGCCTGTTATATACCTCCTGAGCATGTTTGGCAAATTCCTCGTGCAATCCAATGTAGTGCAGGAGTCCCCCACAGCATGGCTCCTCATCAGCAAGATAGCCAAACTTCACTCCAAGACTATCCAGCACCTTCACCGCATCCCTCAGCGGTTGGGCATCAGCGTTACTACCTCTGGCCATTACCCTGCGGTATATTCCGGCAGCATCAACCCCAAGCTTCTTCTGAAAACGGGCCAGGCTCATGGTTCGTTCGGTGCTAATAGCGCTTTTATCTATCTTTCGTATTAGAGACATCAAGGATTCTAGCTGGCTGTTATACTGATATCCGCATCCAGCAAAAAATATAGTCTCCATCTCTTTAGGAAGACGGAGGTCTTCAGCCCACTTGGCTCCTGCGCCCTTGGAGGTGCCTAATAGATTATCCTTGGAGGTAATGTTATCGGCGAGGTAACTTAATCCGGGAGGAATTAGTCTTCTCGATTCCTTATTCATCTTATATTTCTACTTTCACCTTCTTCAGTTTGAGGATTATTCCCCGATAGGGCTTACTCTTAAAATGGTGCTTTTACACCGAATTCTTCTCCAATCTTTCTCAGTTCCTCAACTACCTTGTAGTAAATACCTACCTCTTCTTTTTGTTGTTCATAAAGCTCGAATTCTTTCTCCCCATGGATAAATATTCTGTCCTTGCCAACTGCCTTTTCTGAATTCTTAAGTATATTTATATACTCATCCATCATGCTCTTAAACAGGGCTGGCTCAATGAATGCATCTATCTTTATGGCACCAAAGAGGTGAGATACCTTGGCGGGCACATCTTTCTTAGCATAGAGATTGGGCCCAAATACGCTACCTGAGAGCAATCCCGATAATATATCCATAGTAAGACATAATCCATATCCTTTGTGACCACCACCTTCTTCTTCTGCGCCGCCAAGCGGTAACAGTCCACCGCCCTTCTTATCAAGCAAGTTCGCCAGTACCCTTGATATATCCTGTGTTGGATTTCCTAGCTCATCTGTTGCCCAGGTAATTGGCATCGTTTTACCTTCACGCTCATAGACCTCAAGTTTGCCCCTTGGAACAGTTGAGGTTGCCATATCCAATACAAAGGGTCGCTCTTTACCCGCAGGAACAGCAATGGAAATAGGGTTTGTCCCCATTACTGCATTTCTGCCATAGGTTGGTACCACAAGTATCGCAGCATTTGTTGTCGAAAACCCGATAAGGTCGTGCTTGAGTGCCATCATTGAATAATACCCGGCAATCCCGTAGTGATTAGAATCACGGACTGCGGCAAAGGCAACATTATTTTTAAGCGCCTTATCTATAACAAGTTTCATAGCATTGTAGCCTGCAACTTGACCGAGCCCATCTCCAGCTGAGATAAGAAGTGTATTTGGCGTTTCTTTCAAAACCTTTATATCTGTAATTGGCTTCATTACCCCTGTTTTCAATCCGTTCACATATCTACTAAGCCTCTGGAGACCGTGGGAGCCTATACCCCTTTGGTCAGCAGCTGTTAGTATCTCGGCCACTATTTCTGCATCCGCAAGCGGGACACCAAGTTTATTAAATACATTGATAGTGAACTCTCGAAGAGCATCAACCTTTAGCCTGATATATTCTGCCATATTTCCCCCGGTTAATAAGATTCTCTCCTGCGATAATTTCCGTAGCTACCTCGCTTACGGAGGGCAATCATATACTATGTGCTCAGTAGTTTGGCTATATCACTTGGTTTCTCAGCTACAGGTACCCCGGCTCTGGTGAAGGCATCAATTTTAGATTTTGCTGTTCCGGCACTGCCCATTATTATTGCTCCGGCGTGCCCCATACGTTTTCCTGGTGGGGCTAATCTTCCGGCAATATAGGCTGCCACCGGCTTGGGATAATTTGTTTCAGCAATGTATTGGGCAGCTAGTTCCTCAGCATTACCGCCCACTTCGCCTATCAGAACCACGCCTTTACTTTCTTCATCATCCTTGAGCATCTCAAGGAGTCTAATGAAATCTAACCCGATAATAGCATCTCCACCCATGCCTACACATGTGCTTTGACCCAAGCCAGCGTGGCTAATGTGCCAGGCAATCTCGTAGGTTAAAGTGCCACTTCTGGAAGCAATACCGACGCTGCCAGGGCTAAAGATATGGTCTGGCATTATGCCAACCTTTAGCCTGTGTGCCGGGCTTATTATGCCCGGGCAATTGGGTCCAACAATGATGACATCACCCTTTTTCCTGGCTCTGGCAACGAATTCGATAGCATCGCTTTGTGGAATACCTTCAGTAATAACCACCAGTGTTTTTATGCCAGCATTGATGGCTTCAAGAGCAGCATTTCGGGTAAATCGGGCTGGAACGAATATAATGGATGTATCGGCACCGTGATTGGTGACTGCCTCAGCAACCGTGTTGTAGACTGGCAGGCCTTCAACTTGTTGTCCGCCCCTGCCCGGAGTTACACCGGCCACTACCTTTGTCCCGTAGCGTAACATTGAGGCTGTATGGAATCTGCCTTCGTTTCCGGTTATACCCTGCACGATAACTTTTGCGCCTTCGTTTATAATGATACTCATAATTTTAAGACTTCCTCGGCAGCCTTCTCCATATCGGGGTAGGTATAGATTCCAGCCTGATTGAGCATTTGGATTCCCTCGGCCTCATTTGTCCCCATCATTCTTACCACTATCGGCTTTTTTACACTGGATTCATTGAGGGCTTCAATAATTGCCTGGGCGAATATATCACACCTGGTTATTCCGCCAAGCATATTTATCAGTACCGCCTTTACCTCTGGTTTTGAGATGACCAGCATCAATCCCCTTTTTGGAATATCCATAGGGCCACCGCCACCTACATCCAGGAAGTTTGCTGGTCTGCCACCAAAATGGTGAACCAGGTCTATGGTAGCCATACCTAGACCGGCACCATTGGCGACAACGCCTATATCGCCAGGTAGGTCTACATAGGGCAAATTTTGCTTTCTAGCCTCAGCTTCTAAAGGTGTATCCTCTACTCTTATTGAGCTTTTATCCTTAAATTCAGGGTGTCGGAACAGGGCATTATCATCCACTATTATTCTGGCATCAGCAGCTATGAATTCGCCTGAGGCTGTCTTGGCTAACGGGTTTATCTCAACCAGTTCAGCGTCGTTGTCTATAGACACTGCATATAGGGTATTGATGATAGAAGCAACCTTGGTGGTATCGTCCTTACTCATGCTGAACCTGCCTAGCATCTCTATTACCTCTGGCTGGTTGAAGCCAGCGTCAGGGTCGACCCAATACCTTGATATTTTATCTGGGGAGGCTAGAGCAGTCTCTTCAATATCAATTCCGCCCTCAGTGGAAGCCAAGACGATGTATGTCTTGACTTGTCTATCTATGGCTACCGAGGCATAAAACTGCTCAGCGATGTCTAGCTTTTCTTCAACCAGTAAGCTTCTTACTATGCTTCCCTGAATGGTGCTGCCAATAAGATTTGAGGCTACTTTCTTAGCCTCAGCA
>CAZMUD010000029.1:0-14284 GCA_964569715.1 uncultured Dehalococcoidales bacterium | reverse complement strand
AGGTTCTCCTTATGAGATTATATATTAACCCTATCCCCTGTATCCCCTTCCCCTTAACAAGGGGAAGGGGAAGATTTTGTTCTGAAGAGGGACTTCGTCCCTCTTAAACTCTCCTTTAGTATTTCCTTCTTCAAGGAGAGGGGGAATTGGTTGGGTTAGAGGGACTTCGTCCCTCTAAAACTCCCTATAACAATACTTGGAAGCTTCGTCTCTTTTTGACTCTCCTTATGGTTTTTCCCTGAGTTGAGGGAAGAGGATTACCTCGCGGATTGACTGCTGATTAGTCAGCAGCATCACCAGGCGGTCGATGCCAACTCCCAGCCCGCCGGTAGGGGGCATACCATACTCCAGCGCCAGTAGAAAATCTTCATCAATGGTTTCTACTTCTTCATCCTCTATCTGGCGCTCCTTTTGTTGCTGTATGAAGCGTTGGCGTTGCTCTATAGGGTCATTGAGTTCGGTAAAGGCATTGGCAATTTCAATGCCTCCGGCAAAGGCTTCAAAACGCTCAACCACGCGCTCATACCCTGGCTTTGTCTTGGCTAAGGGTGACATTGAAACCGGGTAGTCCAGTAGGAAGGTGGGCTGTATCAGTTTGGGTTCGACAAAGGTGGATAGTAACTCATCAACCAGTCGTGCCCAGTTCTTCTGGGGGTCAACCTCTAGCCCTATTTTCTTCATTTTAGCCCTTAGTAAATCGGCATTTGGATATTGCACGAAATCTATACTGCTGTATTCGGCTACTGCCTCGTGTAGTTGCAGGCGTCGCCACGGCGGCTTAAAGTTTATGATGCTGTCACCGAACTTAATCTGGTCGGTGCCTAAAACCTGTTGACTGATTTTAGACACCATCTCCTCTACCATCTCCATCACATCATTATAGTCGGCATAGGCTTCGTAGCTTTCCAGCATAGTAAACTCGGGGTTGTGCCTGGTGGAGATGCCTTCATTGCGAAAAATGCGACCCAGCTCATACACCTTATCAAAGCCGCCTATAATCAGTCGTTTGAGGTGAAGCTCGGTGGCAATGCGCAGGTAGAAATCCTGGTCAAGGGCATGGTGGTGGGTGACAAAGGGTCGTGCTAGGGCGCCCCCGGCTGAAGGTTGCAGCACCGGCGTTTCCACTTCCAAAAATCCTTGTTGGTCGAGGAATTGGCGTATGGCGGCAATAACCTGGCTACGCACCTTAAAGGTCTCTTTGGCCTCAGGGTTGCTGATTAGGTCCAGGTAACGCTGCCGGTATCGCTTGTCCACATCACTAAGCCCGTGCCACTTTTCCGGTAGGGGCCGGAGTGACTTAGCCAGCAGGGTAAAATCTCCTACCCGAACGGTCGGTTCACCACTTTTTGTCCGAAGCAGATTGCCACTGACTCCAATAATATCGCCGATATCCAGGTCCTTAAACAACTCAAGGTCTTCTTTCTCAAATCGGTTTATGTTTTGGAATAATAGTTGAATCTTCCCTGAGCCATCGCGGATGTCAATGAATGTGCTTTTGCCCATCTCTCGTCTTGCCATAATCCTTCCGGCAACTTTGACCTTATCCCTCTGGGTCAAGCCTGCCTCTTTCCGCTCAAGTAGAGCTATGGCTTTTTGAGTGGTGTGGCTGGGGTGAGGATACCTCTGGGGATAGGGGTCGATGCCACGGGCACGAATCCGGCTAAGCTTTTCTAGTCGCTGTTGAGCTATGCGTTCTAATCTGGATGTCATCTCTAACCTCTTACCTTATGATATAGCAAGAAGCCTGGGAGTTCCAGACTCTCAGTCCTATATTATGTACTTTATTGGGTTGTATAGTAAAGCCGTTTGGCTATGAAGTTATTTACCAACTTCTACTTGATAGGTGCTCTTTTGCTCCCTTAAAGCATCCAGCCAGGCGGCTGACTTTACCTCTCGCTCGAGGTGGTATTTAAGGTAGTCTCTCATTACTGCCTCTAACTCGTGGGATAGTTCCGGGTTCATTTTTAGCCTGCTGGCGGTAGCATAGGCACTACCCTGTAGTAATCGTAGCACTTTCAGAGCGTTAACCGAGAGGGGGTAGGTTAAGGGTTGGCTCTGGCAGCAATCGGGGCACAGCATGCCGCCAGCACTGGAGCAGAATGAGTTGGTGACGGGTTTTAGTGGCTGGTGGCAGGTGACACACTGCTGAAGCTGGGGTCGGTAGCCAACCTCATTGAGAAGGTGGAGTTCAAAATAGCGCAAAACCAACTCACTATCGCCGGCCTGGCATAGCTGCTGCATTGTCTCGAGGAGTAATTGGAACAAGGGGCGATTTTCAATATGGTCGGCGGTAAACTGGTTGACTAGCTCGGTGGCATAAAGCGCATAGGAAGTAAGCTCGAGGTCGCTTTTCAGAGGGAGGAAGCTATTGATAGTCTGGCTCCCGGTTATGGTGTCCAGATTTCGGCCACGAGCTAATGACACCAGGCTATGGGTGAGCAGTTCCAGGTGTCCGGCGAGCTTACTTTTAGGGCGACGGAGGCTCTTGGCAAAGCCCTGGATTTTGCCCAGGTCTGGGGTGTAGAGGGCAAGAATGCTATCCGCCTCGCCCAGCTTGGTCTTTTTGATAATAATCGCCTCAGTCTGATAGCTTCTTGGCTTGGACATTTTTGCCTTTATTTAATGAATGTTAGTTCCTCTGGTTTTCTAAATCCTCTTTTTATTAAAATATCCCTTTCTTTTAAAAGGCAAGCTCTATTGTGAGCTATCGCTCTATCAAACTCTCCACTTTCCCATGCTTGCTTACATAAAACTCCCTTATCATAAAATGGGTCATCATAGTTGGGGATGCTCAAATTTCTAACAGCGTCTGATTTAGATTCGTATTTTTCTTTGTTGAGTTCCCCGTCAAAATCAATCTTCTTACCACACTGGTGAAACAAAACGCCTCTCTCAAAATCAGTATGGAATGCGTAAAAAGGTCTCTCTAAGCTCTTTATAATCTCCGCTACCTTTTCATTTAGTTCAGCGATTTCTTTCCTCTCCCTCACATAGAATATACAAAGAAAATGTTTGTTAATAAATCCAAAGATGACCTGCTGTATATACTGGTATTCTCTTGAATCATTGGTGCCTTGATACGGCCTATTGAATTCCCCAACAGTCTCAATATCAATAATCGTTCCCTCAAAGTTTGAGCTTATATCTTCTCTATGCTCTATTATCACTGCTATTTCCTTCTCTCATTTATATTAAACCTCTCCCCCTGTATCCCCCTCTCCTTAAAAGGAGGGGGGGGGAAGGGACTAAAGAAGGGGCTTCGCCCCTCTTAAACACCCCATTAAGTCAGGCTCTTTGGCAAGGGAGACTAAAATTCCTGTCTTCCCTCGATGGCTCGGGTCAGCTTAACATAACTACAAAAACGAATCAAAGCTAATCAGTGCTAATCAGCTACGAATCGTTTCCCTTTAAAAATATTTTCGCTTTGTCGCCCCCTTTAATAGAATGGCTTGAATGCTAAAACTCCTGCCTACCCTCGATGGCTCGGGTGAGGGTAACATCATCGGCGTATTCGAGTTCGGTGCCGAAGGGTAGTCCCCGGGCAAGGCGAGTAACCCTGATGCCCAGGGGTGAAATCAGGCGGTTTAGATACAGAGCAGTTTGCTCCCCCTCGAGATTGGTGTTGGTAGCCAGAATGGCCTCGTCTGTTTGGCTATTCTTGAGCCGCTCTAGAAGTTCCTTGATTCTTATATCGTCGGCTCCTACCCCCTCGGTAGGTGAGATGGCACCATGGAGCACATGATAAAGCCCTTTATAAATCCTGGTATGCTCTAGAGCCAGGATGTCCTGTGGTTGTTCAACAATGCAAATCTTGCTTCGGTCGCGTTCCTCATTGCGGCAGATAAGGCAGGGGTCGGAGTCAGTAACATTAAAACAAGTGGAGCACAGTGTAATTTCCTGTTTTACTGATAATATGGCGTCAGCTAAGAACCTGGCTTGCTCTTCAGGGGCGCGGAGCAGGTAATAGGCAAGTCGCTGGGCGCTCTTCGGTCCAATGCCGGGCAATTTATTAAGCTCCTGGATGAGCTTAGATATTGGCTCGGCGGTAGGGGGGAAACCCTGATTCAATGCTGCTTCTCCTTAACGGTATTGCAAAGTTGTATATTACCCCATCCCCTTGAAGAGTTCAAAGAATCTTGGATCTTCGACTTATCAAGGGGAAGGGGGAACTGGTTATGTAAGAGAGGCTTCGCCTCTCTTTAACTCTCCCCTGGTATTTAGGTTAACCCCGGGATTTTAAGACCGCCGGTTAACCCTTTTAACTGTTTGGCAGCAAGTTTCTGAGATTTAGCAGTGGCTTCACTTACCGCCGTTAACACCAATTCTTCCAGGTATTCTGCCTTGCTGGGGTCTATCACCTTGGGTGATATTTTTATCGACAGTATTTTTTGTTGACCATTGATGGTAACCTTGACTGCACCTTTGCCTGAGTCTGCTTCTACGATAATGTTGCTTAGCTCTTTTTGAGCCTTGTCCAGCTTTGATTTAAGTTGCTGAGCCTGCTTCAAAATATCAAAATTCATTTTTCCTCCGTGTCAATAAGTTTGCCTATCTTTAATGCTTCCTTCAACAGGTGATTGTCTTCCAAAATGCAGGTCACGTGGCAGGGATGCCCCAGGAAGTTGCTTATGATTTTATCAACTACCCGCAAATTTTCTATCTTCTCAATCTGTTCCTTATGAACGGGGTGTTTAAAGGCAAGTACAACCGTATCATTTTCAAATGACATCAGTTTAACGGGGGCGCTTCTTAGAATGGCGAGGGCCACTGTTTTCCTGATGTCTGGCGGAGCCTCTTTAATAATCTGTTTCCAGTTTGCTCTCAGCCGTTCAATTTCGCTGCCGGGTTCTAGCGGGGTGGTCATTGCTGGTGCTGCTGGTAGGGGAGCACTGGCTGGCTCAGGTTCGGCTGTGGGCGGTTTGGGCTGGGATGGTGTGGGAGGTGGGGTAGGTGGGGTAGCTACTTTTTGGGGCTGACGAAATTCATATTCGGCTTGCTCGGCATGACTTTCCTTTTCCTCCCCTGTGGTTAGGGCACAGTCAACCAGGGCTAGCTCCAGGGGTAAGGTGGAGTAGTTATCAAGCCCGGTCTCAAGTTGCCCAAAGAGTTTGGTTGCCTTCAATATCTGGTCAAGGGAAGCCCTGTCGGCTAAATCCTTGAGTTCAACTATATCCTCGGCAGTGAGGTCTACAGCCTCATCGGAGCCAGTCTTTATTAGCAGCAAGGCTCTGAGGTATTCCACCAGTTCCCGATTGAATTGCCTTAAATCCAGGCCATCACTATTAACGCTGTTTATTGTTGTCATGCCGGCAGAGATGTCATTATTTATAATGTGCTTGGCTAGCTCTCTGGTTCGCCAGTCGCCGGTGATACCGAGGGTAGCCTGAACCTGCTGGAGTCCAATCTCAGAGCCGTAGTAGGTGGTTAGCTGCTCTAGCAGGTTTTCGGCATCTCGCAGGCTACCGGTAGCACTCTTGGCGATAAGCCGTAGTGCCTCTGGCTCTATGGTAATGCTTTCTATGCTGCAAATATGGCTTAGTTTTGAAATTACATCCGCCTGGGAGAGACGTCGGAAGTCGAAGCGCTGGCACCGTGACAGGATGGTGGGCAGGATTTTATGGGCTTCGGTAGTAGCCAGGATAAAGATAACGTGTGGTGGTGGTTCCTCGAGGGTTTTGAGCAGGGCGTTAGAGGCGCTATTACTAAGCATGTGGACTTCGTCTATAATATAGACCTTGTAACGGGCTTGGTTGGGAGCATAGTTGACCTTCTCACGGAGGCTCCGGATATCATCAACACCAGTGTTACTGGCGGCATCAATTTCTATAACATCAAAAGCCCTAACCTCGGTTATTGCTTGGCACATGGAGCAAGTATTGCACGGCTCACCATTACCATTGGTGAGGCAGTTTACTGCCTTAGCCAAAATGCGGGCGGTGCTAGTCTTGCCTGTTCCCCGCGGGCCACAAAAAAGATAGGCGTGAGATATATGGTCACTACTAAGTGCGTTGCGTAGTGTCTGTGTTATTGGTTCCTGACCAACTACCTCAGCTAAAGTTTGGGGACGCCATTTGCGATAAAAGACCTGGGAAACCATCTTCTTTCGCTTCTATTATACTCTATAACTGGCTGGTTTCCAAAGGGGTTTTAGAAAGGATGTTTTTATTAATTAAAAAAAAGCCAGCTTCACCTGGCCTTTATAGTAAGCTGCTTACCTAGCTTAGTAAAGCTGGCAAATAAACTCGGACTAGCTAGTTATAATAGCGACGGGATATCCTTTGAGGTGTCTTCAATTGCTTTAAGTCGTTTATCTGTTTCTTCTTGCCTCTTTTTAACCTCAGGGATAAGGCTGGTCGACCTAGTATAGTAGTATCTGACCTTTTCCACATCGCTCAGTTCAGACAGGAGTACAGTAACATCCAGCGAGCCTTTTTCCCTGGGGTAATCGCCATTCCTTATTACAGCCTGTGGGGCTATACCCCTTAAATAGTCTCCGAGTTCCTTAATCAGGTCCACATTCATTTCCCTGGACGGTGCCGAGATGAGATATAGGGCTCTCCTTGAATCAGACGGGTCACATTTTAGTGATAACTCGCTTATGGCTGCGTCCATTGTTTGGATGCCCTTTTGGGTTTCAGTGCCCTTTTTTCTGAAGTCGCGCGTCCGTTCACCAGGGAACCTGATTAGTGGAAGTCCCGATGTACCATAGCCTATTACTGTCCATCCTACTACGGTTTGCATTATATCACCGGCATCGAGTAACTTTGCCCCGATATATTTGGGCTTTTTCTCTTCACCGGCACAGAGTGGGTTGTAGAATGGCTCAGCTATTAAGGCGTTAATTTTAGCCAGGTTGTTTCTAAGGGAGGAGTCCTTTCTAATATACCTTTGATTCTCAACAAGGACTACCGCATCAGCCACTGAGTAAGTAGATTTAAGACAGGTGGCCGCATTATATATAGTTCTTTCCTCTACTTGCTCTTCATGCTCAAAGGGAAGGACAACAACAGTGTATACCGGTTTATCCGCGTAGCGTTCCTTGACGTGTTGAGTCAGTACTGGTAAGGCTCCGGAGCCGGTGCCGCCAGCAGCACCAGCGATAAGCAAGAAGGCATCTGTCTCATAGAATCGCTTGGTTGTTCTTATAGCATCTATAACCTTGTCGGCATCATCTCTGGCTATCTCAGCCCCCAGTTCGTTTATTTTACCCACGCCGTGGCCGCCGGTCTTTCGCCCTCCGATGAGGATTCGGTGCTGATAGTCGCGTTTTATGGTGGTTAGCCCGCTTAAATCAGCAGCATCCGTGTTAACAGCGAAGGCGCCGGTAACTATCTCAATCCCGCGCTGACTCTGTGCTTTTCTATTCAGTCGGGCAAATTCATCGGCAATCCTGCCGCCACATTGCCCAAGACCTATAACCACTAATTTCATTTCTCACCTCTCACTAGACTTATGCTATTGTAAACACACTCCTGCGATAATGTCAATCCTTTCGTCATCATGGAGTGGTGGAGCCAGGGTAAATTGTAAAATAGTAAAGGGGGCAGACGGGTATTGAAGAGGGCAAACAAGTATTGTATGATTAGGGAATAAATAAAGAAGGGCTATTGAAAAACTAAAGAACCTATACTAAAATGAGTGGAGAGGTACTATAGGATGGCTGGTGAGGAACCCCGTGAACTCTCAAAGGATGCGGAAAGCAGCATCGGTGTATTTGAGGAAGCGGTAGCTAGAGCTGAGAGACTGGGTAAAGCGGCTAGGGAAGCAGCTGAGGCCTCAACAAGAACATCGCAGGAAGTGCTAAGCAGGGCTGAGAGAGTAAGTAAGGAGGCGAAGGAGGCAGCCGAGGCGTCGGCAAAGGTAGCTCAGAAAGCGGTAAGTAAGGCTGAGGCGTCTGTAAAAGCAGCCCAGGAAGCGATAGGCATGGCTGAGGAAGCAGCCAGAGTGCCCAAGGAGGCGGCTGAGGCGTCGACGAGAGGATTTGAGGAAGCGATAGCTAGGGCTGAGGAAATAGGCAAGGCGGCCAAGGAGGCAGCTGAGGCCTCACTGAGAGCATCCCAGGGGGGGTTAAGCCGGGCTGAAGAAACAGGGAAGGCAGCCAAGGAGGCGGCTGAGGCGTCAACTTGGGTAGCTAAGGAAGCGATAAGCCGGGCTGAGGAAACTGGCAAGGTAGTCAAGCAGGCGGCTGAGACATCAGCCAAAGCGGCCAAGGAGGCGATAAGCAAGGCTGAGAGAGTAAGTAAGGAGGCTAAGGAGGCGGCTGAGGCATCCACCAGAGCCGCTCAGGAAGCGTCAAGCCGGGCTGAAAAAATAAGTATATTGACCAAGGAAACGGTTGAGGAATCGGCCAGAGCTACTCAGGAAGCGTCAAGCCGGGCTGAGGAAATGAGTCAGCAGGCCAAAGAGATGTCGGAAGCATCAGCTACAGCATCGCAAGAAGCGTTAAGCAGGGCTGAGAGGGTAAGTAAGGAGGCTAAGGAGGTGGCGGAGGCGTCGCTTATAGCCTCCCGGGAAGGATTAAGCCGGGCTGAGGAAATGAGCTGGCAGGCTAAAGAGATAGCTGAGGCATCGGCCGCAGCTGTCCAGGAAGCAGTAAGTAAGACTGAGGAAATAAGCAGGACGGCTAAAGAGGTGGCTGAGGTATCGGCTGGAGCTGCCAAGGAAGCGATTGAGGCATCGATGAAAGCCGCTCAGGAGGCGGTAAGTAGAGCCGAGGAAATAGGTAAGCAGACCAAGGAAGTGGCCGAGACATCAACCAGAGCCTTTGAGGAGGCGATAAGCAAGGCTGAGGAAATAAGCAAGGTGGTCCAGGAGACGGCTGAGGAACTGGCTAAAGTTGCCGAGGAAGCAGTTGAGGCATCGGTAAGAGCATCTAAGGAAGCGATTGAGGCATCGGTAAGAGCTTCCAAGGAGGCGATAATTAAGACTGAGGAAATAAGCAAGCAGGCCAAGGAGACGGCTGAGACATCGATAAGAGCGGTCAAGAAGGCTACTGAGGCGTCGACACAAGCGGCTAAGGAGGCGGCTGAGGCGTCAATAAGAGCCTTCGAGAAAGCGATAAGCCGGGCTGAAGTAACCGGTAAACCGGTCGAGGAGGCTGATAAGCTATCGATAGGGGCCTTAGACGAGGTGACAAGCCGGGCTGAAAAAATTGAGGAAACTGCTGTAAAGAAGAAAGGAGAGCCCAGAGAGGCTAAAGGGAAAATTGAGTCGCGGTTAGAATTCCTGGCAAGAATGTATGAAGCAAGGAAGGTCAAGCAAGCTGAGGAGGAACCCCCGGCAGAAGAGACAGAGGTAACTGAGGAATAGCCTAAGTGAGAGGCTGATTAGGCGAAGAGAAATAGGAAATCCCAGACGAAAGGAGGTGTTCTGTGGTAAATCCAAAGGAACAAGCCAAAAAGACCAGCGAGGAATCTGAAGAGCAGACCATGAAACCGCTTGAGGAGGTTCAAGAACAGGTAGAGGAGTCCCTTGTAGAAGCTGAAGAGCTGACCATGAAACCGCTTGATGAAGTTCTAGGGCAAGCTGAGAAAGCCTACACGGCCTATATGGAGGCTGAACGGCAAGTGGCGAGGATTTATAAGGAGAATGAAAAGCAAGTGGCGGCGGCTTATGTGAGGGCTGAACAGCAAGCCAACCAACTTTGTGAAGAGGGTATCAGGCAAGCCTTAAAGGCTCGTGATGGGACTATAACCCGAGCCTTAAAGGCTCGTGAGGAGGCTGAACGGAGAGCTAGAGATGCCTATCAGAAGGCTAGAGAGCAAGCTGAGAAGTCCAATGAGGAGTCAGTAGCTGAGGCCTTAAGAATCCGCGACGAGACTATAGCCAAAGCCTGGAAACTCCGTGAGGAGACTGTGGAGCAAGCTTGGGCAATCTATTCTAAGATTATTAGATAATAGGGGAACTCGGGCAAGTACATTCCTTGATGAGGGCTTATAGTAACGAGGGTATATCCTTTAGGGTACCGTCAAGTGCTGTGTAATCTATTCCTTCTTGCCTCTTTTTAATAGTAGAGATAAGGCCGATTGTTTTGGTAAAGTAGTTCCTGATTTTGGCTACATCGCTAAGTTCTGACAGGATTACAGAGACATCCAGCGAGACTCTATCCCTGGGGTAATCGCCACTCCTTATTACAGCCTCTGGGGCCATATTCTTGAGACAGATGCCGAGTTCCTTAATCAGGTCCACATTCATTTCCCTGGGCGGAGCCGAGATGAGATATAGGGCTCTCTTCGAATCTACAGGGTTGCACTTGACTGATAACCTACTTATGGCTTCGTCCATAGCTTGGACTCCCTTTTGGGTTTCGGAGACCTTCTTCCTGAAGTCGAGCGTCCGTTCGAAGAGAAATTTGAATAATGAAATGTGCGATTTACTATAGCCCATTACTGTCCATCCTAGCAGGGTCTGTATTATATCACCGGCATCGAGTAACTTTGCCCCGATGTATTTGGGCTTTTTCTCTTCACCGGCACAGAGCAGGTTGTAAAATGGCCCAGCTATCAGGGAGTTAATATTGCTCAGGTTGCTTCTAATCGACGACTCTTTACTAATATACCTTTGATTATCAACAATGATTACGGCATCAGCCACTAAGTAGGCAGATTTAAGACAGGTGGCTGCGTTGTATATAGCTCTTTCCTCAGTTTCCTCTTCATGCTCAAAGGGAAGGACAATAAGAGTATATACCGGTTTATCTAAAAAGCGCTCCTTGACGCATTGCGTCATTATTGGTATGGCTCCGGAGCCGGTGCCGCCAGCAGCACCAGCGACAAGTAAGAAGGCGTCTGCCTCGGATAATCGTTTGGTTGTTCTTATAGCATCTATAAGCTTGTCAGCGTCTTCTCTGGCTACCTCAGCCCCCAGTTCATTTATTTTACCCACGCCGTGGCCACCGGTCTTTCGATCTCCGATGAGGATGCGGTGCTGGTAATCAGGCTTTATGCGGCGTAGCCCACTTAAATCAGCGATATCCGTGTTAACAGCGAAGGCGCCGGTAACTATCTCAATTCCGCGCTGACTCTGTGCTTTTCTATTCAGTCGGGCAAATTCATCGGCAATCCTGCCGCCACATTGCCCGAGACCTATAACCACTAATTTCATTTCTCACCTTTGTGCTAGGTAACTATACTATTTTAGGTGTCTTTATAAGAGAATGTCAATTTTCCATTTAGTAGTGCGAGTGGACCGGTGTCGGCTATAATCCTTTATCGGCAACATAAGCACTGAGGTCAGCTAAGCGGCAGCTATAGCCCCATTCATTGTCATACCAGGCGAGCACCTTGACCATATTGCCAGCGATGACCATAGTGCTAGGCGCATCAACAATGGAGCTTGCCGGATTACCCTTAAAGTCCATGCTGACCAACTCCTCCTGACAGTATTCTAGGATTCCGGACAAAGGTCCCTTAGCCGCTGCCTGAAAGGCTTGATTGACTTGTTCAATGGTAACCTCCTTGTCTAGGTCGGTGACGAAGTCAACAACGGAGACAGTAGGTACCGGAATCCTGAAGGCTAATCCGTGAAGTCTGCCTTTGAGTTCGGGTATAACCTGAGTTACTGCTCTGGCAGCACCGGTGGTGGTAGGGATAATGTTCATAGCTGCGGTTCGGGCCCGGCGCAGGTCTCTATGGAACATATCCAGGATTCTCTGGTCATTGGTATAGGCGTGAATGGTGGTCATTAACCCCTTGTTTACTCCGAAGCTCTGGTGCAATACCTTGACTACCGGGGCAATGCAATTGGTAGTGCAGGAGGCATTGGATATAATGTTGTGCTTATCCGGGATATACTGGTCTTCATTGACACCGAGGACAACAGTTATATCTTCATTATGGGCTGGGGCTGAAATAAGCACCTTCTTGGCGCCACCCTGTAGGTGGGCTGCTGCCTTGGTGGCATCGGTAAATAGTCCGGTTGACTCTATTACTATATCCACGCCATAATCCTGCCACCTGATGTTAGCCGGGTCACGTTCCGAGAGCACCCTTATCGTTTTACCATCAACAATGATTGAATTCTCAGTGGCTTCTACTTTACCCGGATAGGGACCGTAGGTGCTGTCCCATTTTAATAGGTGAGCGTTGGTTTTGGTATCGGTAAGGTCATTAACCGCGGCTACCTCCAGTTTGCCACTGTGGTATTGGATAGCTGCCCTGAGGGTTAACCTGCCCACGCGCCCAAAGCCATTAATGCCGATTTTGGTTGTCATTTTATGCCTCCTTAGTGATTTTTGCTTGTGAAGGAACATAGACTGGAAACAAGATTCTTAGACCTAATTTGCTGGTAAATACCCGGTATAATCTCAGGCATCTTTCTTGAATCTCTTCAGGTTGTAGAATGCTCCTATGCCGGCAAAGCTGGCCCTTTGCCCTAGCTCCTCTTCTATTCTGAGGAGGCGGTTATACTTGGCAGTGCGCTCTGAGCGGCACGGGGCACCGGCTTTAATCTGACCCGTATTCAGTCCTACGGCCAGGTCAGCAATGGTAGTATCTTCTGTCTCGCCTGAGCGGTGACTTACTACCGCTGTCCAGCCTGCCTGCTGTGCCATCTGAACGGCAGCTATTGTCTCGGTGAGTGTGCCAATTTGATTGGGTTTGATGAGAATGGAATTGGATGCTTTTAGCTTAATGCCCTTGCTTAAGCGGTTTACATTGGTGGCGTAGAGGTCATCACCAACAAGCTGGATTTTGCTGCCCAATTTTTGAGTCAGTAGCTGCCAGCCTTCCCAGTCATCCTCTGCCATTCCGTCCTCAAGGCTGATAATAGGGTAGATTGATGCCCACTTGACATAATAATCTGCCATTTCATTAGCGCTCAGTGCAGCGCCTTCCCTGGACAGGATATATTGACCATCTTTATAGAATTCGCTGGCTGCCGGGTCTAAGGCGATAAAGCAGTCCTTACCTGGCTGGTAACCTGCTTTTTCAATAGCTGATAAAACTGCTTCTATTGCCTCTTTATTTGATGGTAGGGACGGGGCAAAGCCACCCTCATCGCCGATATTGGTATTCAGTCCTTTGTCCTGAAGCACCCTTTTCAGGGAATGGTAGATTTCAGTAGCTGTTTGCAGGGCGTGGCGGAAGCTGCTGGCTCCGGCGGGTACTACCATAAACTCCTGGAAATCTGTTGAATTGGCGGCGTGCTTACCCCCGTTCAGGATGTTCATCATCGGTAGCGGCAGGGTATATGTGCTGGACCCACCCAGGTGGTGGTATAGAGGGGTATGGGTCAGGTTGGCTGCCGCATGGGCTACAGCTAGTGATGTTCCCAGGATGGCATTAGCTCCCAGGCGTGACTTGTCGGCAGTGCCGTCAAGCTCGGTTAGTTTGTGGTCAATAGCTGACTGGTCGGTGGCTGACATTCCGACTATGGCAGCGGCGACGTCTTGATTCACATTGTTTACGGCATGTAGCACACCAAGCCCATTAAACCTGGAGCCCCCGTCTCGGAGTTCTACCGCCTCATATTTGCCGGTGCTGGCTCCAGAGGGCACCGCCGCCCGACCTGTTGTGCCGTCAGATAGCTCTACCTCGACCTCCACTGTTGGGTTACCCCTGGAGTCCAGGATTTCTCTGGCTTTAACATTAATAATAGTTGACACTTTTTCCCTCCGTGGTTTGAAACGGTGGGGCTTATTGGTCTTAAATTAAATTAAGGGCTTTATTTACTGCCTCGGTCGGGTTCTGGGCCGGGATAATTGAGTTATCCTGCTGACCATTTCTAGATAGCTCCCAGGTATTCAAGCCGATAACGGGGATATCACTTTGCAGGGCGTGAGCTATCTCGGAGAGGGTGCCATAGCTGCCACCAATAGCGATAACAGCTTGGGCTGATTTGACCACAGTGATATTTCTAGCATAGCCTATACCGGTAACTATGGGAATCTGGACGTAGGGATTGGCTGTCTTGGGGCTGTCCCCGGGGAGAATGCCGATAGTTACTCCGCCCTTTGAGCTAGCGCCCCGGCAAGCTGCCTCCATAACCCCACCCAAGCCGCCGCAGACTAAGGTAGCCCCTTGCTTGGCTAGCTCACGACCTACCTCTTCAGCCAGCCTGGCTTCCTCTGGTGAGGGTTCACTACCACCAATAACGGCGACGGTTTTCTTTCTTTTCTCTGACATTTTTTGAGTCCTTTAAGTATAGTTATCTTACTTTAATTAGTATAGCGATTATATCACCTGACTCTGATGTTGGCAAAGGACTAACCTCACCCCCTCAGAGACTGGACTTCTCCCTTTCGTAAAGGGAGATAGAGAGGGATTTTAAATCCCCCTTAGTCCCC
>CAZMUD010000028.1:0-14315 GCA_964569715.1 uncultured Dehalococcoidales bacterium | reverse complement strand
GTTTAGTAACCCTATCCCCTTTATCCCCTTCCCCTTGATAAGGGGAAGGGGAAGAATTTTTCTGAAGAGGGGCTTCGCCCCTCTTAGACTCCCCTTTTAATATTCTCTTTCTGTCTGATGTGTCATTGTGAGCCGAAGGCGAAGCAATCTTATCTTTATCTTCGGCTCCTCGCAATGACATACCTTCTATCACTCCCCCGCAACGACTCTTACGCTCCAGAGAGGGGGAGGTGGTTATATTAGAGAGGCTTTACTCCTCTTAAACCCTCTTTGATATTTCCTTCTTCTCCTCAACTTTAATTGAATCGTCCTTATAGACCAGTTTTCCCTGTGCTATGGTTGCCATTACCTTGCCCTTGAGCATAGAGCCAGCCAGGGGGGTATTCTTGCCCTTTGAAGCAAAGGTATTAGTGTCAACCACCCAATTTCTATCGGGGTCAAATATGGTAACCTCAGCCGGCGCGCCGATAGCCAGGGTACCCAGTTTGCCGTATCTATCACCGATAATCCTGGCTGGTTCACAGGTGAGCTTGGAAATGAGGGTAGCCAGAGTTAGCTTTCCATCATGCACCAGACTCATCAGGCTACCCAGGGCAGTTTCAAAGCCACTGATGCCAAAGGCAGCCAGGGCAAACTCGCCCCGCTTATCGGCTTCGGTGTGAGGGGCGTGGTCAGTAGCAATAATATCAATCACATTGCCCTTGAGTCCCCGAATCAAGGCTTGAACGTCCTTTTTAGTCCTCAAGGGTGGATTTACCTTGGCATTGGTATCATAGCCCGTTACCCTTTCCTCGGTCAGGGTCAGGTGGTGTGGCGTGACCTCAGCCGTAACCCGAACGCCTTTCTCCCTGGCACGACCAACAAGGTCAACCGAGCCTTCGGTGCTGATATGGGCAATGTGCAGCCAGCCCCCGGTCAATTGAGCTAGCGCCAGGTTGCGAGCAACCATAATCTCCTCAGCAGCGGCTGGCATTCCACGTAGCCCGAGCCTGGTTGATACTACGCCCTCATTCATAAGTCCGCCATCAGTGAGCGCCTTGTCCTCACAGTGGTCAATGATAGGCAGACCCGAAGCGTGGCTAAACTCCAGTGCCTGATGCATAAGCTGTAAATTCATTACTGGCTCACCATCATCGCTGTAGCCAACCACCCCGGCTGAAGCCAGTTCACTCATTGGGGCTAATTCATTCCCCTTTCTACCCTTAGAGATACAGCCTACAGGCAGAACACGAACCGTAGCTTCTTTAGTCGCCTCCGCTTTTACATACTCTATGGTAGCCTGATTATCCAAGGGCGGATTGGTGTTGGGCATACAGCAGATAGTGGTAAAGCCACCCCTGGCTGCGGCTCGGGTTCCGGTAGCGATGGTTTCTTTCTCCTCAAAGCCGGGCTGCCTGAGATGGCAGTGGAAGTCAATAAATCCAGGGCAGACAATTAACCCTTGAGCCGGAAGGACATCATAATCAGGCTGGGGTGGAATTATCTCTCCCTTGCCCAGCCACGAGATTTTGCCTTCAGCGATAAGCAAACTGCCAACTTCATCTATCTCCTGGCTGGGGTCGATTATATGACCACCTCGAATAAGCAAGGGTTTCATTGCTTTTTACACATCTTTCCTAATCATTTCTCTTGTGACGCGTTTTAGCAAAGTGGCTGGGCTTGAAACCGTGAGCCTCAGCCTCACTTTCTGAGTCGAAAAGAATCAGGTTCTCCAGTTTAATTTTCCTAGCCCAATGGCTGTCAGCGCTATGGTATTTTTTGCTGTCCAGTGTCCCATCATGCCACTCTGCACTGGCGATGTAGGATGGGTTAACCTCGTGCTCGCAGTAAACACACCTCAAGGTCAAGGGTCGCTTGCTTACTATATTGAATTCGGGCTTAATATACTTTGTTTCGGTTTCCTGCATCGACACACACCTTGGATTAGAGCACCTGACTCCGAAATCTCGCCGGTACACATGATAGTCTCTTTTATAGACAAAGGAATCGTCTTCTCTGGGAACAGAAATCTCCTTTGTTCCCAGTAAGAGGGCTATTAGTGCCATTCTGGCTGGTACCCCTCGGGCAGCCTGTTTAAAGTACATACTCCTCGGGTCAGCATCCACTTCATAGGCTAACTCATCAACACGGGGCAGCGGGTGCATAACCAGTGTTTTCTTAAACACCTTTCCCTTGAGGAGCTTTTTATCTACCACCGGGTAGTCCCCTCTTAATCCCTCTCCTTCAGTTTCAGCTGAAAGTCTCTCTGTCTGAAACCGGGTAACATAAAGGGCGTCCACTCCCGTTTTTAGCTCGACCTGGATGCTGATATCAGGCATCATTGCCAATTGATGTGGGCTGCTTGGCGTTATGTATATAGCATCCAGAGGTAAAAGTCCCTTCTTAACTGTCTGGCCTAGAGCCTCATACTGTTTCAGCTCACCTCCATATTCTGTGGTTAGTTTCCTTTGAACATGACCCGGCAGCTCAAGACCTTGACCGGGACGAAAGAGAATAGTGGCACCGAATCTAGCCAGGGCATAGGCTAATGAATGTATCGTCCGCCCATATTTCAAATCTCCCCATAGAGCAATCTTTAACCCTTTGATGGTCTGCCTTTCCTTCTTAATGGTATAGAGGTCACACAAGGTCTGGGTTGGGTGTTCATGACCTCCGTCACCAGCATTTATTACCGGGACACCGGCGTAGTCAGCAACTACTTTTGCTGCTCCCTCCCAGGGATGCCTGATGACAATAATATCGGCATAACTGCCAACTATCCTCGCCATATCGGCGATGCTTTCACCCTTGGCTAGAGAGGTCGCTTTGACATCAGCCACACTTATGACATTGCCCCCCAGCCGTTGCATTGCCGTCTCAAATGATAGCCGCGTTCTGGTGCTGGGCTCGAAAAACAAGCTGGCCATGATTTTGCCTTGGCATACGCTAGACTGTTTATCCATCGCCGCCGACATCTCGTCAGCCAGGGAAAACACTGCCTCAATTTCTCCATTGGATAGGTCGTCTATGGTCACCAGGTTTCTATTGGTCAGAGTCATAGCAGCTCCTTCCGAACTAATTTGCCCTCGATTCGCCCTCGAGAGGCTACATCTTGGCTATTCTTAACAATAACCACTCCATCTACGCCGTCGGTCTCTACCAGTTGAACCTGTATCTCCTCGTGCCTAGCGCTTGGTATATTTTTACCTACATAGTCAGCCCGGATAGGTAGCTCACGATGGCCGCGGTCTATCAGCACAGCTAATTGAATTGACTGAGGGCGCCCCAGGTCAATCAGGGCATCCATGGCAGCACGGACGCTCCGCCCAGTATAGAGAACATCATCAACTAACACTATGGATTTACCATCAATATTGACCGGGATGTCAGTGCGCTGGACGGTAGGTTGTGGGTTTAGTGAAGATAAGTCGTCCCGATAGAGGCTGATGTCTAAAGCGCCAACAGGTATTTTTAAGCCATCAAGGTCTTCCATCCTGGCTACTAACCGCTTAGCCAAAGGCACGCCACGAGTGTGCATACCAACCAGTACCAGGTGCTCAGTAGTCTTATTCCGCTCTATAATTTCATGGGCAATACGAGCCAGACTCCGCCTCATATCCTCTGGGGTCATTATGATTCTTTTAGTCATAAAAATAACCTCTTGCTTTGACTAGCAAGAGGTTCTGCTGCCCAGTCTCCTCATATTCTCCCTTGCTAGCCTCGCTGGACTAACTTAAAGGTTCAAAACTTATCCTCTTATACAGTTATTTTGATAATTATACCACTTTAACTAGATTATTGCAAATGCGTGAGAGTATCGTTGGTGATGAGCTTCATACCCACCCCAGAATACTAATCTTAGCCTGCCGCCAATAGCCTTACTGTGCCTTGACACAAGGCTAGCGAACATATAAAATTCCAAGTGCTTTTAATAGGGAGGTGTAAGCATGCTACCAGAAGAAATTACCCAGTTTATCGGTAAAGAAGCAGGCACCAGTATCTTTGAGGTAGAGAGGGAAACTATTAGAAGGTTTGCCGATGCCGTAGATGACTCAAATCCACTCTACTGGGACGAAGAATATGCCAAGAAATCAAGATATGGTTCGATTATCGCTCCTCCAGGGTTTATTTCTTCACCATGGTTTTCTGGTCGGCCGACCAAATGGGGAAAGAAAAGCACGAGCTCTTCTGAAGCAAGGGGAGACCTAATACTTGCCCTGGCCAAAGCCGGATTTTGGCGTGCCCTTGACGGGGGGATAGAGTATGAGTTCTCCTGTCCGGTTCGAGCTGGAGATACCATAACGGCTTCCTCAAGGATTAAAGATATTATTGGGCGAGAGGGTCGAACGGGAAAGATGGTTTTCCTGATTAGAGAGACAACCTATACCAATCAGAATGGTGAAGCGGTAGCTAAAGCACGTCAGACTTCGATTCACCGCTAGCTCATCAACTATTTCGAGGAGGAAACAAATGGCTAAGCAACTATACTGGGAAGATGTTGAAATAGATAGCAAGGTAACCACTCTGCCTAAGGTAGCTACCAGCCAAATGCTGGTCAAATGGGCAGGTGCCTCGGGAGATTTTAATCCCCTTCACTATGATAATTCCTTCGCTGAGTCTCAAGGAGTAGGAAAGCCCATTGTCCATGGAGCACTAAAGCGCCAGTGGCTAATTCAACTAATGACTGACTGGATAGGTGAAGAAGGCACCCTAAAGAAATTTTCCTGTCAGTACCGCTCGATGGATTACCCCCGAACCATGAAAACAATGACCGAGCCTCAGGAAGGAGGGACCTGGTATTGTAAAGGGAAGGTCACCAAAAAGTATGTTGAAGGTGACGAGCATTGTGTAGATTGTATTATTCGGGTTGAGAATGAGAAAGGCGAGGCGACAACTCCAGGTAGAGCCACTGTCATCTTGCCAACTAGAGGCTAATTTTTCAGAATCTTGTTTGCCTTCCTATTACCTATTATTACGAGGGCTCGATATTCGACCTGAAACGCCGCATCCGCCATTCTTTCAAGCACTGGATTGCTTCATTATCGCTAAGGTCGTGCCAGTAGCGGTAGAAATCAGCTATATAGAACTTTGGCATAGAGCCTTTAGCCAGGATTATTACCTTATCGGCGACCTTCCCTACCTGCTCAAGTGCGGCTGGTGAGGTAACGGGTGCAGCGACAACTATTTCCTTTGGTCGACGATGGCGCACCGATTCCACCGCCGCCATCATGGTGAAACCTGAAGCCAACCCATCGTCTGTGATTATTACCGTCTTGCCACTCACTACAGTAATTGGCCTATCCTTTCGGTAGAGCAAGCTTCGCTGGCGAATCTCGGCTCTTACGCGGTTAATCTGATAGTTTACCTGGTGTGAGCTTAAACCAACCTCTTTTACTACTTCCTCATTAAGAATAACCATTCCATCATCAGCAACAGCTCCAAAGCCAGCTTCAGGAGTAAGCGGCAATGGAATTTTGCGGGAAATGACCAAGTCGAGGTCAGCTTCAAGCACCAGAGCTACCTCCAGCCCTACTGGCACACCGCCATTAGGAATAGCCAGCACTACCACAGACTGCCCTTTATATTCACCTAGCTGCTCAGCTAGCTGTCTCCCGGCATCATACCTGTTGTCAAAGATAGCCTGCTCTCTAGTAAAATGCACGTTATTCTCCTCTCCGGTATTGGAGGTTATTCCTATTTAAGCAACCTAAACTGGCCGACATCTACCAGCCCAAGGTCGGTTAGTCTGAGTTCAGGGATTACCGGCAGCGCCATAAAGGAGAGAGTAGAGAAGGGAGAAGGCAACGTTGTTCCCAAGTGAGCAGCCACTTGCTCCAGCTTCTCTAGTTTATCCACCACCGCCTCCAATGGTTCATCAGATAGTAGCCCAGCAATAGGCAAGGCTAAACTGGCTAATACCTTACCTCCAGCAGTGGCTACCAAACCACCTTGAAGCCTCTCAATCTCTTTAACGGCAGTGAATATGTCTTCATCATTAGTCCCGACAGCGATAATATTATGAGAATCATGAGCAATAGAGGAGGCAAGAGCTCCTCCCTTCAAGGCGAATCCGGTAACCAATCCTAAACCAATATTACCGGTAGCTTTATGCCTCTCGACCACCACCAGCTTCAGAATATCCCGGCCGATATCAGGCATAACAACCCCATCTTTAACCTTAACCCTCTCTAGTCTCTGCCTGGTAATTATCTGACCCGGGACAATTTCAATAACCGGCTCAGCCTCTCCTGAAGCCATAAGCCTCAATGCTCCTATGTTGAAGGATTTAATATTGACGGTATTGGTTAACCCACTACCACTAGGCTTATAGGCAGAGAATAACGGTTTTCCTTCCTTGGCTACCAGGCGACCCCGGTAAAAGACCATATCTATCTGCATACTAGATAAGTCACCAATGACAATTAGATTAGCCCGATAGCCAGGAGCTACCGCCCCAAGCCTGTCCAGCCCGAAATACTCGGCGGTATTAATAGTAGCCAGTTGAATTGCCCGCACCGGGTCAAGGCCGCTAGTAATCGCTTTTCGCACCACAGCATCAATATCACCTTCTCTAAGCAGGTCAACACAACTACGGTCATCAACCACAAACATGCATCTTTTATATGTTTTATCGGTGACCAAAGGCAGCAGGGCATCCAGATTTTTCTCTGACGAGCCTTCTCTAATCATGATAAACATGCCCTGCCTTAGCTTTTCTCTAGCTTCATCAAGAGAAACAGACTCATGGTCAGAATAGATACCAGCCGCAATATAGGCACTGAGATTTTTGCCGCTAACACCAGGGGCATGGCCATCAGCAACTTTTCCCCGGGCAAGGTCAATCTTACTCAGAACACCCGCATCACCACTAAGCACAGCGGGAAAATTCATTACCTCTCCCAGCCCGATACAACCCTTCCATCTGAGAACCTGACGAAGCTCCTCAACCCCAAGACTTGCCCCCGAGGTCTCAAGGTGGGTAGCTGGCACACAGGAAGGAGCCATTAAGAAAAGCTCCAGGGGTAAACGGCGGGCACAGTCCATCACATACCTCATACCCTCCAGTCCACAAACATTGGCTATTTCATGGAGGTCGGTAACCGCAGCCAAAGTGCCCCGCGGCACCACGGCACGGGCGTATTGAGCAACATCAAGCATTGAGCTTTCTAAATGGGTATGCCCATCAATAAGACCTGGTGCCAGATACCTGCCCCCTAAATCCAGCACCTGCTTAGCCTGGTGATAATCCCCTACTCCGGCAATCCTGCCCCGGCAAATAGCCACATTGCCCGGCTCAACCTCACCAGTAAAGACATTCACTACCCTGGCATTAGCCAGAACCAGGTCGGCAGGAAGCTCACCTTTGGCTACTGAGATTAAGAGATTATTTATCTACCTCACCCCCTTCAAACTTCCCCTTTAGTTTTTAATTAAGGTAACCCCATCCCCTTTATCCCCTTCCCCTTGATAAGGGGAAGGGGAAGATTTTCTCTAAAGAGGGGCTTCGCCCCTCTTTGACATCCCGTTAGGTCAGGCTCTTTGGCGAGAGAAGGTAATTTCTTAAGCAGGGCTTTACCCGTTCGAGCTTCCCCAGAAAGATATCTCTTTTAGCCAGGGGCTTCATCCATTCAATCTACCCTATATAAACCACCTGAGATTAAGTGAGCCAGCTTCATTAGCTCTATTCCTCCAGGACACATATATGGGGGAGATTGCGAAATTTCTCGTCCAAATCCAAGCCATAGCCAACCAGAAACTTATCGGGAACAGTAAAACCTAAATAGTCAATAGTAACTAGAGTCTGGCGCCTGGAGGGCTTATCGGTCAGGGCACAAAGCTTCAACGAGGCAGGTTTTTTCTTCCGCAGATAATCCAGAAGAAAACTAGTGCTGAGCCCGGTATCCACTATATCCTCAATAACCAGTATATCTTTACCTTTAACTGGAGACTGAAGCCCCTGCACTACTTTAACCTTCCCCGAACTCTCCTTGCCCCGACCATAACTAGATAATCTGATAAACTCCACTTCCAAGGGGAAGTCAAGCAGCCGAATCAGGTCAGCCATAAACATAAACGAGCCCTTGAGAATACCTACCAAGAGAGGAGACTTACCCTGATAGTCCTTACTGATTTCAGCCGCCAGCTCCCTAACTGTGGCTTCTATTTGCTGCCGGCTGAACAGAATTCGGGGTTTAGATTGAGAACTCATAGCTACTTGAGATTATAGCCTTTACCTTTAATAACGTCCAATAAAGAAGGTAAATTAATAGAAGAAATGGCGTTGCCTCCTCCTGAAAAAGTAACCCATTACCAGACCGAAAACCAGCCCACCAAGATGTGCCTGCCAGGCTACTGGTAAAAAGTGGAATATTGCGAATAAGGTGAATATTAAGAAACCACCAATGACCGCCACCCAGAGGGGAATAGGAACTGGTATCGGTATTATAAAAACCCTTAGCTTTGGACTCAACACTGTCAGTGCCCCTGCCACGGCAAAAATGGCTCCCGAGGCACCGACAGCTATAGAAACAGGCGACGCCAGAAGCAGGTAAAAAACCCCTCCCAGGAGACCGCCCAAGAAGTAAACAACGAGGAACTTCCCTTCGCCAACAAGCATGTTTACATAGCGGCCAAAAAAGTAGAGGGTGAGCATATTAGCGAAAATATGCCAAAAGCTGACATGAACAAACATACTGGTCAGCAGTATCCACGGCCTGTCAGGAAAAAACAACTGGCTTAAACCAAGAGAAAAACGAAGTTCCGGCCTGATGAAAGTGACAATGAACATCAGAATATTGGCCAATATTAGGAACTCTATGGGACCTAACCTGAAACCCTGATAGCTTCTATATCCCATTATTTCGTTTACCGTGCTCTGGACATGAGCAAAAAATAGTTTTTGCCTGTTGCTCTTACATAATAACCCCGAGAGTTAATTGTGGCAAGGTAGACGGCAATTTATTGATTATTAGGGAAGACTGGGGAATTGTCCAAAAGGAGGTAAGGTATTGACTATAACTATAGTAGCCATGTATTATGGGACAGTCAAATAAACCAGACTAGATTAGATTTAAGTCTGTAATTGGAGAATAATGCTAAATGACATTCCTTAAGAATTTGGCTCTCAGTCTTTTTAGCTTCCTCCTCTTCCTTTCGCTATCCATTTTCGCTTCTGCTTTTATGCTAAATAATACCCTGCTCGACCCGGACTTCGTAACTTCTGAGATAAATAGGCTCGATATATCCTCATTAGCCGGAGAACTTTTTAGCATAGAAGCTCCTCCCGAAGCACCGTATCTAGCCGAGGTAATAGATGAGACTATTGCTGACCTTGAACCCTGGATGAAGGAAGAGATAAGCACCGCCATCTATTCTGGCTACGATTACCTTATGGGAAGGACTGAAAGCCTGAACCTGGTAATCCCTACCGAACCAGTGAAGGACAGCCTTAAGGAAAACCTCAGGGAAGCTTTTCTGGCATCGCCGCCACCAGAGCTTCAGGGATTGCCATCACACTTAAAAGAGCAGTATTTTAATGAACTTTATCAGCAACTTACCGAAAATATACCACCAAGTCTTGAATTCACTGAAAGCTCGTTACCCCCCGATGTGCTGACTATGCTGGAGCAGGTAAGGCAAGCTCTGAGTTATTCCCAGCTCGTATATAAGGCGCTGATTGGCTTTATGTTGTTACTGGTCCTGGGCATTATTTTCATAAGCCGCCAGGTAAGGGATATTACCCGCCGCTTGGGCATCCCCTGCCTGACCTATGGAGCCTTTGGCTATGCTGGCATTTTCATTGCCAGGTATTTTACCGAGACAGGGTTACCGCTGCCTGAGCTACCAGCAGCGCTCCAGACATGGCTGCCCCAGTTCCTTGATAACCTCATGGCTCCGCTGGAAACATTCAGCCTTGGCCTGCTGATTGGCGGGGTAGTTCTAGTCATAGTCTCTTTTGTCTATAAGCCACGCCAACCTTCATCCTGAACGCTGACTATTCAGTCCTCTCCAAATCATCAGCAGTGCTACGCTCACGCACAACAAGCTTAAGCCCATCCTGTGCCACCACAATAACTTCCCCATCAGATTTCATTTCACCGCTTGCTAATTTGGCTACCCAAAGCTCACCCCTAATCCTGACCAGACCCTCTGGAGCCAGTGGACTTACTACCTTACCTTTACTATCAATCATATCCGGCAGGCCAAGCAACTGTTTTTTCATCAGGGCACGACTACCCATCCGATAAGTAATAACAGAATAGGTAAGCCATACCACCATCAAGGCAATGAGACCAGGTAAAGGTATATGAACACCTATCTGGGGCAAACCCCAGAGCACAATTGCTACCAGGGCTGCCTCCTCTAGCAAGGTGCTGATAATACCCAATATAAGCCTAGCCATCATTTTGCCTCCGCTTCTTTAATTATAGCAGGATAGCTCTATTGCCGATACTCAGATGTGGGTGCTATAATCTTTAAATATACTCCACCCAAATAATTACGGAGGCAAGTAATGAAGCTAAGTCGTGAAGAAGTGCTACATATTGCTCTCCTGGCTCGGCTGGGTTTGACCGAGACAGAGGTGGATAGGCTCAGAGAGCAACTATCCAATATTCTGGAGAACTTCGAGGTATTACAACAGGTAGATACCAGTGACATCCCACCCACCGCCCAATCTATTGCTCTTCAAAATGTAGTGAGTGATGATGAAGTAGCCCCCTCTTTACCCCAAAGCCAGGTTCTAGCTAACGCCCCGCAAAAGGAGGGGGACTTCTTCCGGGTGCGAGCTGTGCTGGAGTAATACATTTAGCAAGGAGGTTAAAATATGATGGCTCGGACATTTGATATCACCCCGGCTTCCTCTGCCCCTTTTATAACTATGTTAGCCATTGGTATATTTCTCATTCTCGTGCTAGGTCTTTTTGCTTTTATCGGATACTCAGCGAGGAATACAAAATTTGAGGTGAGCGACCAAGGCTTACAAATAAGAGGAGGCATTTACGGAAGGTTTATACCAAAGGAGGAAATAGCCAGGGAGAATGTGAAAATTATCAACCTAAACATTGACCCAGAATATAAACCAAGAATCAGGACGAATGGGGTTGGCTTGCCCGGTTACAGCGAAGGCTGGTTCAAGCTAAAAAATAAGGAAAAGGCTCTACTATTCGTAACCGACCGCTCCAATGTAGTTTATATCCCGACTAACAAGGACTACTCAGTGTTGCTGAGTGTCAGCAACTCAGAAGAGTTTTATCAATCAATGGAACTATGGGAATGAAGGTTTGTGGAGACGACAGGGCGAAGCCTCAATCTAGAGAGTTGTCTTAATGGGGAAGCTTGAACGGGTAAAGCCCTGCTTAAGAAATTACCTTCTCTCGCCAAAGAGCCTGACCTAACGGGATGTCAAAGAGGGGCGAAGCCCCTCTTTAGAGAAAATCTTCCCCTTCCCCTTATCAAGGGGAAGGGGATAAAGGGGATGGGGTTACCTTAATAAAAATTAAAGGGGAAGTTTGAAGGGGCTACGCCCCTTCAAAACCTCTCTTCCCCCTCTCCTTTGAAGGAGAGGGGGATTAAGGGGGTGAGGTAGATAGTTAACTACAACCAATTAACCATCCACGAGGCACATAAGCTACTTAAAGCTAAACAACTGTCCTCGGTTGAACTGACCAAAGCCTGCCTGGAGCGCATCCGCCAGGTGGAGCCGAGGGTTCAAGCCTTGGTCACTGTTACTGATGAGCTGGCGTTAAAGCAAGCCCAAAAGGCTGATGAGCTTTTGGCTACCGGTAATACCAACCCCCTTACCGGCATCCCGGTGCTAATCAAAGACAATATGTGCATCAAAAGGATACCAACCACCTGCTCCTCAAGGATGCTAGAGAATTTTTTGCCCCCTTATAATGCGACAGTGGTAGAAAAATTAAATGACTGTGGCGCAGTAGTCGTCGGCAAAGCCAATATGGATGAATTTGCTATGGGCTCATCTACCGAAAACTCTGCCCTGTTTACTACTCATAACCCGTGGGATTTATCCCGTGTCCCCGGGGGCAGTAGTGGCGGCTCAGCCGCTGCCGTAGCTGCTGGCGAGTGTATCTATGCGCTGGGTTCAGATACCGGGGGCAGTATCCGCCAGCCGGCTGGCTTCTGCAGCGTTACCGGTCTAAAACCTACCTACGGCAGGGTAAGCCGGTATGGTCTGGTTGCCTTTGCCAGCTCGCTGGACCAGATTGGACCTCTAACTCAGGATATTACCGATTGTGCCCTGGTATTGAATGCCATCGCTGGCTATGACAGCCGGGATTCTACCTCGGTTCCCTATCCCACCCCCGATTATACTCAGTGCCTGACTACCGACCTCAATGGGCTTCGTATCGGTGTCCCCGAGGAGTATTTCGTTGAGGGAATGCAGACTGAGGTAGAAACAGCGATACGGGCTGCTATCAATAAACTTGAGGAGCTGGGGGCAAAAATAGAATGGGAGGCATCACTACCCCATACCCGCTATGCCCTGGCGGTGTATTACATTATCGCCCCCTCGGAGGCTTCGGCTAACCTGGCTCGCTATGATGGAGTAAAGTATGGCTTCTCCGCTAAAGAAGCAGACAGCATGTGGGATGCTATGGAAAAGACCCGCCAGTATGGCTTTGGCCCCGAGGTAAAAAGACGTATTATGCTGGGAACCTATGCCCTGTCCGCCGGCTATTATGATGCCTACTACGTCAAGGCTCAGAAGGTTCGCACCCTGATAAGACGAGAGTTTGACCAGGCCTTTGATAAATTTGATGCCCTGATAACCCCAACCTCCCCCACCACCCCATTCAAAATCGGGGAGAAGGTGGATGACCCGCTCCAGATGTATCTGAGCGATGTCTGCACCCTACCGATAAATATTGCCGGCCTGCCGGCTATCTCTATACCGGCTGGCTTTGCCGACGGGCTGCCGATTGGGATGCAGATTATCAGCAAGCCCTTCAGCGAGGAAACCCTCCTCAAAATCGCCCACGCCTACCAGCAGGCAACTGATTGGCATAAGAAGAGACCGAAGATATAAGGTTTAAGTCACGAGCCACATAAAGACGTACACTTACCTTTGTCTAGGGTGGTTATTTGTTTAGAGGAATTCCGAGTGTAAAAAGATGATATTTTTAAAGGGAAACGAATCGAAGCTAATTAGCTTCGGGATTCGTTTTTAGAGTTATGTCAACCTACAGCCGTTTAATGAGGAAGCTATACTAAAAATCGCCCACGCCTACCAGCAGGCAACAGAGTGGCACAAGAGGAGGCCGGGAATTTAGAAGGAGGAGGAGGATAGTCTTATGCAAATCCCTGACGAAATTAGGAAGTGTGTTGTTTTTATTTGTTACAAGATTGCAGAAGGCACACAACTGGCTGGCACAGCGTTCTTTGTTAGTGTGCCATTGGAGATACCAGGATTTCAAGTTGTCTATCTCATAACAGCCAAACACATAATTGAAGGAATTAGGGAAAGAAGTATAGACCAAAAGGTATATGTGAGGATGAACTTGAAATCCGAACCGGCTCAGTTGATACAGACATCGATTGAGAATTGGATATTCCACCCCAAAGAATCGAATGTAGATGTAGCTGTATTAAATTGGGCACCCCCACAAGATATTTTTGATTATCGTATTGTTCCCCTTGTGATGACGGCAACAGAAGAGGTTATCAAAAGAGAAGAAATTGGAGTAGGCGATGATGTATTCTTGACTGGATTATTCGCCAATCATTACGGCTTGCAACGAAATCTCCCGATTATCCGTATAGGTAACATTGCGTCAATGCCAGAGGAGAAGGTGCATACAGAAACTTTGGGAGATATTGACGCATATCTAGTTGAAGCCCGTTCAATAGGGGGTTTAAGCGGTTCTCCTGTATTTGCGTATATAGGGACTATGCGTAGGATAGGCACTACGATGCAGATGGGACGCCAAGGACCTTTATTTTTTTGGCTAGGTCTTATGCACGGACATTTTGACCTATCCAAGCTGGAAATGGATAACTTGATAGAGGATTCCCTAACTAACCTCACAATCAATATGGGTATCGCTATAGTAGTGCCCGTGTGGAAAATCCTAGAAGTTATGAATCAGGAGGCATTTATGAAGGCAAGGAAAGCTGCATTAAGAGAAGCACGCAAGAAAACACTTCCTACTGCTGAAGAAAGCCCGGCTGAGGAGAGATGAAGAGAGGCGAAGCCTCTCTTATATAACTACTTCCCCCTCCCTTAGATAAGGGAGGGGGATAAAGGGGATAGGGTTACCTAATAGAAACTATGTTATCTCTTGAGATTGCTTCGGCACTTTGTGCCTCGCAATGAC
>CAZMUD010000027.1:0-14344 GCA_964569715.1 uncultured Dehalococcoidales bacterium | reverse complement strand
TCAATGCTCATATTAAGGCGCAGTGCCTGGTGGTCAAGGAAGCTACCAGTGCCGGCGGCACATACGGTGTTCATTCCGAAGTCGGTTACTATCCTATCCCTGATAATGATAATCTTGCTATCTTGCCCCCCAATCTCGATGACCGTTTGCACCTGGGGGAAATAAAACAAGGCGGCCACAGCATGGCTGGTAATCTCATTCTTGACTAAATCGGCGCCAACAATAACCCCGGCCAGGTAGCGAGCGCTCCCGGTGGTAGCCACACCACAGATGTCAACGTCTTCCGGCAGTTGCTCTTTGATTTGTACTAATCCCTGCTGCACCATATCGATGGGCTTACCCTGTGTCAACATGTAGGAGTGGGTAATAAGCTCATCATTTTTGTCCAGTACTGCCAGCTTGGTAGTTACCGAGCCAACATCAATGCCTAAATAAGCTTCCATCAACACTCCTCAGGTGGCTACTCGTTGTCGGTTATTTTCTACCCGCCGCTTACGCTGCAGCAGGTCGACGAAGGCTTCCAGTCTGGTTAGCATACCTGTCTTGGTTATCTGTTCATCACAAAGGATGGTCAGCACCGGAATATTCTCCTTGGTTTTGGGCATGATATTTTGAGCTATTATTTCCGGCATACAGGTAAAAGGTACCAGGTGTACCAATCCATCGTACCTATTAGCGTGAAGCACCTTTTCCCCTACCGATTCCCAGCCATCACCACCGATATCCCGTTTAAGGTAGGGGAGGGCTGCCTTGTGAATCCTGTCCTTCTCATTTATTCCCAGCGGGTTAAGAAACAGGCTGAATTTAGTCCATTCTGAAAGAAACATTGTCCGTCTCACCTCTACCCCCAGTTTACCTAATTCACTCTCCACATCAAAATTAGAGAATGGCTCCAGTACTACATAAAGTTCCCCGATAATGCCTACTACCACTGGTTCAGCCTGGTTATCCTTAGTTATCTGGTTAAGCTGGTCAATGTAGTCTGCTTGAGCCTTCTTCAGGGCATTATAATCGTCCGCCTTGTCAATGGCGCCAATGGCTTCGGCAAATAGCTGGTTAGCTGTCCCCTTTACCAGCTCTACAGCTCGCACCTTTTGCACCACTCGCTCTATCCTGTCCAGGGTGTTTAATTTGCTTAGACCAAAGCGGAAGGCTGATATAATCTTGGGCCAGGGGGCATTGTTTGACAAGCGCTTAATTATTTTCAGTAAGCCTAAAAGCTTGTGTTCAGAAATCCCTACCCCGATTACTTCAACATTATAATATCCCAGGTCATGGAGAATTTGTTCCTGTGTCTTAGCGTAGTAGCCCAGGCGACAGATGCCGTAGCCGGTGGGCATAAGTAATGTGTCTGCCCCTAACTGGGCAGCTTCAATCAGGTTACCTAGGGTTAGCTTAAATGGAATGCACAATCCTTCAGGGGAATGCTTAACGCCAAGGGATAGAGTGTGCTGGTTAGTGAGCGGTGGTATGACGAAGTCAATATTAAGCCTTTGAAACATGGCTTTAAATGGTATATATAAATTGCCCATATGGGGCATGCCTATACGCATGCTTCTACCTGTCTCCTTTTCCTCCTGTATATCATATCAGTAAAGGCTTCCAGCCGAGTAACCACACCGGCTTCAGCAGTATGCTCCTCCAGGGTGAGGCTCATAAACGGGGTAGCCCTTAGCTTGACTGCGTGCCGGCGTACTGCATCCATCATTAACGAATCAGGTCCACAGCCGAAAGTCATTATACCAATAATACCATCGGTTCCACTTTGCAAGTAGTGCCCTCCAGCGCCGACAACCTCTTCTTCGTATGTCCAGTAGGCTCTGCCTGCGAGTCTAGCTATAGCCGATTCAAGCTCCTCGGTGGTGAGCATCTCTGGGGTTAATACCTTATTATCGGCTTGCTCTAGTCGGTGGATAAGGCGATGGTTTACATATTCATCATAGAGAAGGTATGGGTGACCAATGAGAGCAATAGTGGCTCGTGCTGAAGTTGGGTGGCTGGCAGACGCTTTGTGCTCCACTTCAGGTGTGCCTGAAGTTTCTGCTATTGCCTCAACCGGTGTTAATCCATGGCTGGACATTAGCTCTCGATAATTTAGGTGGGCTTGCCATGCAGCCAGGCTGGCTTGCCTGACCTTAAATGGATTCCAGGTAAAATGCCGTCCCAATTTGTAAATAGCTTGATACAGCGCACGCTTTCCCTTGTTGATGTCAATATCTATATCCAGGATTGGGGGAGATTCAGGGACAACCGCCCTTGTCATATCAGGCAAACCAAGGAACTTGGAGCAGTTGTAAGTATTATTCTTCACACTACGGATAGCCGGAATAAACATCCAGTCGCACTTTTCTACCAGGGAGAGAACATGACCCAGAAAAACCTTTACCGGCAAGCAGGTATCAGCTACTACCCGAGCCGAACCTTCGGCTAGCATAGCCTGACTGGTTGGTGGTGAAACCACCACTTCTGCCCCCAGTTCCTCAAAGAAGGTCTTCCACATAGGGTAATATTGGTAGTAGAGTAGAGCTCTGGGAATACCTATCCTAATCATTTTCCTTGCTCAAACTCCTTTTTGACCTTGGCTACTGTCTCAGGATTGGCTGTTAGGTCAACAACGGTCATCGCTAGCGCCTTGGCGGCATCAAGCAGCCCCTTGGTGCCTGCCGTTGAGGCGGCAGCCGAGGCAAACTGGGGAGAGTGGATTGTTATCTCTTTCTTGGCTATGGCTACAGAGGAGTGGATGCTGGGCACCAGTTGGCTAACATTGCCCATATCGGTGCTGCCAAAGCCACTGCCGGGACCAGGGAGGGCAATCTTGCGTCCCAGCGTTTGCATATTCTCGGTAAATAGTCGGGCTAAAGGTAGATTATTGCGCATAGGAGCATAGCGTACTTTATCCCACTTGTATTGCAGTTGGGCACCACTGGCGGTAGCGGCTCCGATAAAGCAGTTTAGAACCTTCTGCTTTAGTTCATTAAGGTAGGCGTCATCCTCAGCACGCACTATAAAGGTTCCAGCACTGTGGGCTGGGACAACATTAGCTGCCTCTCCACCATCGGTAATGATACCGTGGATACGTGCCGTGCTCTTAATGTGTTGACGCAAAGAATTAATGGCAGCGAAGGATTGGAGCATGGCTTCCAGGGCGTTGATGCCTGCCTCTGGCCGGGCGGCGGCATGAGCTGCCTTGCCCAGGAATTCAACCTCTAGATTCTGGCAGGCAAGAGCACGGGTGGTAGCGGTATCACGTGTCCCCGGGTGCACCATCATAGCTATATCTAAATTGTTGAAGGCTCCCCTCTCTGCCATTATTGCCTTGCCACCATATAGCTCCTCAGCCGGTGTGCCGATAACCAGAATGCTGCCCCCAAATTGGTCAATGGCTGGCTTGGAAGCTACACCGGCACCAACGGCGCAGGTAGCTATTAGGTTGTGACCACAGGCATGGCCAAGCCCAGGTAGGGCGTCATACTCAGCCAGAATAGCGATAGCTGGTCTCCCTTCCCCGTAGCCTGCCTTAAAAGCAGTTGGCAGCTCACAGATACCACGCTCTATAGAGAAACCATTTTCCTCCAGGTATCGGGTTAACCACTCGGCTGCCTTGACTTCATGGAAACCTAGCTCGGGGTTGGAATGAATTTTTAGGGATAGCTCGCTGAGCTGATTGCGGTGAGCGTCTATTTCGCTAGAGATTTGAGCCTTTAATTTTTCTATCTCCACGTTTCCCCCATTTTGATGGTAACGTTCCAACCATCACCAAGGTGACATAAAATCAACTAAGGGCTATTACTTTTAAGTAGATTTAAACTGAGTAGCTTTTATTATAGCTTAACGCGGCTAGGATTTCTAGCACCATTCGGCTATGGCAACTTGCATCTTGAATTGGATTGTGATATACTTTAGTGGAGTAGTAAAGTGGGTTTGATTCCCACTTTTTTGTTATACTGGAAATAAATTGGAGGGTCTAATCCGAGATGAAGAGTGACTTTCTGCTGGCTATCACACAACTCTCGGCTGAGAAGAACTTGCCTAGGGAAGTGGTTATTGCCGCGGTAGAGGCAGCACTGGTATCAGCTTACCGGAAGGATAATTTTGCTGCTAACCAGAATATCTCGGTTAAGATTAATCCTACTGACGGTAATGTTCAAGTGTGGGCTGAGAAGGTTGTGGTTGAACAACCTTCGGATGGTCGCTGTGAGTTGTCATTAGATGAGGCGCACCGAATCAAGCCAGATGCGGAGATTGGCGAGACTCTTGTGGTAGAAGCTACCCCGCATAATGCTGGACGCATTGCTGCCCAAACGGCAAAACAGGTTATTCTGCAGCGTCTTCATGAAGCAGAACATAGCGCTATATTTGAAGAGTATGCTGATAGGGAAGGCGATATTGTCACCGGGTTAGTGCAGCGCATTGAATCAAGGCAAATTTTTGTTGACCTGGGTAGAACCGAGGCACTATTGCCGGCGGTTGAGCAGGTGCCCAGCGAGAGATATCGAGTAGGACAACGGCTTAAGGTGAACATTTTAGAGGTAGTTCGGACTAACCGTGGACCTCGGGTGGTGGTATCACGTTCGCACCCAGATTTACTTCGTCAGCTTTTTGAGATGGAGGTTCCTGAGATTTTTAATGGGGTGGTAGAATTAAAATCCATTGCTCGTGAGGCTGGCTCTCGGAGTAAGGTAGCTGTGGTTGCACGCCAGGAAGGTGTTGACCCGGTTGGTTGTTGCGTTGGATTACGTGGCATCAGGATACAAAATATCGTCAGTGAGTTGAATGGCGAAAAGATAGATGTTGTCATGTGGAGCCCAGATGTTTCTGTCTTTATTGCTAATGCTCTTAGCCCGGCCCAGATATTAAGTGTTGGGCTGGACGATAAAGAGGGGGTAGCTACTGTGGTTGTTCCTGATAGGCAGCTTTCATTAGCTATTGGTAAAGAGGGGCAGAATGTTAGACTGGCAGCTAAACTCACCGGGTGGCGGATTGATATTAAGAGTGCCTCAGCGGCTGAGGCAGAAAAGGCGGAGGCAGCCGAGGCTTTAGTTGAGGCGGAAGCAGAAACGGAAGAAGAAGCTGTAGTTGGTGAGGAAGTTCCTGCTGAAATGCCAGCTGTTCTGGAACCAGCCTTAGCCTCTGCAGAGACGGCTGAGCCTTTACCGGCTCTTGATACCACATTCGTTCCTCCGCCAGCGGAGGTAGAAAAACCTCGGCTTCGGTTTGCTGAGGATATTTTAGCACCTAGACCGACTAAGCCTCAGGCTAAATCAAGGAAGAAGAAGAAAAAGCAAGGTAGGGAGCGTGAGGAGGACGGGGTCGGGATTAAGAAACCACGCCGGGAGCCGGACATCTCTATAGATGAGGAGGAGTATTAGCGCCCACTCTGTTAAGCATATACCGCAGCGGACTTGCGTGGCTTGTCGTAAGGTAAAGGCTAAGCGTGAGCTAATCCGCTTGGTGCGTGTCTCCGATGAGAGTGTGGAGGTTGATATCGGTGGTAAGAAGGCAGGGCGCGGTGCCTATTTATGTCGGGCACAAGAATGCTGGGAGAGCGGGCTTAAGGGCGGTCAGCTAGAACGTTCCTTGAGGGCTACACTTACCCAGGATAATCGAGAGCAGCTTATTAGATTTAGTAAAGACCTTTTTAAGGGATAGTGGCGAGGAATAAACTTATCTGGGATAACTGGGAACAGCTTATTAAGTTTGAGAAAAGGCTTTTTAAAGGAGCAGGTTAGTGGCAAGGGTAGGTAAGCCGAGTAAGGTTTCAGAGCCTCAGGGTGAGGGGGCTAGTGCTGGTTCTTCATCGGCCAAGGCCCACTTGATTGAGATTCCTGAGACCTTAAGTGTGAAGCAATTGGCTGACCTTTTGCAGGTTAGTGCCATAGAAATCATCAAACGACTGATGAGGAATGGCATTATGGCTAATATTACCCAGGCTGTTGGTTATGAATCAGCTGCTGCGGTGGCAGTCGATTTTGGTTATGAAACACACCTGAAGCCTCAGGCGGGTCGAAAGTCGGTCAGCCTTATCAGGGAAATTAAGAAGCAGCAGCTCCAGCAGGGTAGGGAATTTAGTGGTCTTAAAGCACGACCCCCGGTAGTTACTGTTATGGGGCATGTTAACCACGGCAAGACCAGGCTACTTGATGCCATCCGACAGGCTAATGTAATGGATAGTGAAGCTGGGGGCATTACTCAGCATATTGGTGCTTATCAAGTAGGGGTGGATGGGGAAAAGATTACCTTCTTGGATACCCCCGGTCATGAAGCCTTTACCGCGATGCGAGCTCGTGGAGCACAGGTAACCGACATTGCTATTTTGGTAGTGGCTGCTGATGACGGAGTAATGCCACAGACTTTGGAAGCAATAGACCACGCTCGAGCAGCTGGGGTGCCTATCTTAGTGGCTATCAACAAGATTGACAAGCCTGAGGCTAACCCGGAACTTGTCAAGCAACAGCTAGCTGATGCCGGTTTGGTTATTGAAGAGTGGGGAGGCGATACGGTTTGTGTCCAAGTTTCGGCTAAGGAGAAGAAAGGTATCTCTGAGCTGTTGGAGAACCTTCTGGTTGTGGCTGAGATGGAGGAGCTTAAGTCAGACCCATCTCGGCCAGCGGCAGGGGTAGTTATCGAAGCCAAACTGGATAAGACTAAGGGGCCATTAGCTACAGTGCTGGTTCATACCGGCACCCTTCGGCTTGGTGACACAATGGTGGTTGGTGATACCTGGGGTAGGCTAAAGGCTATGTTTAATGATGTGGGTAAGCAGGTGAGGAGGACCGGGCCAGCTATGCCGGCTGAGATACTTGGCTTAAATAGTGTGCCTCAAGAGGGGGATACCTTAACTGTTGTGGCTGGTGAACGCCAGGCAAAGGCTTTAATAGAGAAGCGTCAGTCGGAGGTGCAGCAAGGGTCTTCATTATCAAAATCAGTGAGCCTTAGCAATCTCCTTGAGCAAGTAAGCGCCGGACGAGTAAAAGAGCTTAATGTCATTCTCAAGACTGATGTTCAAGGCAGCATTGAACCGATAAGAAGTTCTTTGGAACAATTGGCAACAGATGAAGTCAAGGTCAGAGTTATCCATAGTAGCAGTGGCAATATTACCGAGAGTGATGTTATGTTGGCTATTGCTTCTAGGGGGCTCATTATTGGCTTTAATACGGATTCTGAGCCGGGGGCACAGCGATTGGCTGAGCTGGAAGGTGTGAGCATCCGTCACTACGACGTGATTTACAATCTGGCAGATGATGTAGGCAAGGCTCTCAAAGGCTTGCTGGAGCCCTCTCAGGTTGAGGTTATCAAGGGCCGGGCTGAGGTACGGGCTATCTTCTCCGTGGGCAAGGTCCAAAAGATAGCCGGTGCCTATGTTACCGAGGGTAAGGTAAGTCGTGGTGTTTCGGTTAGGGTGTTGCGTCAGGAGAAAGTAGTATCTGAATCTACTGTTAGTAGCCTGAGACGCTTTAAAGACGATGTCAAGGAAGTGACTGCTGGTTATGAGTGCGGTGTGGGCGTCAGTGATTTCAATGAGTTTGAGGTGGGTGATATATTAGAGTTTTTTAGGATTGAGGAAGCTGGCTAAGGGGGGAAATACTTATGGCACATCGCATTGAGCGGGTGAATAGTCTCATTCGCCAGGAAATTAGCCAATTACTTCAGCGCCAAGTCAAAGACCCGCGACTTGGCAATTTTATTGCTGTGACTGAGGTTTCCACCTCTACTGACCTGAAATATGCTAAGGTGTTCATAAGCTGTATAGGTAGTGGGGAAGAAAAGCAAGAGACGCTAAGCGTACTGGCTTCTGCTTCAGGTTTTTTCCGTAGGGAGTTGGCTAAGCGTCTGAAGCTACGGTATACCCCGGTACTAAGCTTTCACTGGGATGATTCTATTGAGCGGGGGGATTACCTCTCGCAGCGAATTGACGAGGTTACTCAGAGAGACACCACTTGAAAACCTAGTTATACGCTATGATTATTAATTGGGTAACAAATGAATATTAACGGCGTTTTCTTTGACCTATGGGGCACTCTCCTGATTCATGGTGATATCTCTGCCGCATGGTCTGATTGGCTTTCAGAGTTTTATGTATGTTTGAAAAAGCATGGACTTTCAATCCCTAAGGAGACTTTTGCCGAAAGCTGCGACCATTTCTTTTCTAAGGATGAACCTCCTAAGCGAGAAGATGGCTTAACTATCTTTGAACGCCGTATCCAGGCTTTGTGTTCTGAACTGGATGTCAGTATGGAGGTTGTAGAAATAAAGCACACAGCTACCACGATTTTAAATGCGTGGCAAAAACACGCCTTCCTTGACTCAGACTGTCACCTGGTGCTGGAGGCGTTGCAGCCGCACAAAACACTCGGCTTAATCTCTAACTTCGACCATCCCCCGTATGTGCATGCTCTGGTAAGTGAGTTGGGTCTAGAGGAGTTTTTCGCGGCGGTAGTTGTCTCAGGTGACATTGGAATCAAGAAACCTGACCCGAGGATTTTTCACTTAGCTCTCCAAAGAACGGGGCTTCAACCAGAAGAAGTCGTTTACGTGGGTGATACCGAAGAGGATGTCGTAGGTGCTCGTGCTGCTGGTATTCTTCCCATATACTTACAGCGAGATGAAGCAGATAACATTGGTGTGCTACCAGACTTTCGAGTTGATGTTGATCAAGAAACGTTATATCCGCCAGTCAAAACGGATACTCTGACTGGTGTGGTGACGATAAACAGCTTACCAGAGCTTATTAAGATACTTGAGTGAACTAGACAAAGGGAAGGGAGAGTGTAGGTAAGGGAGGGGCTAACGCACCTTTTATCCTTCCACAGGAAGGACTTCCCCCTCTCCTTAGGAAGGAGAGTTAAAGAGAGGCGAAGCCTCTCTTATATAAATTCCCCTTCCCCTTATCAAGGGGAAGGGGATAAAGGGGATAGGGTTACCTAATAATAACTTAATGGGGGGTGAGGTTGATAAAACAATCGAGCAGGGTTGATTATGGATGGTATATTAAATATTAATAAGCCTTGGGGTGAAACCTCTTTTAGCATTGTGGCTATGGTGAAACGGCTGACGGGGGAGCGGCGTGTTGGGCACGCCGGTACCCTTGACCCAGCGGCTACCGGCGTTTTACCTGTTTGCCTCGGTCAGGGGACACGAGTTATTGAGTTTTTGGTAGATGCTACTAAGGCTTATCGGGCTGAGATTGAATTGGGTATGACTACAGACACTTATGATGCCAGTGGCCGGATTATTGAGAGGGGGGACCCTTCTGGAATTAGCCAGGACCAGGTAGAATCGGCACTTACCTCTTTTTGCGGTTTAATCCAGCAGACCCCTCCAATGTATAGCGCTGTGAAGTATCAAGGTAAACCGCTTTATCAATTGGCACGAGCTGGCATCACGGTTGAACGGAGAAGCCGACTGGCTAAAGTCCATCGCCTGGAGCTTGTCGACTGGCAGCCACCGGTAGCCACTATAGAAGTGGTTTGTGGTAAGGGTACCTATATCCGTTCCTTAGCTTATGATTTAGGGCAGGCTCTGGGTTGTGGAGCTTATTTGAAAAACCTAATCCGCTTGAGGTGCGGTCTTTTTGATATAAGGGACGCAGTTTCGGTGTCTCAGCTTGAGGATGCTTTCCGCTATGGCTACTGGCAATACTTTATTTATCCCATAGATAGCGTGCTTTTGCATTGGGCAGCTATGGTTGTCAGCGATGATGCCGGACAGAGTATAAGGAATGGGCGCCCCTTGCCAGCGGGGTCTTCTTCTGAAGACCATTGCCGTGCCTATGCCCTTGACGGGCGGTTCTTAGGTGTGCTACGCTTCAACTCTGAAAAAGGACAATGGCAACCGGAGAAGGTATTTCTCTAGCTAAATTCAATTTTTGGTAAATAGTAAACAAAGGTGAGCAAGTTCTTGACAGCTTGCATATAATAGGGATATAGTCCAGCTAGTGTTGAAAGGGAGGTGAAAAGTGACGCAGGCATATTGTTTTAAGTGCAGAAAGAAGGTGGAGGTGAAAAACGCAGAGCGGGTTACTCTTAAGAATGGGAGACCGGCTACGCGGGGGGTCTGTCCTACGTGTGGGACCAAGGTATTTAGAATCGGTAAAAGCTAGCTAGTACTCGATTCCACAGTGCTGGTGTGGTGGTGCATCTCGTTAGATAGCTACTGTGTTAAGTCCAAGTGTTTTTCAATGGTCTGACAGGTTGTTCACTGTGGGATACATGCCTCCAGTTTATTTACCCTTTTGGCGGTTTCAGTGAAGGCTTGTGGCGGAAGATGAGTTCTATACCGGGGAGGGCTGAGCTGTCTTAATATGTGCCTCTTTGGAGATTTAATATTTTAGAATGACATAGCTTGAAAAAGCTTCTATGTTAGTATTAGTAGATTTTCTGATGCTAGAAGGAGGGCGGTTGAGCATTGGATAGTATAAATGTAGCCATAATAGGAGTAGGCAACTGTGCTTCATCACTAATTCAGGGTGTAAGCTACTATGAGAAGGCGAAAGAGACCGAGTTCGTGCCTGGAATTATGCATGTTAATCTAGGGGGATATCACATAAGTGATATCAATTTTGTGGCTGCTTTTGACGTTGATAAGAACAAGGTTGGTAAAGACTTGGCAGAGGCAATTTTTACTTCGCCCAATAATACCTTCAAATTCGCCGATGTGCCGACTACAGGAGTTATAGTTCAGCGGGGCATGACTCACGATGGTCTGGGTAAGTATTTGTCTCAAATAATAGAGAAAGCACCCGGACCCACGGTTGATATAGTTAAAGTTCTTAAGGAAACGCAAACTGATGTGGTGATTAGCTATCTGCCGGTGGGCAGCGAAGGGGCAACCAAGTGGTATATTGAGCAGGTGCTGGAAGCCGGGTGTGGCTTTATCAACTGTATCCCTGTTTTTATTGCTCGTGAGAAGTACTGGCAGGAGCGCTTTATTGAAAAAGGTCTCCCAATTATTGGGGACGATGTAAAATCTCAGGTTGGGGCTACTATTGTCCATCGCGTGCTTACCAGGCTGTTTGGAGACCGTGGAGTTAAACTGGAGCGGACCTATCAATTGAACTTTGGTGGTAACACCGACTTCCTTAATATGTTAGAGCGGGAACGGCTTGAGTCTAAGAAAATATCTAAAACTACTGCGGTTACCTCTCAGCTAGATTACAAACTTGACCCGGAAAATATCCATGTTGGTCCTAGCGATTATGTTCCCTGGCTGACTGACCGCAAGTTTTGCCATATTAAGATGGAAGGGCAGGCTTTTGGCGATGTTCCGTTGAACCTGGAGCTAAAACTTGAGGTGTGGGATAGCCCTAACTCAGCCGGGGTGGTTATTGATGCTATCAGGTGCTGTAAGCTTGCCTTAGAGCAGGGACTGAAAGGGACACTGATAGCTCCCTCAGCCTACTTTATGAAATCACCACCTGTCCAGTATACAGATGATGAAGCTCGCCGGATGGTGGAAGAGTTCATTGCGGCTAATCAGGGTGAAGAGATAAGCCCTCCTCTAAAGGAGAAGCTGAATAAATTAAAGCGTTGAAGAACCACGTTGTTCAGCGCGGTTAAAGCAGGTAATGAAGATAGCATTGGTCTCCCCTTACGACTTTGCTTACCCAGGTGGTGTTACCAATCATATTTCATCACTGGAGCGTCAATTTACCCGGATGGGCCATGAGGTGAAGGTCATTGGCCCTGCATCTCAGGCAGTCTCTACTTTTGATGATAGATTTATTCCCATCGGCAAACCTCGCCCTATTCCTCTGAGCGGTTCAATCTGTCGTATTACAATATCACTTAGACTGGCTTCCACAATAAAAGCTGTTCTCAGCGAAGAGAAGTTTGATATTGTTCACCTCCATGAACCCTTTATGCCTATGCTATGCAGTGCTGTGCTTCGGTTTTCAAATGTGCCAAATATAGGCACCTTTCATGCTTGTAATGGTAGACCTGGTTATAATTTTGGTAGACCTGTTACTACCATAATGTTGAATAGGCGGGCTCGCAAGCTTGACGGCAAGATTGCCGTGTCAAAACCAGCTATGGAGTTTGCCGTTAAACATGTCCCTGGATACTATAATATTATTCCCAACGGTATTGATTTAGAGCACTTCTCTCCCGATGTAGCTCCAATCGAGGAATTCTGTGACGGGAAACAGAATATTCTATTTGTCGGGCGTTTAGAAAGCCGCAAAGGCGTGAATTATCTAATCAAAGCGTATCAGCGGGTTAAACGGGAAATCCCTGACTCGCGACTTATTGTGGTGGGTCCTGGCACCAGGCCCCGCAAAAAGTATGAGAAGTGGGTTATGCGGCATGGTTTAAAGGATGTTGTTTTTGTTGGCTATGCCCCCTATGCCGAATTACCCCGCTATTATAAGACTGCCGATGTTTTTTGTGCTCCAGCCACGAGCCGGGAAAGCTTTGGCATTGTTTTACTGGAGGCTATGGCTGCAGGTAAACCAATTGTTGCCACCAATATAGATGGTTATGCCAGCGTGGTAACTCATGGTGAAGAGGGGTTGTTGGTGCCACCAAAAGATAGTAGAAGGTTAGCCCAGGCTCTAATTTCTGTTATGAGTGACGGAACACTCCGGCAGCAAATGGGAGCCAGGGGGAGACTTAAAGCCGGGGAGTATAGCTGGGAACATGTTGCCCAAAGAGTGTTTGATTACTACGCTAGAGTGCTTAGTGAATGCCCTCAGAAAAAGTGATTGCGAGAATCAGTTTAAGTAATAAGAAGTGGAAGACTGCTTGGATAATCATAGTATTGTTTCAGAAAAACGATGTTCAGTGGCAAAATTATCCGAAGCCCGTAAAACCATAGCCTATTACCTTACCCAACCAGTGGTTCGACTTTTAGCTAAGACACCTATAGCACCTAATGCCGTAAGCTGGTTTGGCTTTTTGTTAACTCTCGGCGCTGCGGCACTTATTATCACCGAACATCTTTTTGCCGCTGGTTTTGTGGTGCTTATTGCTGGTTTTTTTGATATCCTGGATGGGGCACTGGCTCGCAGCACTAACCGGACTACCCAGTTTGGTGCTGTCCTTGACTCTACACTCGACCGCTTAGCTGAGGCAGTAGTGCTGCTCGGCATTTTAGTGCTGTATGCTAGAGGAGGATTCATTGTCGGAATCTTACTTGCTGGTGTTGCTCTGCCCAGTTCACTACTGGTGAGCTATATCAGAGCCAGGGCGGAGTCCTTAGGCCTGGAGTGCCAGGTGGGATTATTTACTCGGGCGGAGAGGGTAGTTGTGCTGGCGCTGGGCCTTTTGCTGAGCCAAATTGATTATGCCTTAATTACTGCCTTAGCTATTATAGTGGTATTTAGTTTTATCACAGTTACCCAGAGGCTACTTTATGTGTGGCGACAGACGAAAAATTAGTTGGCTTTTAGGAGGGGAATAATGCCGATTATTGCTGTTATTGGAGCTCAGTGGGGGGATGAGGGGAAGGGTAAGGTGGTTGACCTGCTTGCTGAAAGAGCAGGGCTGGTAGTGCGTTTCTCCGGTGGTGATAATGCCGGGCATACTGTAGTTAATCCCTTTGGTGAGTTTAAGCTGCGTCTTGTCCCTTCCGGTATTTTTTCTCCCCAGACTGATTGTATTATCGGTAATGGGGTGGTGATTAATCCGGCGGTGCTAATTGAAGAGATAAACCTGCTTAACCAGCGTGGTGTGGATACTAGCCGTCTATTTATCAGTGACCGGGCTCACTTGATTATGCCCTATCATATCCTGCTTGACGGCCTGGAGGAGGAAGCGCGGGGCGGCAAGGCAATAGGCACAACCCGCAGGGGGATAGGTCCCGTGTTTGCTGATAAAGTAGCCAGGTTGGGTATTAGAACCGGTGACCTCTTGGATAAGAAAGCATTGCTGGAGCGACTTCGTGCTATACTTGACTACAAGAACACCATTCTGACCAAGGTCTATGGAGTCCAGCCTCTATTATTGGATGAGATATACAAGCAGTATTGTCAATACGCTGAGCGTCTGGCTCCTCATATTCGGGAGACAACGATAATGGTGGAGGAAGCGCTGAACAGGGACGAGGTGGTTCTATTAGAAGGGGCGCAGGGGACTTTGCTTGACCCCGATTTTGGCACCTATCCTTATACTACTTCTTCTTCACCTCTGGCGGGGCAAGGCTGTGTGGGTGCCGGGGTGGGTCCTACCAGAATTAACGCTGTTCTGGGTGTGTTCAAGGCTTACTGCACTAGAATTGGTGCTGGCCCATTCCCTACTGAACTGAAGGATGAAACTGGCAGCCTGATTAGGGAACGGGGTTATGAGTATGGCACTGTTACCGGTCGACCTCGGAGCTGTGGCTGGTTTGATGCTGTTGCCGCTCGCTT
>CAZMUD010000026.1:8242-14452 GCA_964569715.1 uncultured Dehalococcoidales bacterium | reverse complement strand
GCATTCAGTGTCATGGCACAGAAAATAGCCGGCATCATAGCCCCCAGAAAGATACCAGCGATAACACGGGGGTCAAGGAGGCTGATATCAGCCAGTTTAATTCCCACTGCCTGAGCATAGGAGAGCAGCAAGGCTAGAGCCGTGAGCCCGGCAGCCCCGATAGCAAAGCCTTTACCGGTAGCGGCGGTGGTGTTACCCAGTGAGTCCAGGGCATCAGTCCGCTGCCTAACCTCTGGCGGCAGGTCTGACATCTCAACGATACCACCGGCATTATCAGCTACCGGTCCGTAAGCATCGGTAGCATCCTGTATGCCCAGGGTTGATAACATTCCAATTCCGGCAATCGCTATGCCGTAGATATCAGCAAAGTGGTGAGCCACTATAATGGCGATTACTACCAGAACGACAGGGGGTATGGTGCTCATCAAACCATTAGCAAAGCCGGTGGTGATAAGTGTCCCCCCTCCGGTTTGAGATGATTCTGCGATATTGAGTGTTGGCTTATAGGCGTAGGAAGTGAAGAAATTGGTGCTTTCTCCGATTAGAACGCCGGCAACAAGCCCGACGAGGATAGCCCAGAATATACCAATATCGGCTTTGAGGAAATACACGCCTAAGAAAGAGAGGATAGCAGTAAGGATTGCTGCTGAAAATGTGCCCCTGCGGAGGGCATTGAGTAAGGCTCCCATCTCTGCTTTTTCCCCGACTCTCACCAAGAATATCCCGATAATAGAGGCTATAATGCCCCCAGCGGCTACAACCATAGGTAGAAACCAGGCTGTAGCCATATCAGGCACCAGTTCTCTGCCCACTGTAGTAGAGAAAACAGCTATCATCCCCAGCGTCATCGTGGCAATAATTGAGTCAACATAGGATTCAAACAGGTCGGCTCCCATACCGGCGATATCCCCTACATTGTCGCCAACGAAATCAGCAATGACGGCAGCATTTCGTGGGTCATCCTCAGGGATTCCTTTCTCCACCTTGCCTACTATATCAGCTCCGGTATCAGCCGCCTTGGTGAATATGCCACCACCGACTCTGGCAAATATGGCTACTGAGGAAGCGCCAAAGCCATAACCAGGGATAATGAATAGGAAATTAGGATGGTTGTGGAAAGCGAAGTAGAGAATACTCAAGCCGAGGATGCCGATGCCAACGACACACATTCCCATTACTGCTCCACTTCGGAAAGAGACCCGTAAGCCCTGATTTAGGCTCTTTTGGGCGGCGGCAGCAGTTCGGCAGTTAGCCCTGATAGCTATGCTAATCCCGATATAACCGGCTAGACCAGAGCAGATAGCGCCAAAGACAAAAGCCACCGAAAGCAGCCAACCGAGGTTAGGCACTACCCCTAGAATGATAGCCACTACTACCACAAATGCAGCCAGTATCTTATACTCATGACCCAAGAAGGCGAGGGCACCCTCTTTAATGGCGTCTGATATTTCTCTTATTCTCTCTGAGCCTGGGTCTTGCTTCAAAACATAGGCAGTCATGAAGGCAGCCACAACCAGTCCTAAAACTCCACATATTGCTGCAATTAGTATCGGTGCCATTTACTTAAGCTCCTTTCTATCTGAACGAGATTAGCAGTTTTTAAGCTACTCAAGGTTCCTCTCCAGCTTTTCCAGTCTATTTTCCAGCTCCTTTTGTCTGATAACCAGGGTCAGGTCACTGCGTGTCCTTTCCAGGACTCCACGCACCATATCGGTGGTGCGGCGTAGCCCACCAGTTATAGCATCGGGGAAGTCCATAGTAACTAAAACATTGTAAATATCATCCATAGCTGACAGTAATTCCTCACCACGCGACAGGTCACCCTTTCTCATGCTATCCAGAAGGTAACGCCGCAACTCGCCTACAGCTTCACCCGACCCATTCAGATAGGCTGCGGAGTCAATGCCCAGTTCACCGGGGTCAGGAAGTGGTTTCCCGGTTACTAAGGCAAGAGTGATGCTTCCTTCAGCAAACTCTTTTTGAGCATCTCTAACAAAGCCGGCGTAACCAAGCTCATTGCATTCAGCAATAACCTGCTTAACCCGGTCAAGCAAGTTGCGGGCTGATTGGAGCAATTCTTTAGCCTGCTCAAACTCCTGACGGTGCACAGCACGGATAGCCTGGCTACAATGGCGAATTATTTCACGGCATAGAGGCAGTGTCTTTTCTCGAGCTGTATCTTTGGCTGATAAGCTCAATCGGAGCTGTTTGGCAATTGAATCTAGATTATCTGTTAATCCACTCACTTATGTGCCTCAAGTCTATCCGCTATTTGTCTTGATGCTTCTTCTGGGAACTCGGCTCCTAATACAGCACTGATTACTGCTACCGAATCAGCACCAGCCGCTATAACCTCAGATGCATTATCCTTAGTAATACCGCCAATAGCAACCAGTGGTAAGGATATTGCCTGTCTAATCTGGCGCAGCCTTTCTAGTCCAACTACCTCTTCCCTTTCTTTGGATGGAGTTGGGTAGATTGCACCGACGGCAACATAATCAGCACCTTCGGATTGAGCAGCCATAGCCTGGTCTACAGTGGTTGCCGAGCAGCCCAGAACCTTCCCCAGCGGTAGTAGTTTGCGGGCTACTTGAATGGGCAGGTCCTCCTGTCCCAGGTGCAGTCCGTCAGCATCGGTGCCTAGGGCTACATCAAGATAGTCGTTTATTATAAAGAGCACATTGCGCTCAGTGCATAGCGTCCTCAGTTGCTGTGCTACAGGTAACAATTTCTTTTTACTCTGGACTTTGTCTCGCAGTTGGATTGTCGTGGCGCCACCACTAATTGCCTGGCTGGCTACTTCAACATGGCTGCGCCCTTTTAGTGATTGTGTGTCTATAATGACATAGAGCCCGGATATATGCTTTAGTTTATCCTGACGCAGCAGCTTGGATAGTAACTGCTGCTCTATCGTGTAGAGAGTAAATCGAGCTTGCTTGAACTTCTCTGAGTCTAATTTAGGGGTGGTGCCTGGAACTTTAGCCAGCTCTTCCAGGGTTCTCAGCGATTCCTGCACCCGCCTGGCGTTAGCCACCAATACCATGGGTAGCTCCTTCTCCTTCTCTTCTCCCAAGACTTCCACATTGATGCCAACATCACCTTCTGAGTTTCGGGACTGAAGAAGCTGCTGGTTAAACAGCCGGTCACCCCTTATTAGCTCGTGTCGCATGGTTTTTAGTTGCTGAGTCAAGGCAGTATCGTTAAGCAATAAGCGGGCTATTTCTTCAAGGAGACGAAGCCCTTCGCTAACCCGATTAAGGTTGGCATCAATAATGCGCAGGGTCTGCCCTGCTCCCGACGAAGCCATATTTATGGTGCCTCAGCAGTCTATTTTAGCACAGCTTGGCTAATGGATAAAGCTCCAGCATCCTCATTCACCACCTACCGCATTTTCAATAAGCTCAACTCGCGATAGCTTCCCTGTCTGGTTTAGCTCTATTGCCACTACATCAATGCGCCATAATTGGGGTAGATTATCGTGCGTTTGCTGATAGTGGGAGGCAGTAGCTCTCATCCTTTCTTTCTTGAGAGGGGTGATTGATTCTTCAGGACTGCCGAACTCCAGACTCGTTTTTGTTCTTACCTCAATAAAGACCAGGAAATCCTTGTGCCTGGCTACGATATCAATTTCACCTTGGGGACAACGGTAGTTAGTTTCTAAGATGCGATAGCCTCGTTTTTTAAGAAAACCCCTGGCTAACTTCTCACCCAGGATACCAGTATCCCTTCGCTTCATCTCTCTCTCATATCTTTAACTGGTTTGAAGGACTGGCGGTGGATAGGGGATGGTCCCAGTCGGCATAAGCAGGCGAGGTGCTCCCTGGTGCCGTAGCCTTTGTGGCGAGCCAATTCATAGCCAGGATAAGCTCTATCAAGCTTCGTCATTAGCTGGTCCCGTATCACTTTGGCAATTATGGAGGCACAGGCAATGGAGAAGCATCGGCTATCGCCACCAGTTATTCCTTTTTGAGGCAATTTAATTTCAGGAAGATGCATATAGTCGATGAGGAGAGCCTCGGCTGGTGGTGAAAGCTGGTCTATAGCCAACTTCATCGCCAGTTGCGTGGCTCTGATTATACCCTGGGTGTCTATTACTTCACGGTTGGCTAAGCCAATACCTATGGCTACAGCTATTTTGTGGATGTGGTGGAACAAGAATTCGCGCTTGGCTGGGTTCAATTTCTTGCTGTCTCTTACCGAGCTTAGCCAGGGGGCGTCTATGTGGCAGGGTAGAATCACGGCGGCGGCTATTACCGGACCAGCCAGAGCACCCCGACCGACTTCGTCGATGCCAGCGATATAGCGGTAGCCTCGTGCCTCAAGTATTCTTTCTTCGGCAAAAGAGGGTATCTGAGGACCATCTATTAATCCTGTCCCCTTCGATAAATGGCTGCGGCTCAACTCTTTGCCTCTTGCTCGTTCAGGTGCTCATCCTCAGTAATAATCTCGTCGAGGGGCAATTCCATAGTCACCTCGTTCTCCAGCTCAACCAATACCGTTTCCTTCAGCGGGTTACTGCCGACTACCCTAGCTACCCCCATGGCTGTAGACACTTGCTGACCTTCCTTGGGCAATTTCTCCTTCATTATATGGTATTGTTCATTTTCGTAGACCAAGCAACACATCAAGCGACCACAGCAGCCTGATATCTTCATCGGGTTAAGGGGTAAACCCTGCTCCTTGGCCATTCTAATAGAGACTGGGGCAAACTCGCTTAGGAAACTCGTGCAACATAGCGGACGGCCACACCGGCCACAGCCGCCTATCAGCTTGGCTACATCCCTAGGCCTCATCTGCCTCATCTCCACCCGCACCTTCAAATGACTGGCTAATTCCCGAACCAGTTCACGGAAATCAACCCTCTCAGCAGCACTAAAGTGAAAGGTAAGGCGGCTGCCATCAAGATTATATTCAGCAGATAGCAGCTTCATCGGCAGTTGCAGCTTAGCAATCAGCCTACTGCATTCAGCCAGGGCTTCTCTTTCCTTAGCCTCAAGTTCCTGGGCACGCTCAATATCCTCAGGCTCTGCCTTGCGCACTACCGGCTTTAACGGCTTGTCCACATCACTAGCTAATACCTGTTTGGGGGCAATGACCACTTGCCCCAGCTCTAGACCGCGGGTTGTCTGCACTACTACATAGTCATTTACCTCCAGGTCAATACCTGCCGGAGCAAAATAGTATACCTTACCAGTCTTCTTGAACCGTATTCCAACAATCTCAGCCATAGTGCACCTCAAATTGGGCAGCAGGATTTCTCTCACCGTGCCTCTCTGCCTCAGGTATGCTAAGCATTAACACCTCCAGCACCAGCCTTGGGTTGGCATTCTGCCTAAGCTGGTCCCCAGCCGCTCGAATACTATTAATAAAAGCCTTTATTTGAGTCAGGGTGTAGCCTCTTGCCATATCAATAAGCACGACTAACCGGTCGATATTGGTAATGTCATCACTACCGTCTACTTTAACCAGTAGCAGGTCACGCCACCACTCAAGCCACAAATCCAGTCTCTCCTGAACCAATCCCCTATTTTGACTAAACTGGGCTACCAACTGGGCAGCGTAAGTAAAACGCTCCTCGTAATCAGCGTTAATAATATTAAGTAACTCGTCCAGGCGCTCAGTACGCTGCTGAAGCAAACCATCATCAAGGGCAACCGATACCGCCCAGCCCAGGCAGCCATGAGAAAGCCTGGCCAGAAGCTTAGCCTTTTCCAGCTCAATACCCCAATTACTATTAAGAGCAGTCTCTACCTCGGTAATCGCCACAGGAAGTAACTCCAGTCGCTGGCAGCGAGAAATGACCGTCGCCGGCAGAAGCCTCTCATTTGTCGCCAGTAATATGAAGACTACCTTCTCTGCAGGCTCCTCCAGAGTCTTGAGCAAGCAATTAGCCGCTTCGATGGACAAGAGCTCAGCCCCATCAACAATGAATACCTTATACCTGCCTTCAAAGGGTGGCAGGCTGGCTGAGTGCTGGATTTGTCTAATCTGGTCAATGCTGATTTCTGCCCGAGGCTTGGTTTCATTTGAATCCCCGTCGTGGCTCAAGCCTATAATCTGGACATCGGCGTGCTTGGCTGAGGCCACTTTTTGACAGGAAGCACACTCACCACAGGGAGGCTCAACCGCTTCGCAGTTCAACGCCTGAGCTAGATTTAGAGCCAGCTTCATCTTACCCACATGGGCAGGACCAACAAAAAGATAGGCATG
>CAZMUD010000026.1:0-8142 GCA_964569715.1 uncultured Dehalococcoidales bacterium | reverse complement strand
TAAACTAAATCACACCTGGTCAGGTCTTCAAGGGTTTCCCGGCGCCGGATAAGGCGTGCTTTACCCTCCTTGACCAGAACAACTGCCGGCTTAAATGAGGCATTATAGTTGCTCGCCTCTGGCAAGCAATAAGCACCACAACCTGGCACCGCTATAATATCGCCGGCTAAAAGTGGGGGCAAACTAATATCTCTGATTAGTATATCGCCAGATTCACAGAACTTACCGGCAATAGTAACCTTACCTGCCTCCTTTTCCCGCATCTTATTAGCTACTACCGCCTCCAGTTTAGCCCCATAAAGGGCAGGACGGATATTGTCAGCCATACCACCATCTATTGAGACATAGCACCTGACATCAGGTATATCCTTCACCACCCCCACCTTGTATAGCGCCACCCCGGCCTGTCCCACTATTGACCTCCCTGGCTCGATAGTAAGCCCCGGCAACGGCATCTCCAGCTTTTGACACCTGCTAATAATACTAGAAGTTATCACCTCAGCATAGACACCAATGGGTGGAGCCGGAGAATCCAGGGTATATTGAATGGCAACTCCCCCACCAACATTCAGTTCCTTGAGTTCAAAACCGTGTTTCTGCTTCATCTCAGCGGCAAAGTCGAGTATAAACCCGATAGCCTGCTGATACGGCTCAGTCTCTGTAATCTGGGAGCCTATATGAAAGTGCAGCCCGACCAGATTCAGGTTAGACATAGACATGGCTGCGGTTACAGCCTCTTCACCACAAGCCAGGGGAAAACCGAACTTACTGTCAAGATTACCGGTAGTAATATACCTATGAGTATGAGGGTCTACCCCGGGAGATAGGCGCAGCAATATATCGGGTATACAGCCCTTCTCCTTAGCCATTTCCCCCAGCATTTTAAGCTCGTGAAAATTGTCCACCACTATGCGACCAACGCCCCACTCCAAGGCCAGGTTGATTTCTTCGGCTGACTTATTGTTACCGTGGAAATAAACCCTATCTAAAGGGAAACCGGCAGATTGGGCAATACCAAGCTCCCCGCCAGAGACAACATCCAGCCCCATCCCTTCCTCCTTGAAGATGAGCGCCAGAGCTTTATTGATAACGGCTTTACAGGCATAGATAACAGTAGTATCGGCATAACGCTGACCAAACTCAGCCTTGAACTCGGTACACTTGCTGCGCAAGCTAAACTCATCAAAGAGATATAGCGGCGTGCCGAAATCAGCGGCTAGCTCTACAGTATCACAGCCACCAATTACAAGGTGACCCTGGTCATCTACCTTGGTATTTAGCGGAAATAAAGGTAATCTGGAAACCTGGGTAGTCATTTCTATCTCTTCCCTAGCTCAATATTACCAGCGCTCACCAGTGAAGTCAACGAAAGATACAAGTGGTTGCTTTCAATAATGCTTCGTTTCAGGCTCTACGTCAACTTAGTTGAAGCTTGGCTTTTGAATACAAAGCCTCTAAAAATTCCGAAGTTTGACTTTTGAATACAACACCCCTAAAATTCCAATGTAGTTCAAGATTATGGGAAAGACTCTAGCCGAGAAAATACTCAGCGCTAAGTCCGATACAGAGGCCTGTGCTGGCAATATCGTTGTTGCCCGGCTAGACCTGGTCTTTGTAACGGATAGCACAGGTCCCCTGACATTGAGGCAACTTAATGAGTCCGGCCTGAATACTATTCACAGCCCTGAAAGAACCATCTTGTTCATCGACCATTCAGCACCCAGCCCGGCTAGAGAGCTTTCCAACGACCATATTTTCCTCAGAAATTTTGCCGAGGAAAAAGGCGTCGTTTTAAGTGATATTGGCCAGGGTGTTTGCCACCAAATAGTAGCCGAATTATGGGCTAACCCTGGAGACATTATTGTTGGGGCTGACTCCCATACCGTCACCGCTGGAGCCTTAGGAGCGTTTGCCACAGGAATGGGCTCTACAGATATAGCCATGGCTATGGCTCTGGGTAAAACCTGGCTTCGTGTGCCGGAGACAATCAAGGTGGTAGTCCACGGTCACTTTGCCAGAGGCGTCTGTGCCAAAGACCTCATCCTTCATCTCATCGGCCGGATTGGGGCTGATGGGGCAACATATAAAGCACTGGAGTTTAGCGGTGAAGCCATAACTACCATGTCAATGTCGGAGCGCCTCACCATTGCCAATATGGTGGTAGAGGCTGGGGCTAAGGTGGGACTCTTCCCTTCAGATACCGTCACCGAAAACTATTTGAGAAGCGAGGGGAGAGGCGAGCGATATACCGCTCTCATCCCAGACCCCGATGCCACCTACGAGAGTATGATTGAGATAGACGCCGCTCAGCTTGAGCCTACTGTAGCCAAACCCCACTCAGTTGACAATACTGCTCTAGCCAGGGAACTCGGAGGGGCTCACATCGACCAGGTTTTCATCGGCACCTGTACCAATGGGCGCCTGGATGACATTCGTATTGCTGCCAGTATTTTAAAAGGCAAGAAACGACATCCACATACCCGGCTCATCGTGGCTCCAGCTTCCCAAAAAGTTCTTCTGGCAGCCCTGGCTGAAGGGCATATTACCACCCTGGTTGAGTCGGGGGCAGCCATCGTCCCGCCCGGCTGCGCCGCCTGCCTGGGTGTGCACCAGGGCGTGTTAGGGGATGGTGAGACATGCCTGTCCACAGCGAATCGCAACTTCAAAGGACGTATGGGGAATGCTGAAGCCTTCATCTACCTGGCCAGCCCGGCAACAGCCGCCGCTACCGCCATTCGTGGTGAAATCACTGACCCCCGGGAATTTTTATAAATGCTGGGGAAGTATGAGGGGGCGAAGCCCCCTCTCTAAAACCTCTTCCCTCTCCCCTTTATAAGGGGAGAGGGATAAAGGGTGAGGGATTGTACGTAATCTTAATACATTCGAAAGAGTTTAAAAAATGCTAAGAGGCAAAGCGTTTAAGTTCGGCGACAATATCTCCACCGACCATATTGTGCCGGGAAGACTGCTACACCTGCGCAGCAACTTGCCGGAACTGGCCAAGCATGTGCTTGAGGATGCCGACCCTACCTTTGCCCAGCGCGTGAAAAAGGGTGATTTTGTGGTTGGAGGGAAGAACTTCGGACTTGGCTCAAGTCGAGAACACGCCCCGCTTGTTATCAAGATGGCAGGGGTAAGTGCCATTCTTGCCAGGTCAGTGGCTCGTATCTTCTTTCGCAACGCCATTAATGTCGGGCTTCCAGTGCTTATCTGTGATACCGAGAGCATCAATGATGGTGACGAGCTAGAGATAGACCTGGAGTTGGGGAGGATTAACGACCTGACAAACGAGGCTGAGCTTAGTTCCAGCTGGATGCCTGAAATTATGCTCCGCATCTTGAATGAAGGCGGACTCATTCCCTATATCAAGAAATACAAGGACTTCGTTGTTAACCCGATGGAGAATTTTTAAACAGCACGGAGGTAACCGTAGTGAAGCACACTATTACACTAATACCCGGTGATGGCGTGGGACCGGAGGTTGTGGAAGCCACCAGACGGGTTCTTGAGGCTACCGGCGTAGAATTTCAGTGGGATGTGATTAGCGCTGGTGCCAGCGCACTAGAGAAAGAGGGCAGTCTCCTGCCAGAGCGTCTCATAGAGTCAATTAGGAAAAACAAAACTGCCCTCAAGGGGCCGACAACCACTCCGGTGGGTACGGGTTTTCGCAGTGTGAATGTAGCCCTTCGCAAAATACTGAACCTCTATGCCTGCCTTCGGCTCTGCCGGAGTTACCCGGGTATTCCTTCGAGATACGAAAACATAGACATAGTAGTGGTAAGGGAAAACACTGAGGACCTTTATGTTGGCATCGAATTCGCCGAGGGTACCCCAGAGGCAAAAAAAATGCTATCCTTCATTAGGCAAAGCACCGGAGAGAAAGTGCCAAAGGACTCTGGCATTGGCATTAAATTAATCTCTAAAACAGGAAGCAGGAGAATTGCCAGATTTGCTTTCGAGTATGCCCGGGCTAATGGAAGGAGAAAGGTAAGCGCCATCCATAAGGCAAACATTATGAAGTTTTCCGATGGTCTGTTCCTTGATGTCGCCAGGCAGGTCGCTAATTCTTATCCCGATATTGAGTTCGAAGACAGAATTGTGGATAACCTGTGTGCGCAACTCGTTCAGCAGCCGCATCAGTTCGACATACTTCTGCTACCGAACCTCTATGGAGACATCGTCTCCGATTTATGTGCTGGGCTTGTCGGTGGCTTAGGGGTAGCTCCGGGAGCAAACATTGGAGACGAGCTAGCCGTTTTCGAACCTACCCATGGCAGCGCCCCCAAATACACCGGCTTGAACAAGGTGAATCCAGTGGCTACAGTTCTGTCCGGTGTCATGATGCTACGGTATCTTAACGAGAGACAGGCTGCCGACAGACTGGAAAGAGCCGTAGCCGAGGTCGTAGCTGAAGGTAAATCTGTCACCTATGACTTGAAGCCAGACCGAGATGACCCTGCCGCCATAGGAACCTCCGAGATGGCCGATGCCATAATTGCCAGATTGAAAGAAGCAGGTTAGCTTAATGGTGTCAGGGTAAGCAACTCTCGGGCAATATCCGGATATTTGGCGATAAAGCGCAATTCGTCAGCAACGAGAGGCTCCTGCGCCAGCACATTGGCGTATCTTACCAGTTCAAGAATTTCCTCAGCGTCACCCCTGCTTTCGAAGTTTATTTCCATTTTGCCCATAATATGTCGGAAGCCGGATATCCCACTATATTGGCCAGAGCTTATCTCCCTACCGGTCTCAACCATCTCCGGTTCCCCTCGCCCCAGCTCTTTGAAGTCATATAGTTCATAGTTTTGCGGGTCCTTTAGCACCCCATCAGCATGGATACCTGAACTATGAGCGAAGGCATTAGCCCCAACCCCCGGCTGATTTATAGGGATGGGAACATTAAAAGCATAGCTGGCATATTTACAAATCTTCCACGCCATTGATAGGCGAATCGGCATGGCAAACTTGTATTTTTTAGCCAGCCCTCTGGATTTCTTGAGCGCCAGCACTACGGCAACGAGGTCAGCGTTGCCGGCTCTTTCTCCAATTCCATTGATGGTCGTATTTACATAGGCGTCCTGTCCACCATCAATAACCCCCATTGCCCCGGCAACGGAGTTGGCAACTGCCATCCCCAGGTCGCCATGGTAGTGAAGCTCAACAGGCATACCCACTTCCTGCGCCAGCAGTTTACAGGTGTCATATGTGATAAAGGGGTTATCATAGCCAAGCGTATCACAATACCTGAACCTATCTGCTCCATGCTCCTTAGCTAAAGAGGCAAAGCGGAGCAAGAATTCGGTATCCGTTCTTGAGGCATCCTCAGCATTCATACCAACACTTTGAGCGCCATACGCCTTGGCGGCGTCTATAGCCTCCATTGCCATCATCAATATATCTTCCTCAACCTTTGCCCCTTGGAACTTGCCCCTAATCATCTGGCTGGAAGTGGAGATAGAAAGGTTAACATCCTTGATTTCTGGCACCAATTCAAAGGCTCTTTTCACATCCTCAGCTGTCGCCCGCATCCATCCCGCCAGGCGGATAGGCTGCAGGACACCCATCTCCTGCAATCTAAGGTTTGCCCGAAGGTAATGGGACTCGTGTCTGGTTGTAGGGAAACCAAACTCGCTTTGATAAACCCCCATTTCATTCAAATACACATTTATCATCGTCTTGGCTAGTTTGGATAGACCAAGCCTGGCTGTCTGAACTCCATCACGGTTAGTTACATCAATTAAATAAATCTTACCCATATCTTAACACCTTTCCCTTCTAATAATATATATATGGTCTCTGACTGTCAAGCTAACGACACTTGACGCTAGCTTATAGTGGCTGATATTATCAACCTACCCTTACCAAGACCTTATGTCAGGGAGCGTTAGATGAAATTCATTGAAAAGCTGACCACCATAGCCCGAAAAAATAAGAGTTTACTCTGTGTTGGACTTGACCCCGACCCAGGACTGATGCCTGCTCAAGCAGGTATCTTTGAATTCAACAAGGCAATTATTGATGCCACATCCGACCTGGTATGCGCCTATAAACCAAACCTTGCCTTCTATGAAGCTCTGGGGAATGAGGGACTGACTGCCCTGAAGCGCACAGTAGACTACATACCTGAGGATATCCCAGTAATAGCAGATGCCAAGCGGGGTGATATAGGCAATACGGCTAAGGCTTATGCCCAGGCTATTTTTTCTCACTTTAACTTTGATGCAACCACAGTGAGTCCCTACCTGGGTTTTGATTCAATAGAGCCCTTCATCCAGTATCATGATAAAGGGGTATTCATCCTGTGTCGAACATCAAACGCCGGTGCTGTTGATTTCCAGTCTCTCCGCTGCGAGGTAGAAAACGGCCACCGTCTCCTATTTGAGATAGTAGCCCTTCGGGCCAGCCGGTGGAACATACATGGCAATATCGGGTTAGTCGTTGGTGCTACCTACCCTGAGGAATTAAGGTCGATTCGGCAAAATCACCCTGATATGCCTCTTTTGATACCAGGCATTGGTGCACAAGGGGGAGACCTGGCTTTAACCGTCCGCTATGGGGTTAATGCCCAGGGAGAGAAGGCAATTATCAACTCATCACGGCAAATTATATATGCCTCACGGGAAAGGGATTTCGCTGAGGCAGCACGGCGCGCCGCCTCAACACTACGAGACCAGATTAACTACCACCTATCCACCACGGCTGAATGAATCCTTGGTTTTTGAGACAAAAAGAATGGCTCTGGAGATAAAGCTAGGTGATGTGGTTCGCCTCAAGAAGAAGCACCCCTGCGGTAGCTATGAATGGCAGGTAGTCAAGCTCGGCGTTGATATTGGCCTTAAATGTCTTAAATGTCAGCACCGTATCCTTCTTGAGCGCAGCGTCTTTGAACGCAGGGTTATCCCCTATCCGACCCCACTATAGCCCGTGCATAAAAGGACTCATTTGCCCTGCCAGGGAAAATCCACTTTCCAATTAAATACCATGTTGTCAGTGGGGATTGAAAAGGAAGAGAGACCTTTACCAATCACATAAGACAGGCTATAATAACCTAGCGTGCTCAAATCTGCTAAAGCGGAGGTGCAGCTTGGTTGCTTTATATGTAACTTCTGTAGAGAAGGGTAGTGGAAAGACCGCAGTTTGTGCTGGTCTGGGTAAGCATTTGCTAAGTGACGGCAAGAAAATAGGTTTCTTCAAACCGCTTTTCACTGACAGCAAGAATCCACCCAAAAAAGGCATTGATAGCGATGCTGCCTTTATAAAACAACTCTTCGCCCTAAAGGAACCTGTAAACATTCTTTGCCCGGTTTTCAGCGATGCGAGTAAGCTGAGAAGTAGAATTAAAGAAGCCTATGCCAAGGTCTCTCAGGGTAAAGATGTGATTATTGTCGAAGGCACTTCTGAGCAGAGTCAGGCTGCCCGCGATATAGTAGAAGCACTGGATGCCAGAGTGATTATTGTTGAAAGCTACTCTAAAGAGTCACTGAAGGCAATAAATAGCTATAAGGATTTCGGGGAGCATTTGCTGGGCATAGTATTGAATAAGGTGCCGGGAAGCCAGGTAGAACATGTGCGTAGTGAGACATCCGCTCAGTTTGGTCAAGCAGGAGTAAACATTCTAGGGGTATTGCCTGAAGATAGGGCTCTTTTCACTCTGACTATAGGTGAACTGGCTGAGTGTATTCAAGGGGAGATATTAAGTGGCGCTGAGAAATCGGCAGAGCTGGCAGAAAACATTATGCTGGGGGCAATGTGTGTTGACCCCGGCCCAGACTATTTTGGTCGCAAAGCCAATAAGGTGGTAGTAGTCAGGAGCGAGCGCCCGGATATGCAACTAGCCGCCCTGGAGACCTCAACCAGGTGCCTTGTTCTCACTGGCGATGCCGCACCAAAGTCGGCCGTCCTTAACCAGGCAGAAGAGAAAAATGTTCCCATTATTTTAGCCAGAGATGATACCACTGCTATAGTAGCCAATATTGAAGATGCTCTCGGCAAAGCCAGATTTAACGAGGAAAATAAGCTGCCAAAGCTTAGTGAAATTATGGAGCAGCACTTCAATTTTCAGACGGTATATAAAGGGCTGGGTTTAGACGACTAGCTGAGCCATCAAGGGATGTTTTCCTTACCCAAATACTTGAGAAGTGA
>CAZMUD010000025.1:0-14867 GCA_964569715.1 uncultured Dehalococcoidales bacterium | reverse complement strand
CTATATAAGATGTTCGCCGACCCATTTAATACCATTGGCTTGGTTATTGCTGACAATATGCACCAGGGTTTTTCCTTTGAGGTGCATGATGTCAAGGCGCATAAGAAAATAATCTTGAATGCCCCTGAGGAAATTTATGACCTGCTGGTCTTCATCGGGGCAGCAGCACGCTATATGGTAAAAGCAGTCTATCATCGGGGAACAAATGAAATAGCCGCCGTATCCTCTACCCAGCGTTTGGCTTTAATTGCTGGACGATATGTGGGCAAGGATGACCCGGTATGTATTGTCCGCTCTCAGGGTGACTTCCCAGCGGTAGGCGAGGTGTTGGAGCCTTTCACCCTACCCCTTTTGGTGGAGGGCTGGATGCGGGGTTCACATCACGGTCCCCTTATGCCGGTAGCTATTGAGGATAGCACCCCGACTCGCTTTGATGGACCGCCCAGAGTGGTGGCAGCTGGCTTCCAGCTTTCTAGCGGCAAGCTGATAGGACCTCGCGATATGTTTGCTGATAAGTCTTTTGATAATGCCCGCCAGCAGGCGAATGATGCCGCTGATTTCATGCGTCGGCATGGCCCCTTTGAACCGCACCGCCTGCCTCTGGAAGAGATGGAATATACCACCATGCCTCAGGTAAAGAAAAAGCTGGAAGGAAGGTTTACCCATCTTGACTGATTAAAATAGGCAAGGCTATCACATTGCCAACCATATTTGACATTAGTGCGTTGAAAGGGGTATTATTGCACCCCATAACATTTAAGTAGGAGGTGGGCAAATGGCACTCTATGTTATGCTTACCACTTTAACTGATGAGGGCAGGAAGACCATAAAGAACAATCCAGCGAGAATCAAGGAGGTTAACGAGGAAGTCGAGGAAATGGGGGCTAGGATAGTAGCCCAGTATGCCGTTCTTGGTCCATACGACTTCGTAAACATCATAGAAGCTGCCGGCAACACCACTATAACTAAAGTAGCTATAGAACTGGGGTCGAGAGGAACCCTCCAGACTATGACTATGGCTGCCATGTCTATCGACGAGTTTGTTAAGTGGCCTCGGAAATAATTTATTTATTTGACATTCTATGGGCTATAAGCTTCTCCTGGCGACAAACAATCAAGCCAAGGTCGGCGAGTACCGGAGTCTCCTCAAAGACATTCCAGTTGAGCTGGTTACCCTAGCTGAGCAGGGTATTACTACGGTGGTTGATGAGGTGGGAGAAAGCCTGGAGGAGAATGCCAGGTTAAAGGCAACACTCTTAGCTGCCGAGAGCCAGCTAGTGGCTCTGGCTGATGATTCGGGGCTGGAGGTTGACGCCTTGGGTGGTGAACCCGGTCGGCTATCGGCTCGCTATGCTGGTGAAGGTGCTTCAGATAGGGATAGGGTTAATTATTTATTGTCACGGCTAAGGAATGTGTCTTGGGAGGAGCGTTCTGCCTGTTTTAAGTGTGTCATTGCGGTGGCTACACCTGATGGAGAGGTAGAGCTTTGCTCCGGCGAGTGTCGGGGGATTATAACCTTTGAGCCGAGGGGTAAGCGGGGTTTTGGCTATGACCCGGTCTTTTACCTCCCTGAGCTAGGTAAGACAATGGCTGAGTTACCCCTGGAAATAAAAAACCAGTTTAGCCATCGGGGGCAAGCAGCCAGAAAAGTATACCAAGTGCTTAAGAGACAGCCCTTTTCGGCGTTCTCTTAAAGTGGATAGCCGGTGAGGTATGGAGAATTAGTAAAAAGAATAATTAACCTTGAATAGAGTTAATTATTTGTTATATACTACTTACTACTAGCAACGTTGGGGGTGCGTTATGAAGTTATCGTGTCTTCAGGAGAATCTAAATCGGGGGCTTGGTGTGGTGGGAAGGGCAGTAGCTACCAGAACAACCCTGCCTATAACCAATAATGTTCTCCTAGCTACCGACCAGTCCCGTCTTAAGCTTGTTGCCACCAACCTGGAAATGGCTATCAGCTACTGGATTGGTGCCAAGGTAGAAGAAGAGGGAGCAATTACCGTGCCAGCCCGACTTCTCACCGAGTTTGTTAGCTCCTTACCCAATGATAAGATTGATGTTAACCTTTCTCCCAAGACCAAGACACTGGAACTAAAGTGTGCCCGATTCGAGGCGCGAATCAGCGGGGTTGATGCCAAAGATTTCCCTCCTATACCTGCGGTTGATGAGGGTATTACTACCAAGGTTGAAGTAGAAGCTCTTAGTCAGGGAGTTAGCCAGGTTGCTTTTGCTGCTGCCGTGGAGGAATCCCGCCCGGTGCTCACTGGCATTGATGCCCAGTTTGATAATGATTTGCTGACGCTGGCAGCGGCTGATGGCTTTAGATTAGCCGTATATAAGCTACCTCTCGCTACCTCAGTTAGCCAGGAGACCGAGGTCATTATTCCAGCACGAACCCTGACTGAGCTAAATCGGCTGATGGCTGATGGGGAGGGGACAGTTGACATAACAATAAATCCCAACAAAAGCCAGGCTCTATTTCGCTTGAAAGATACTGAGCTAGTATCTCAGCTTGTTCAAGGCACCTTCCCTCAATATAGTCAACTTATTCCCCAGAGCTATAATACCAAAGTAGTAGTTGATGTTGCCGAATTTTTGAGGGCAACCAAGACGGCTTCTATCTTTGCCCGTGATAGTAGTGGTATTGTCCGCTTGGTGATAGCATCGGGTAGCGAACTAACCCCGGGCAAGCTAACACTTTCAGCTCGCTCTGAGGAGATAGGCGACGATGTTGGTGAGATTGATGCAGTTATTGAGGGTGAAGAGGCAAAGGTTGCCTTTAACGGCAGGTATCTAATTGATGTGCTTAGTGCGCTTCGGGAGCCACAGGTAGCTTTGGAGACAACTAACCCATCAAGCCCTGGCGTGCTCCGTCCGGTAGGGGTAGATAACTACATCCATGTCGTCATGCCGATGTTTGTGCAGTGGTGATAAATTCTATTAGTGCAAGGTAAATATGAGAAGGGGCTACCATGAATTTAGAAACGGTTATCTATGAAGTCAAGGACCATATCGCCAAAATCACCATGAACCGACCTGACAAGAGGAACGCCCTTAATCATGCGCTGCTCAGGGACCTGGATGCTGCCTTTGAGCAGGCAGACAATGACTCTGAGGTGAGGGTTGTCATCCTGGCTGGTGCTGGCAAGGCTTTCGGCGCTGGGTACGACCTTACTGAAAGCCCCTACATCAGTGTTCCCGAGGGATACGACCAGTGGACTACCGGCAATGCCCTCAGGACATTGCGAGGCATCAGTGAGCGCTACCTCAGAATCATGAACCTGACTAAGCCTGTCATTGCCCAGGTACACGGCTATTGTCTCGCTGCCGGGTGCTATCTACAGATGTGCTGCGATGTAGCTATCGCTGCTGAAGATGCCATCCTTGGCCACCCTGCTGCCCGGGGTGGGGGTGTTACCAGCATGCCCCTATGGGTGTCGTTCTTGGGGCTGCGAAAAGCTAAAGAACTGCTTATGACCTCGCGGCTCATTGGTGGTAAAGAGGCGGAACGCATCGGCCTGGTTAATAAGGCTGTGCCAGCAGACAGGTTAGAGGAGGAGGTGTGGAAGATGGCACAGGAGATGGCCGAGGTGCCACCAGATGGTATGATGATAGCTAAGGAAGCGCTCAATACCCATGCCGAGATACTGGGTATGGGTGCTGTCTTTGCTTATCACCGCCAGCTCAATGCCATGAGACGCATTGGCCGGGGACGGCCAGCTGCAGAAGAGGATAGAGCGAGACTTGATGCGTTGCGCAGCAGAACCAGAGGCAAGCAGCAATAGTGAAGACTACAAACTAGAGGCCTGGTAATTGACCAAGCGGCGGATTGATAGTTTGCTGGTAGAGAGGGGACTGGTAGAGAGCTGGGCCAAGGCTCAGGCTCTAATCATGGCGGGAGAGGTGATGGTGGATGGGAAGACCCTTACTAAGTCGGGAACACTGGCAGCTGAAGGGGCGGCAATTACTATAAGTGAGCCGCCTCCTTTTGTTAGTCGTGGCGGTATCAAACTTGATTATGCCCTTGACCGATTTCAGCTTGATGTCTCATCCAGGGTAGTGGCTGATGTTGGGGCATCGACCGGTGGCTTTACCGATTGTCTGCTCAAGCGGGGAGCAAGTCGGGTGTATGCTATTGATGTCGGCTATGGTCAACTAGACTACCGCCTGAGGCAGGATTCACGGGTGGTGGTTATAGAAAGAGCGAACGCCCGCTATCCTATCACTCTGCCAGAGAAGGTGGATTTAGCTACTATAGATGTGTCCTTTATCTCGGTAGAAAAGGTAATACCGTCGGTGGTTGAGCTATTGAAGGATAGCGGTTATTTACTGGTGCTCATCAAACCCCAGTTCGAGGCCAGGAGGGCGGAGGTAGGTAAGGGGGGAGTGATTAAGCAGCCCATAGTGCATGCCAGGGTTCTGGGAAGGTTTATTGCCTGGATGATAAAGCATAGCTTCAGGCTGGGGGGACTGGTGGCATCACCCATCGTTGGTGCTTCCGAAAACAAGGAATTTTTTATACTGCTTAAGCTGACATAATAAATGGCTAACAAAATTGTCACTTTGGAAGTAGAGGGCTTGAATATTGCTGGGCAGCTTTACCTGCCTGGTAGTGGCGACCAGACTCCATATCCTACTGTTTGTATTTGTCACGGTATCCCGGCTGGGACTCCTCCTGACCCGGGTGATGGAGGCTACCCGCTGCTGGCAGAAAGAATTTGCCATCAGGGCTTGGCAGTATTCATTTTTAACTTCAGAGGGACCGGGGCTAGTGGCGGAAATCTAGACATTCTGGGCTGGACCAGAGACTTAAAAGCTACCATTGACTATTTATGCGCTTTGCCAGAGGTAGACAGGTCTCATCTGTCACTGCTTGGCTTTAGCGGTGGGGCAGCCGTTTCAGTATTTGTGGCATCACAGGACAAGAGGGTGTCATCTGTTGTAACCTGTGCTTGCCCGGCTGAGCTTACTTTTCGTGCTGGGGTTGATGCTCCCTCCTCTATTATTGACCGTTTTCGCAGTATTGGCGTAATCAGGGATGAGGATTTCCCCCATTCTGTTGAAGAGTGGAGTAGTGGTTTCCGGCTGGTTAGCCCGGTCAAATATGTAGCTGGAATTGCCCCCAGGCCTTTATTACTGGTGCACGGCAGCGGTGACGAGACAGTGGATGTAAGTCACGTCTATAAGTTATACGATAGGGCAGGGGAGCCTAAGCAAATAATCATAGTTGAGGGAGCCGGGCACAGGCTACGACAGGATGATAGGGCAATGGCGATTGTTACGGACTGGCTGAAATCTCAGTGCTCAAATTAGCTTTTCTAAAGTCTTAGCAGATTGACCTGTAAGCTGCTAATGAATTATAATGTATTAAGGTAGGGGTTAGTTAAAGAGTAGAGAGAGGCAGGCAAGCTTGCACGAGAGTTGCGCAGTTGTTGGTGTTTATGCTCCCAACGAGGATGTAGCTCGGCTTACCTTTTTTGCTCTATTTGCCCTTCAGCACCGTGGTCAGGAAAGCAGTGGTATTGCTACCACTGAAGGCAAGAGGCCCCAGGTCTATGCCAAAATGGGGCTGGTATCCCAGGTGTTTAATGAAGACTCGCTAAGCCACCTCACCGGGGAAATTGCCGTTGGTCATAACCGCTACTCTACCAGGGGTTCCAGTCGGATAGATAATGTCCAACCTATCGTAGTGGGTAAGGGCTCAAATGCTATTGCCATAGCCCACAACGGGAATATTGTTAATGCTGAGCACCTGTATGAAGAACTCTCTGAGCAGGGCTATGCCTTCCGCACTTCCACAGATACCGAGGTTATCGCTAACCTGATTATTTCCTCTCCTGAGAAGGACCTGGTTGACAAGATAAGATATGCTATGCACCGACTTCAGGGGGCATATTCTCTAACCCTTATGACTAACCACCGTTTGTTTGGAGTCCGTGACCCCCTTGGCGTGCGTCCTCTATGCCTGGGGGCTATTGATGGGGGGTGGGTCGTAGCCTCGGAAAGCTGTGCCCTCGACCATATCGGAGCTAACTCTATCCGGGAGATTGAACCGGGTGAGATTGTTTCTATTAGTGCCAGTGGTGTTGAAAGTTACCGGGAGGAGGTAGGTAGAAGGTCGTCATGCATCTTTGAGTATATCTACTTTGCTCGCCCCGATAGTGCAATTAATGGGCGGTTACTTTACCCAGCGCGACAGGCTATGGGAGCTGGATTAGCTGAGGAATACCCTGTGGATGCCGATTTGGTTATGGGTGTTCCTGATTCAGCTACGGCGGCTGGCGTTGGTTATTCTGTCAAGTCGGGGATACCTTTGGCTGAAGGACTAATTAAGAACCGCTATGTAGGGCGCACCTTTATTGAGCCTGACCAGCGAATCAGGGACCTCGGCGTTAAGCTAAAATTTAACCCCTTGCCCCAGATGCTAGATGGTAAGCGAGTAGTGTTGGTCGATGACAGTATTGTCCGTGGAACCACTACTCCTCAAGTAATAAGACTGCTGAGAAGGGCAGGGGCTAAAGAGGTGCATATGCGTATCTGTGCCCCACCCATCCGCTATCCCTGTTTCTTCGGTGTGGATATGGCTACTCGCTGGGAGTTAATCGCCGCTCAGAAAACTATATCAGAGGTTAGAGACTTTATCGGTGCTGATTCACTGGGCTATCTGAGTATTGATGGATTGATTAGGGCGGTGGCTTTGCCGAAGGATATTTTCTGCATGGCTTGTTTCACCGGGGACTATCCCATACCGATTCAGATTCAGATGGATAAGCTGGCGCTGGAGACTATGCCAACTGCTCAGCAGTCAGCGTTTGGCATAAAGCAGCGGTAAACTAAAACACCTGTCATTTCCCCCCTACATCCTCTGCTACAGTGTCCTTGACACAGCTAGCCAGGTCAAGGTGAACTTAGTTGATAATTCCAACAGCTTTCTTGTGGGGGAGACAGGGGGCAGATTGCCCGTTGTTCTTTATTATGTGAATCTAAACGTGAGGTAGGAGGACATTGAAAGCAGATTTCACTAAATTAGATAGGGCTTTTAACCCTCAGTGCGTAGCCGTGGTGGGGGACAAGCAAGAAAGCGATTTTATGTGGCTCCACGGTCAAAGCACCTTCAAGGGAAAGCTCTATTCTGTTCAAGTCAACCCTGAGACAATTAAGGCTATCGAGGCCTTAGGGGTGAAAAACTACACCAGCCTTCTGGACATTCCGGAGCCTGTAGACCTGGTGATTGTCGCCGTGCCCCGAGCAGTGGCTCCCAGGATTTTAGAGGACTGCATCGGTAAGGAAGTAGCCGCTGCCCATTTCTTTACCTCGGGCTTCGCCGAGACGGGTACTGAGGAAGGGATAAGGCTTGAGCGCTTGCTCACTGAAAGAGCGGAACAGGCGAACTTCCACCTCATCGGTCCCAATTGCTTGGGAATCTTCAACCCCAAGGTTGGGATAAAGCAGATGGGGGACCAATATACTGGCGTTTCCGGGCCGGTGGGCTTTATCTCGCAAAGCGGCACCCATGCCATTGCTTTCAGTCTGGAAATTCATCTTCAGGGAGTGGACATTAATAAATCAGTGAGCTTTGGCAACGGCGTAGTGCTTGATTCTGCTGATTACCTGGAGTATTTTGGCGGTGACCCGGAGATTAAAGTTATCGGCATGTATCTGGAAGGGGTAAAGGATGGGAGAAGGTTCCTGAGGGTGTTGAGGGAGGTATCTGCTCAGAAGCCGGTGGTGATATGGAAGGGCGGGCGGACAGAGGAAGGGGGGCGGGCTATTGCCTCACACACCGGGGCGCTGGCTATATCTCAGGCGGTATGGGAGGCAGCGGTGAGGCAGTATGGAGCGATAAATGTAGCCAGGATGGAGGAGCTTATTGACACTCTGAAGGCTCTGCTGTATCTTTCGCCGGTTCGGGGTGATAGGGTAGCTGTGACTGGAGGCTCAGGCGGGCAATCGGTAGCTATTGCTGATGTTTTTGCTGAAGCTGGACTTAGGCTGCCTCTGCTTACCCAGGAATCTTATGACGAGTTAGCCACATTCTATAGCTTGATAGGTGGTGGCTACCGCAACCCTATAGATACCGGTAATGAAAATCGCAGCGAGATGAGGCACATCATGGAAATTCTTGAGCGAGACGCCAATATAGATAACCTGGTGCTATTAGCTAATGCAAGCTGGGGCACCCCTGAGCAGATTCAAGGTCAGGTCAGTATAATGGCTGATATTAAAGAGAGAACGCTGAAGCCAGTGATGGCCATTATCCCTTTCGCTAGCCCTAATGAGATGCAAAGAGCAAGGGAGCTTACCAATCAATTCCAGGAGAGAGGTATCCCTGTATTTCCTTCCATGGAGCGGGGAGCCCATGCTCTGAGAAATGCTCTGGATTACTACGCTTTCAAGAGCGGTGCCGACTCCTAGGGAAAATATTCCCAGCCACCCTAGGTTTTGGTTTGTCGTTCTTGCCACTGGTTACGGTATATTTCCATAAGTACGAAGTCAAACCCGTCCTCGGCCAAGTGCCCATATGGGGTGAAACCGTATTTTTGGAAACACTTCTGTGCCCTGATGTTTGGCTCCAAAGTCTTCAAGTAGATTCGGTTGAGGTTTGTCTGGTAGAAAATATAATCGACCAGGGTGGTTACAGTATCAGTACCATAGCCTTTATCCCAGTAGTCGCGGATACCAATCATGATACCCAGTTCAGCTTCACCCTTAGTCTCGTTAATGTTGTAATAAGAACAGTTGCCAATGTGCTTACCATCCAGCGTATCTACAGCGAAGCGATGGCTGATTGGGAGGGGACTGTGTAGTCCGTTAGTATAGTCCGATAAATACTGGGAGAAAGTAGCGGTTACTAACGGGGCGGCGTCAAGTCGAGCTAGCTCGGGGTCTGTTGCCCAGGTATAGTCGTCCCCGGCATCAGCCAATCTTTTGTCACGAAGTATAACCTTGCTGCCGACAATCATAGTCTACTGATAAGCGCTTCAGGCTCGAGGAGATAGTGGGGTTTCCTCCGCCTCCAGCTCATTTAGGGCTTGCTTCGCTGCCTGACGGACTGCCTTACTGATGTTATTAAGACATTGCTCCAGACATTCTCTAGCCTTAGTGCCACCTATTTTACCTAGTGCCTGGATAGCAGCCATCTGAACATCAGCATCGGGGTCATCGATAAGCATTATGAGATGAGATACTGCTGCTTCTTCCTCCAGCTCGCCGCATGCCCCGGCTGCTTCGTAACGCACCTCAGCATCAGCACTGGCTAGCTCCTTTAGCAATACAGGCAACCAGGAAGGGTCACAATTCTTGCCCATAGCATAAATAGAGCTGATTCTAAGTCTAGAATCGTGGCTTTGATAGGCTTCCATGATAGCTGTTTTTACCTGGGGGAGACTTAGTGGAGCAGCTGCCTCCAGGGCACGACGTTTGACTTCTACAGACTTGTTTTTATCACTAATCACGGTCAGCAAGACTTCCTGTATTTTAAATACGTGGTAAGAGCGTAGCTTTTGATGCTCGGCTAACATGGCAAACTTGCCAAGTGCCATAGCTGCTGCTGCCTGGACTGTCTCCAAGCTATCCTGTTCTAGTAGATTGATTAGAGGGTTAATCAGAGACGCTTCTTCATTTTCCCACAGACCTTCAATAGCCTTGCTCCGTACCTCAGCATCCTGGTCTTCCAAGCAATGCTTGAAGATGCTGTCAAAATTGAGCTCAAGGTTATCCTCGGCTAGCTCAACCAGCCGATGCGTAATCTGGCACCGCCGTTTTGGTTCAATTGCTGCCCATGAGCATTGAAAGAACTCCAGCTCTTCCGAGCTTAGGTTTGACAGCTCAATTAGTGTTGAATCGAGTAACGGTTTGTCACTGTTACCTAACTCAACAATGGTCTCCTCAATGGGCAATGCCATAGTTCTATTCCTATTCCTCTTCTTCCTCCTCCTCTTCCCCGTGCTCCCAGATAGGCTCGGTAAAGAGGTCTATATACTCTCCCATAGCTTCGGCAGCCAGCAGCTTCAGTTTTTCTTTCGTCTCACTGGCTAGCTGTGCCAGCTCAAGCGTATCAATTTCCATATCTAGCATTTTGGTCAGAACCTCAAGTATAGCCAGAGCCGCCATTGGGTTCTGTATTCGGGTGGCATACATAGGCACTTCACCCAGTAAACAAATACCTTCAACACCCTTCTCTTTGGCTACGCCTAACAATAACCCATTCAATCCTGCAATTTGCAGGTTACCCCTTTGCACTAAATCATACTCTTTCAGCTCATCAGTCAATTGCTGGCTGGTAGCTACTCCCCAGACCTTGGGCTGCTCCGTATGGTGGATACGAGTGATGGCGGCAGCACAGGTATATATTCTCTTGACCTGAAAGTTTAGTCCCACATCAAGGACACAGTTAGCCAGTTCATATCCCTTGGCGGCTGGCTGGTCCTCACCGATGAACAATATTATATCGCTTCCCCCGCCTTCACTTTTCCGGTAGTAGAATTTGCTCTGCGGGAATTGTGGTGCCTCAACTACATTGTCCTGCACCACTACCCCGATGGGGTCGAAGAAATGGGAAGCTTCAATCACTCCTAGCCTCTTAAAGTCCAGCTTCCTTTCCAGATATGTAGCTACCAGCATTGATACACTGCCGATACCGGGCCAGGCAGCTATCAAATTGGGGGAGTTAAGTTTTGGCCGGGCATAAAGCTTGACTAGTTCATTCATTTTATTATGCCTCTCAATGAGATTATTTATTTTTGTTAGGTAACCCTATCCCCTTTATCCCCTTCCCCTTGATTAAGGGGAAGGGGAAGTTTCTAAAGAGGGGCGAAGCCCCTCTTGGACTTCCCTTTTTAAGCAACCGGAAGGTGGTATAAACTAGCCGTAAGCTAGTCACTCGCAGGGGCTGCTTTTTTACTTGCCGAAGACTTTTTAGCAGTTCGCTTCATATATTGTGCTTTAGTTTCAAATAGTTTAAGAGGAATCGGCTTCTCCTGCGAATTCTTTTGAATTCTAAATCTACCTGTATATTCTCCGTTTTCCTTTCTTTCAGAGAAAGTCCTCGTTACGACATGTTTTACTATTTCTGAAAGTGCTTCTTTCCTCTCATTTTCACAATTCAGTATCCTAGCCTCTGCGAAATCGGCATATTCTTTAGAGACCTCAATACCAACATAATCATGACCCAACAACTTTGCAGCGACTAAAGTAGTACCACTGCCACAATAAGGATCAATTATTATTCCTTTATTATCGTCCATAATTGAATAAATAGCCCTGACGGGCAGAACAAGCGGGAATGGAGCAGGGTGAATATTATTCTGTTCAGGAGGAAATCTCCATATAGAGGTAACTAATGCATGCTTTGGTTTTAATTCTCCACCAATTAAATGTTTCCCAATGGGTTTGTATAGCCAATATATCCTTTCTTCAACTTGCCAGAATCGCCAACCTCTAATATTAGCAGCTATTTTCCTGTCCCAAATTATCTCTTGTCTTATCGTCCACTTAGTTTTTCTGAGCCAGTCCATCGGGTGTAACAGTACTCCTCTTTCCCATCTCAGTTTATGGTTATAAAAGAAAGAACCCCCTGGTTTTGTCATTCTAAACAATTCATTCAATACTGCTATTTGATTTTCTTGATATTCATTTTCAGGAAGCTTATCTGTCGAATCATTATACTTTACATTCTTTACAAGCCAGCCTTTCTTATTCTCTCCCTTATTGTATGGTGGTGAAGTCACACCCATATCAACAATCTCTGAGGGTATTTCCCTTAAAACTCTAAGAGCATCACCCACGATTATACGATTCATAAAATTTGATTGAGTCACTTTGCTTTCCCCTCTAAGAATTTAGAGAAGTCTCTTACTATGTGTTGCCTATATCTCTCCAATTCACTCTTATCGGCAAGATATACCGTTTTCAGTTGCGGGCAACTGATGAAATCCTTATAGGCAAAGCTTGCACTTCTTAAATATTCGTTAGGGATATCTTTGCCACCGGGAAATCTCCGCTTTAATTGTGACTCCAAATTGCTCACAAACGAAGGACAAGAAAAGGGAAATTCTAAAATATAGACTAACCTGCCATCTACAAAGCCACTAACCAACATGTTTAGCCCCTTTTCCTGTTTGTCCCTTTCTAACCTCCTGAAAGTATAATCAGAGAAATTTCCATAACCCTTTAACTTATCTTTTGACTCAGAATTTGTGTCTACATTCTTAGGCTTAGCTTCGCATTTTGTAGTTATCCCAGAGAAGGTATCTTGCTTGAATCCATTATAACCAATCTTCTTTTCTACATGATTGTATCCTGCGAAAGTAACTGTAATAAATTCTCTTACAGTTGACGAGTTTTTGTCATTAATATACATGGTAATCAGGTCTACGAGCACTCCGATGAGTGTGTCCTTTGATTTCCCTACAAGATAGCTACTTAATTCTCCGTGAGTACCTGTTGAATACAGCTTTAGAATTTCTACCAATTCTTTATTCATACTTCATAACACCTCGCACCCCATAATATAATAATTCCAACATATTTCTTCAGTATAGTAGTTTTCTCAGCTCCTTTCTGCGGTTACTTACTAGCTACTGACACACTGGGGAAGTAGAGGGGTGGGGTGTTAAGAAAGCCGCCTACCCACCTGGCATCGCTGCCGATAGCTGTAATCTGTTTAAGAAGCTGGTAAATATTCCCGGAGACCATGGTATCTTTAACCCTACCTACTATTTTACCATTTTCTACCTTATAACCTAAAAGAACATTGCCACTGAAATCGCCACCCAGAATATTGCCCTGGGTTGCCCCCATGAGCTGCTCAACAACCAGCCCTTCCTTAATATCAGCAACCATCTGGTCGAAGGTAGCCTTGCCCGGGGCAATAATAAAGGCACTGGGTGAGGGGGCAGGTAGTCCACCACGACTTCTATGGCCGTTACCGGTGCTCTGGGTATGGGCCAGGGCGGCTGTTTGCAGGTCATAAAGAAAATTAGCTACCACCCCCTGCTCAATAAGGGGAGTGCGTTGACTGGGTATCCCTTCATCGTCACAGGGGCGGCTTGCCGGGCGGTAGGCTATAGTAGGGTCATCCCACAACTGTAATTTCTCGTCGAAAACCAGCTGACCAAGTTTACTGCCTATAGGTGAAGCCCCCTCCAGAACTACCTTACCGTTAAAAGCAGCTATCAAAGGCGCGATTAAGGAGCTGGCTACCCCGTGATGGGTAAAAACCACCGGCAGTAACTTGGTTGGTGCTGAGGCTCGGTCTTTAGCCAGGTCAAGTTGTTGGAGCACAACCTCAGCTACAGTTTTGGACTCCGGTATGGGGTGGCAGGAATTTTGGCCTTCACCGACAAAGAGCATATCGGTATCACGAATCAGTTGTCCCTCAATACCCAGGCTAAAGATACTTTGCTTATAGTTTGCCTGTCCACCGCGAGAATTTATGATACGGACTGATATTACCTCCTTACTTACCGCTGCGTCACAGACAAGGTCCGGGGTATGAGCCTTAATGGTGGATATCAGTTCTTCACCCAGTTTAACCATTTCCTCTGTGGATACCGATTCTACAGCAGGGTCGAAGACTTCAATCTGGGGGTAGGAGGTAAAGGAGGGAAGCTCAAACCTGGCTGTCATACCAAACTCTGCTGTTTCTACTGCCATATTGACCAGTTCCTGTCTATCGTCTAGCTGTGTAGCCGCGGCATAGCCAATCTTGCCTTGTCTCACGATACGCAGAGCCACGCTTGTGCTCTGTTTGCTTTGGATATGTTTCAGGCGGTTGGCTTCGAATTGAACGGGCGTTTCTTCTGAGGACACCATGAAGACCTCAGCTTCCTCAGCGACCTTTTTAGCTTCAGCAAGAATGCTTTCCACTCATATGCCTCCCATTAAATAATGCTTAATCTTGGCATGATAAACGCCTTTTAGTTTGAAAAAGGATATTTTCCACTTATCTGCCTCCGACTAAACAGTGGCGAATCCTGATATGAGGGCTACCATTGGCAACAGGCAGAGGCATCTGCTCCCCTTTGCCACAGCCACCACCCTGGTTCATCTCCAGGTCGTTACCAATGGCATCTATGTTTTTAAGGGTAGTGAACACATTGCCGGTAAGCACTACCGGTCGTAGCATCTCAGCGACCTTGCCGTTACGAATCATATAGGCTTCACCGGCGGAGAAGGTAAACATCTCCATACTGGTCATGCCACCATACCAGTTTTTGGCATACACCCCTTCCTTAATGTCACCTATTATATCATCAAGAGAGGCTGCCTTTGGCTCGATGTAGGTGTTGGTCATGCGCACAATGGGTGGGTAGCGATAGTTAATAGCCCTGGCATTACCCGTAGGCTCTTCATTCATCTTGGCGGCAGTTTCCCTGGAATGAAGCCGGCCGACTAATTTACCCTCTCTGATAAGGTAGGTTTTAGTGGCTGGCACGCCTTCATCATCATATTTATAGCTACCCCGCAGTCCGGGCATCGCTGCAGAATCAACGATATTAAGCTCAACGCTGCCAAATTCTTTGCCCAGAGTCATAATCTGGCGTAAGCGGTCGTTTTCATAAACAAAATCAGCCTCTGATAGGTGTCCAAAGGCTTCATGGACGAAGACACCAGCCAGAACCGGGTCTAATACCACAGTATATTCGCCTCCGCTTACCTGTGGAGCGGATAATAACTCCACAGCCCGCTGTGCCAGTTGTTCTACTTGCCGGTGGCGACCCTGGATTAAGCTAAAATCATCACGGCTACCCAGGCTCAATCCTGCCTGCTGCACCTCGCTACCTTCGGCGGCAATAGCGGTCAGGCGCAGGGTAATATCTGTCCTTTCCTGCTCAATATAGCTACCTAGCGAATTTAGA
>CAZMUD010000024.1:0-15036 GCA_964569715.1 uncultured Dehalococcoidales bacterium | reverse complement strand
CCCACGCCTTGCGGCACATGATCCTAAATCATGCTCGTCTGCCAGTTCCGACACTTCCCCAAGAACAAAATCCTATAAAATGTTAACAAAAAAACAGCTTCCTGGCAATGCTCATACCTTCACAAGAACCTTCGCCCCTAACCCACAGCGTGCCGGGATGGATATTCGGTAGTAATAGACTACCACCTTTTAGACACCACCTCAATGGTTAATTTACAACGCGCTTTGACCTTTGCTGAAAAAAAGTTTTCAGAGGTTTATAATGGACTCGGATTAGTGCTAAAATATACCTCTAACTCGGTAGGCTCAGCACACATTATAGACAATGCAACACATTGGTATAGACATAATAGAAATAGCTCGCATTCAAAAGGCTATAGACCACTGGGGAGAGAGTTTCCTTCAGCGGGTATATACTGAGCCAGAACTCAGGCTATGCCGCAAAAAGCCTTCATCTCTGGCTGCCCGCTTTGCTGGCAAGGAAGCGGTGATGAAAGCCCTTGGCACTGGAATCAGGGGTATTAGCTGGAGGGAGATAGAGATACTGGCTGAACCTAGTGGCAAGCCAACAGTCCATCTATATGATAAAGCGCAAGACAAAGCTGATGACTTGGACTTAGACACGCTGGCTATCAGCCTCTCCGATTCCAAGGAATATGCCATCGCCTTCGTAGTCGGTGAGACAAGATAAGACTACTTCAGACGGAAAGCCCTCGTCTGGCTTTTTGATTTCGTCCCAATTCAAGCTATTTGTTTATTTCCAGCAGCCTCTCAAAAATCGGCCGTCTATAGTTATCACTTTATCAGCCACTTCCCTTAATGGCCGAGAAGTCCGTTCTTTGCCAAATAATGCCACCTCTGTGTGCTTCCCGTTATCCTTTACCGCCTGCAGGGCACCTACATAATCGCTATCACCGGCAACCAGAATAGCCACATCATAATTGTTCTTAAAACTGTGAGTCAGCAGGTCTGTAGTTAATTGTATATCAACCCCTTTTTCATAGGGTGGGACATTGGGCCAATTAATATAAACCAAACGTCCTAAACGCAGCTCGCAATAAGGTATTGAACTTACACTGGCAAAGAAAGCTTGTTGGTCCCGGTATCGCTCTGGCTCCTCTTTCCGCCCCACTGTGGCATTATAGTAATAAATCCTTATCAACCGACGCTTTTCCAGGAGCTTGTGGGAAAACCTACCGATGTCTATGCCAGTCCTCTTGAAAAAACCCTTAAGGGAATGGTAGAGGTTACTGCCATCAACAAATATCATTACCCTATCTGTCTTATCCGTCATGTATCACCTCCTTTCACTTAACACTTGGTATATCCGCAGCTAGGGCAGATGAAGCAGCCTTCCTGGTATGCCAGCAGACCACCGCATTCAGGGCACTGCCCGGCTAGATTTTTAGCTAAGCCATAGTCCTCAAGCTTGGGCTTATCATCACCGCTTATATGTTTTTCCAGAACGCTGGCAATGGCATCGGCGCAGGAGAGCACAGCCTTACCCTCTTCCCATGCAATGGATGGGCAGCGGATACCACGGAGTTGCCTTACCACTTTAGCCACATCTACCCCGGACCTTAATGCCAGGGAGATAAGTCGGCAGGTGGCTTCAAGCTGGGCTGAGGCACAGCCTCCAGCTTTGCCCAGAGTGGAGAAGACCTCGCATATACCCTGCTCATCGGAGTTTACGGTTACATAGATATAGCCACAACCGGTGGTTACCCTCTCGGTAATCCCTGATGTTACCTTTGACCTTTTTCTAGGAGCAATCCCAACTTCTTCCACTTTTTTCTCTACCTGGCTGGTGCTTAACGGCTGTGCTTCACGGCTTCTATCCCGGTAAATAGTTATGCCCTTTAGCTCCCGTTCGTAAGCGAGTAAATATACTTTGGCTATGTCCTCCCGGGTAGCTTCCTGGGGGAAGTTGACTGTTTTAGACACCGCGTTATGTGTAGCCTTCTGGAAGGCTGCCTGCATCCAGACATGCCACTCGGGGCTTATTTCATGAGCGGTGACAAACAACCGTTTGATTTTGTCGGGGATGCCTTCCAAAGTATGGAGTTGGGCACCAGAAGCTAGCTGCTGCATAAGCTCCTCAGAGTAGAAGCCTTCACGCTTAGCTACCTCCTCAAAATAGGGATTTACCTCTACTAGCTGGGCGCCGTCCAGGATATTGTGAATATAGCTCAGGGCAAAAAGTGGCTCAATGCCGCTGGAACAACCAGCTATTATGCTCAGTGTGCCGGTAGGAGCAATGGTAGTGCATGACGCATTTCTCGGTCTGGAACCACCAGCAACATCATAGATGCTACCCCCAAAGGCAGGGAAAACCCCCCGCTCCTTGGCTAATTCTGCCGAGGCTTTACCTGCCTCCTCACTTATGAAGCGCATAACATCAGAAGCAACTTGCAGTGCCTCCTCTGAGTCATAGGGAATATCCAGCTGAATTAGCGTATCGGCAAAGCCCATTACCCCAAGCCCTATTTTCCTGGACTTCTTGGTCATTTCCTCTATTTCCGGCAGAGGAAATCTATTGACATCAATGACATTATCTAAAAATCTCACCGTCACTCCTACTGTTCTGGCCAGCTTGGGATAATCAATCTCAGTAGTCCCATTTGTGGTGTGTAACATCCTAGCTAGATTGATAGAGCCCAGATTGCAAGATTCATAGGGGAGCAGTGGCTGCTCACCACAGGGGTTGGTGCTTTCAATTCTACCCAGATGGGGAGTAGGGTTATCCTGATTTATTCGGTCAATAAAGACAATGCCCGGGTCGCCTGTTTTCCAGGCCATAGCCACTATCTCGTCGAACACCTTTTTGGCATTGACCTGAGCCTGCACCTCTTGGGTATGTGGGTTTACCAGATTATAGTCTCGGCCAGCATTGACCGCTTCCATAAATTCATTAGTTACGGCTACCGAGAGATTGAAGTTAGTAAAGACAGTAGGGTCGTCCTTAGCTGTTATGAACTTCATAATATCGGGGTGGTCAACATTAAGGATAGCCATATTCGCCCCACGGCGCATGCCTCCCTGTTTAATGACATCAGTAGCGATGTCAAAGGCTCGCATGAAGGAAACCGGACCACTGGCAACACCTCCGGTCGAGCCGACTCTGCCCATTTCCGGTCTTAGCCTGGAGAAGGAAAACCCTGTCCCACCACCACTCTTATGGATAAGGGCGGTATTTTTTACAGCATCAAATATAGACTCCATCGAATCCTCAACCGGGAGGACGAAGCAGGCGGATAGCTGCCCTAGCTCTCTGCCGGCATTCATCAGGGTAGGCGAGTTAGGCAGAAACTCAAGATTTGCCATCAACTGATAGAATTCCTCTGCCCTAGCCTCGACATCTGCCTCAGGGTCGTAGGTGAGTTCAGCAGAAGCAACAGCCTGTGCTACACGACGGAACATCTCCTCCGGTGTCTCAATAACCTGCCCCTGCTTATCTTTCTTCAGATACCTTCTTTCCAGAACACGAAGGGCATTTTCGGTAAGACTGATACCAGGAGCAAGCTGAACCTCCGACTTGATTTGGATAGTTGGTTCTGCCATAGGTTTAACCTCCTCTTTCTCAACTGATTCTTTTTCTTTACTCGCCAAGATTTCTTCTACTATAGCCTGGATTTCAAACCCACTGGGCAGTTGTTTTTGACTTCGCCGGGACTTGGGCACCAGGTCTTCCATTCCGGGCAGAGGCTGTTCCGTTTCAGGTAGCGGCTTCGATTTTTCCAGACGTTTAATCACTTGTGCAGTGAGTTGCTCCACTAGCTTTCTATCGGCTATACCCATAGACTCGGCGGCAGCAAAGACAGCCTGGGCAACCCGGGTGCGATTAAGCTCGATTAATTGTTTATTTCCTGATTGATTAGCTTTAGTCATCTCCGATTCCTCTGGCGTCTCTTAGCCACCGTCTCTAATTCCTCAGCCGGGAGCAATGGTAGCTGACTGGTAGGACGAGATACCTCAGTTTCATCACTTACCAGGGTATCTATTTCTCGTTTTAGGACAGTGATATCAGTAAAGTCCCGATAGACGCTGGCAAAGCGGATATAGGCAATATGGTCCAGGCTCTTTAACCCCTTCATTACCATATCACCGATGACAGCACTGGGTATCTCTACCCTGCCCTGGTGGTAAAGCTCAGCTTCTATATCATCGGCGAGCTTATCAACGGTGCCGGTAGGCAGTGGCCGTTTTTCACAAGCCTTACGAATACCGGTTAGCAGTTTATCCTTACTGAACTCTTCGCGCCTCTGGTCTTTCTTAATAACAAAAAGGCCGGTTGGCTGCAATCGCTCATAGGTAGTAAAGCGAGAGCTACAGCTCAGGCACTGACGCCGACGGCGTATGCCATCGTTTACATCGCGGGAATCTATGACCTTGGAATCCTGGTAACCACAAAAGGGACAGTTCATCACCAACCTCTACAGTATATAGGGAAACAGACCTACAATACCACAATATATTGTGTTTGTCAAGAGTTTTGGGGGTAATTTTTCAGGTGGTTTTTTCACTTGTGAGGATATCGTAGAAAGAAGAAGGCTGCAGGGTTTTCTTACCCTACAGCCTTCACCCTAGACTGGAAGTTCGGTGGATTCCCCGGGAACTTTAAATCAAAGTGGTCTGCTGTGGCGTTTTCTCAACTTTAGTGGCTGAAGTTACTACCTGTCGCCGATGGCTGAATAGCGGGCGACGCAAGAAGGAGGGAACATCTAATTCATCTTCGCTCTTCTTTAAGCTGGAAAGGAACTCTGTAAGTTCCTCATCTCGGCTAACTCCTGCCAACCCCTTCTTGGAAACAAACCCGGTAGCGATTAGGGTAATCCTTAGCTCTTTGTCCATACTAGGGTCGTGAGCCACCCCAAAGATGATGTTAGCCTCGGGGTCCACTGCTTGCTTGATTACCTCAGCTGCCTCATTAACCTCAAACAGGGTGAGGCTACTGCTACCAACAACGTTGAATAGCACTCCCCTTGACCCTCCAGCGGAAACATCCAACAAGGGACTAGCTAAGGCTTCCTTAGCCGCATCTATGGCTCGATTTTGACCTGACCCCCTTCCTATGGACATCCAAGCTGGGCCGGCATCCTGCATCACTGCTTTGACATCAGCAAAATCAAGGTTAATCATTCCAGGGACGGTGATAACTTCAGAGATAGCCTGAACACCATGTCTCAGCACATCATCGGCTAGCTTAAAGGCACTGTCCACGCCCGTTTTCTGGTCACACAGGTCAAGCAAGCGGTCATTAGGGATGATAATAAGCGTGTCAACCTTATCTAGCAACCGGGTAATGCCTTCCTCTGCCACCTGGCAGCGGTTCGTTCCCTCAAAGCTGAATGGCTTGGTGACCACAGCAATAGTAAGGGCTCCGCTTTGTTTGGCTATTTCAGCAAGAACAGGAGCAGCCCCGGTACCAGTGCCACCGCCCATACCACCGGTGATAAACACCATATCAGCCCCTGAGATAACCTCTTTAAGCTCGTCACGGCTTTCCTCAGCCGCTCTTTGACCAAGGACATGGTCACCACCAACGCCTAATCCCCTGGTAAGTTTCTCCCCAAGCTGGATGCGGGTTGGGGCTTCAGTAATAGCCATGGCTTGGGCATCAGTGTTCACAGCAACAAACTCTACACCTTGAATTTCCTCTTGAACCATACGGGTTATAGCATTACAACCACCGCCACCCAGACCGATAACCTTAATCTTGGCCGGGTTAATAGTGAAGCTTGCCTTTGCCATATCTTCCTCCTTTCTTCATATATTAGTTATTCTTGGCTGGCAACCGCCTAACGAAATAAGTTCCTAAATTGGAAAATTAAACGCCGCCAGCCGGCACCTATTCCACGGAATTTCCAACTACTCTGCGTGCTCTGGTGTTTTGCTCCCCAGAGCAAGAGACCAACGCTTGTGGCATATGCCGGGTCGCAAAGGGCATCGGTAATACCGTATATATCGGTCGGAGTGCCCACCCTTACCGGGAGTCGTAGTATATCGCGCCCCAGGGTATCTATGCCAGACAGGTTAGAGCTACCGCCAGTGAGTACCAATCCTGCAGGAACCAGTGTTTCATATTCAGAGCGTGGCAGCTCAAGCAGAATAAGCCTTATGATTTCCTCAACTCGAGCCCTGATAATGTCACATAAATCCTGATAGGAGGCTCCATGTCCATCTCCGGTTGCTACGCTATTGGACTCCGCCTTACCTTCATAAACAGGTATAACACTACCATACCTTTTCTTCATTTCCTCAGCTACATCAAATGGTAGCCCTAAACCAATAGCAACATCTCTGGTGAGTTGATAACCGGCTACAGGTAGAATGGCGGTATGCCAGATGCTTCCATCTTTAAAGACAGCAATGTCTGTAGTACCACCACCTATATCGGCCAGTATAACACCCACTTGCTTCTCATCATCGGTCAATATTGCCTCACTGCTGGCTAAAGGCTCAAGGACGAGGTCCTCAATATCTACGCCAATACCTCGAATACACTTTACTAGATTCTGGACGGAAGTTACGGCGGCAGTAATGACGTGTGTTTCCACATCCAGCCTGAAGCCATGCATCCCTACCGGGTTCTGGACTCCAGCTTGACCATCAACAGCATAATGCCGGGGAATAACATGGAGCAGCTTTCGGTCGCTGGGAACCTTAACACTCTGGGCACATTGCAGTACTCGCTTCAAGTCATCTGGGCGCACCAATCGGTCATTGCGAGTAATAGCTACTACTCCCTGGTTATTCAGCGAGCTGACATGCCGCCCAGTGACACCAACATAAGCCGATTCTACCTTGTAGCCGCTGACTTGCTCCGCTTTTTTCACCGATTCGCGGATCGACTCTCTGGCCTCATTGATGTTGACCACCAAGCCCTTATGCAAACCCTTTGATGGGGTGATGCCAACACCGGCAACTCGAAGAACATCCCCACCGTCTGCTTCAGCTATAGTAGTACATACCTTAGTAGTACCAACATCAATAGAAGCTATAGTAGTCCACTTTCTCATTTAGCCCCTCCTTTTTAGCTAGATTCCGACCCTTTTGAGTTATATGAATTTTTCACATTTTAAATGCCCCCTTACCAATCTAGGACGCGGAAAAGACCATTTTGAGCATCTTCAGTAAAGTTGGCTTTCTCCACGCTCCAACCTTAGTCTCGTTTAGAATATTCTGTACATCATTGGTCCCATAGCCATCATATCGAGCAAGAATGTGCTCAACCACTCTCAATTTTAAGTCAGTCATAGTAGTACCAACATCAATAGAAGCTATAGTCTTTTCCTCCATCAGCCCTCCTTCTTAGCTAGATTCCAACCCTTCCGGGTTGTTATCGAGTGGTCTCAAAGATTTTATCTAGTCTAGGCTACTGCAAAAGCCTCTCGGAGCTTTTCCAGCAAAATTGGTCTCCTCCAGCCATTAGCTTTAACTTCTGCTGTAGAACACAGCCTTTCCATAATCTTATAGTGCTCATCCTGAGTAATAACACGCTCAGCCACTCTCAATCTGGCACTATGACTACGCGGATTAATCCGAACCTCCGCCAGAGAAGGAGTAATGACCCTCCTTTTGACCAATCTCAGGCTGGCAGTATGTTCGCAAACACAGGTTGGCGTGCCCGGGGGACAAATACAATCCTTTGCTTCTCGCCGCATAAATTGTTTTACTATGCGGTCTTCGAGAGAGTGATAGCTGACAACAACCAGTCTACCTTCAAAGCCAAGGAGGTTAACCGCCTGTTTTAGAGCTGATTCCAGGTGTTCAAGCTCTTGGTTAACCACTATTCGTAGTGCCTGAAAGGTTTTGGTAGCCGGGTGAATTCTACGCCTTCTGCTTCCAATAACCTGTTCTATCATCCTAGCTAGCTGAAGGGTAGTTTTTACAGGGCGTTCCTGCACGATGTGGCGGGCTATTCGACGGCTGTAGCTTTCCTCACCATACGTTTTTATCAGGCGAGCTAGGTCAGCCTCAGAGTAGGTGTTAACGATATCGGCAGCGGTAAGCTCTTGGTTGGGATTCAAGCGCATATCTAACGGTGCGTCATGCTGAAAACTGAAACCACGGCCATTGCCGTTGAGCTGAAGGGAGGAAAGCCCCAGGTCAAACAAAATACCATGCACCGGGAGAAAGTCATACTTGTAACAAATAGCCTGTAAATTAACGAAGTTTTCGTTAATTAGAAGGGTTGAACCACCATAGGCTTCAAGCCTTGCCCTGGCTATTTCTATAGCCTCAGGGTCAGCATCAATGCCCAATAGCTGTCCACCAGGCGAGCTACGCTCCAGAATGGCAGCAGCATGTCCGCCACCACCGAGGGTGCAATCAATATAGCGGCCCCCAGGCTGAACAGCGAGCGCCCTAATGGTCTCTTCAACTAGAACCGGGATATGAACAGGTGCCAACATCACTTGACTCATCAATGCTGCTCTAGGCTTTCTATAATTTGCCAGGCTTGTTCCTGACTAGTAGCCTTCTCCGATTCCCACTGCTCCTTGTTCCACAGTTCAAGATAAGTATTGGCTCCAGTTATAATTACTTCATCCTCAATCCCAGCATACTCTCGTAATGGAACAGGCAGGGCTATTCTCCCCTGCCCATCAATATTAAGACTAAAGGCGGTAGCAAAAATAGCTCGATTTAGCCTTCTCAACTTGCTACGTGCGAGTGGACCGGCAGTCAGAGTAGCCGCCACCTTTTTCCACTCAGCCAGGGTATAGACATCAATGCACCTCTCTACCCCTAGCGATAGTATCACTCCCTCCCTTAGTTCTCTCCTGTACTTAGGCGGGATAGGCACCCTGCCCTTCTCATCAATCTTATATTCAAATTCACCCAGGAACATTTTTAACTCTCCAAGTATGGTCTAGCTTACCACTGCTTACCATTATTCACCATATTCTACCATTTTGCAACACAATTTTTAATTTGTCAAGTCCTTTTTCATAAATTTTTTCAAAATTGCAAATTTTTTATGTAATTTAGTAGTGATTTCACCGAAATACATTGTTTTCCAGCGGGGGCTGAAAGCGGGCAGGTGGTAGATTAGATGGGCCAAAGAAAAAAACGTAAAGGGCTTTTTCAGCAACCCTTATATGTGTTAGAATAGAATCTGTGCAAATTGATATTTTGACCCTGTTTCCCCAGATGTTTCAGAGCCCACTTAGCGCTGGCATTTTCAAGCGGGCTATCGACCGTAAGCTGGTTGAGATTAACATCTGTAATATTCGAGACTATACCCATGATAAACATCACACTGTTGATGACTATCCTTACGGGGGCGGAGCCGGCATGGTGCTCAAGCCAGAACCTATTTTTGAGGCTGTAGAGGCAATAAAATCAGATATATCCCTTAAAGAAGAGACTAATGGGGTGCCAATTATTCTGCTTACCCCGCAGGGTCGTCTTTTTTCTCAACAAATTGCCCTAGAGCTATCAAAACATAGCCATCTCATTCTTATTTGTGGTCACTATGAAGGGGTTGATGAGCGGGTACGTGAGCATCTAGTAACTGATGAAATTAGTATCGGCGATTATGTTCTTAGTGGTGGTGAGTTAGCGGCTATGGTGGTAGCCGATGCTATAGTCAGGTTGGTGCCCGGGGTTCTCGGTTCAGCAGCTTCGGCAATAGATGATTCCCATGCTACCGGGCTGCTAGAACACCCTCAATACACACGTCCCCCAGTGTATAGAGGGCAAGCGGTACCTGAAATTTTACTTTCAGGAAATCATGCCCAAGTAGCTAAGTGGCACCGCCAGCAGGCAATCATCCGCACTCTGAAGCGCCGCCCAGAGTTATTAGACAAAGCCAAGCTAAGTTCGGAGGAAAAGCAGTTATTAAACAAAGCCAAGCCAAGTTTGGAGAGAAGGTAGTTTAAGAAACAGATTGAAACAATCCTAATAAATACATAGGGAGTATTTTCGAATGAATATCGCATCACTTGTTGAAGTCAAATCAAATTCCAGCATCCCGGCTTTTGCTCCTGGTGACACGATAAAAGTCAGTTTCAAGGTGGTGGAGGGAGATAAAGAGCGCACCCAGGCATTTCAAGGAGTAGTAATCAAGGTAAGAAATTGCGGAGCTGGCTCTAGCTTTACGGTGAGGCGGGTTACCTATGGTGTAGGTGTAGAGCGCACCTTTCCGCTGTATTCACCGCGTGTGGAAAAGGTGGACGTAATAAGGCACGGGAAAACACGCCGGGCTAAGCTTTACTACCTGCGTGGGCTCAGTGCTAAGGCGTCCCGTATTAAGGAAAGACGATTAAGCACGCAAGAGTTAGAACAGGAACGAGAAGAAGCACGAAAGTTGGAACGGGAACGAGAAAAAGCACGAAAGCTGGAACAAGCACCAGAGCTAGAGCCAGAACAGGAACCAGAGGAAGCACCAAAGTTGGAAAAAGAGCAAGAATCGGAACAGGAACCAGAGGAAGCGCCGAAGCTGGAACAAGAGCAAGATTAGACTAAGAGTTGCCTCGCTGGAGTAGAGAAAGGTTTTTAAACTAAGCATACTTCACTTAAAGTACAGAAAGAGCTACTTCGCTGGAGCATAGCATGAGGTATGCCGAGGTTTGTGTAAATTCGCCAGTAGCACAGCGCCAGACATTCAGCTATGCTATACCCTCTGGTCTGAGCATCAATGTGGGGCAAGCGGTATGGGTGCCTTTTGGCGAGAAGCTCCTTCAGGGTATCGTTTTAGAGCTAAGCGATTACCCCGCGGTGGAAGAAACCAAGGAAATAGCTGGCCTTATTGAGCCCCGCCCGGTATTATCCCCAGCCTATGTATCGCTGGCCTACTGGATAAGCCAGCACTATCTATCGCCCCTCTTTGACGCCGTAGCTTTAATGCTGACGCCAGGGTTTGAGCGGAAGGCTCTCACTTTTATCTCCATCCCCTCAACCCTCAATGACCTTGACTTATCTTCTCTTCCCCCAAAACAAAGACAGGCTCTGGAACTAGTCCAGAGGCAAGGCAAAGTAAGCCTGAGGCAGCTAGAGGGGATTTTAGGCAAGAAAAAAGCTCAAGCCATCGTTTCACAACTGGTAAGACGAGGGTTAGCTGTAAGAAGCTATGAGCTAGAACCGATTAGGGTAAGCCCAAAGGAGGAACCCTATCTCAGCCTGGCAATTGAGGCTGATGAAGCTCTACAGGAAGCAGCCAGACTGCAAAAAAAAGGAGCCAACAAACAGGCGGCTCTTCTTGACTTCCTGGCTCAGCAGTCCAAACCGGTTCCACTGAGGGAAGCCAGGCAGAGGGTTAAAAGTAATAAAGCAGTGACTGATGCCCTGGCCAATAAGGGTTTAGTCATAGTTCAGTCAATTGAAGTAAGGCGCGACCCCCTTTCCTCCCAGGATATAACCCCATCTTACCCGCTGACTCTTACCGCTGCCCAAGAATCAGCCTTCCGGTCTATTAGCCAAAGCTTGAAACAAAAGGTAAAGGTAAATGAGCATCCAAATGTTTTCCTGCTTCATGGGGTTACCGGAAGCGGCAAGACAGAGATTTACCTGCAGGCGCTAGCTGAAGCAGTGAGGCTGGGCAAGCGAGGTATTGTTCTGGTTCCAGAAATTGCCCTTACTCCCCAGACTATAGAGCGATTCGCCTCACGCTTTCCCGGCAAGGTAGCTATCCTTCACAGCCAGCTCTCCCTGGGTGAGCAATTTGATGAGTGGCAGCGAATAAGAAACGGAGAATTTGACGTAGTCATTGGTCCCAGGAGTGCTATTTTTGCTCCTCAACCTGACCTGGGCCTTATAGTTATTGACGAGGAGCATGAATGGACCTACAAGCAGCACGATAAATCACCACGCTACCACACTCGTGATGTAGCTATTAAGCTAGCTGAATTAACCGGAGCGGTAGTTGTTCTAGGCAGTGCCACCCCTGATGTAGCGACCTTCTATCATGCTCAAAGGGGAGACTATCACCTGCTTCGGCTCCCTGAACGGGTTACCCCCAGCGAGAGTTCACCCCTACCCCGGGTTGAGGTAGTAGATTTAAGGGAGGAGCTTAAGGCAGGGAACAGGAGCCTTTTCAGCCGCTCTCTGTCTCGAGCTATAGCTAAAGCTGTAGCCGGTGGGGAGCAGGTGATTCTATTTCTTAACCGAAGGGGAGCCGCCACCTTTATTCAGTGCCGTAATTGTGGCTTTGTCCTCCGCTGCCGGCGCTGTGAGGTTGCGCTTACCTACCATCTGGCTGAAGATACTTTAGTCTGCCACCAGTGCAACTACAGAATACCAGTCCCTCAGCTTTGTCCCCGGTGCTTGAGTCGGCGGATAAAGTTTCTGGGCGTTGGCACCCAGAAATTAGAGCAGGAAGCAAGTTATACCTTCTCCCAAGCCAGGCTGCTGCGTTGGGACAGCGATGCCACCAGGCGGAAGTATTCCCACCAGGAGATACTAAACAAGTTCCGTGCCCACCAAGCTGATATTCTTATTGGCACACAGATAATTACCAAGGGATTGGATTTGCCCCAGGTTACCCTGGTGGGAGTAGTTAGTGCTGATACCGGTTTAAACCTGCCTGACTTCCGGGCTGGAGAGAGAACTTTTCAACTGCTGAGTCAGGTGGAGGGGAGAGCCGGGCGTGGTCCCTTGGGGGGACAGGCTATCATTCAGACCTATTCTCCTGAACACTATGCCATTCAGGCAGCAGCTAAACATGACTATACCCTCTTTTACGACAAGGAAATTGACTACCGACGCCAGCTTCACAATCCCCCTTTCAGCCGACTGGCTAGCCTTATCTATACCCATACTAACGATGCTCTTTGCCAGAGAGAGGCAGAAAGGATGAAGCGCCTCCTTATTGAGGAGAGAGATTCAAAGGGGATAGCCGACCTCAGTGTAATTGGACCGGCACCGGCATTTATTCATCGGCTACGGGGCAGGTTTCGGTGGCAACTCATACTTCGCGGCTCTGAGCCATCCGCTTTCCTATCGCCAATACCTATTCCTCAAGGCTGGACAGTAGACATTGACCCGGTAGGGCTGTAGAAGATACAATACTGAACTGAACCTTAGATAATGGTATAATACTGGAGGAGGTCAGATGGCAATTATTCCTATTCGTGTAGTACCCGACCCAGTACTACGGCAGAAATCAAAGCGGGTCAGGTTTATTGATGGCTCAATCCAGAAGCTGATAAGCGATATGATTGAGACAATGTACTCGGCTCCGGGGGTAGGGTTGGCTGCCCCGCAGGTAGGCGTTTCCTTGCGAGTAGCCGTTATCGGCCTACCCGGACAAGAAGATATAGTCCTAATCAATCCTAAGATAGTGCGAAGGAGCGGGGAACGCCTGGTAAACGAGGGCTGTCTTAGTGTTCCTGGCTATGTGGGAGAGGTTAAACGTGCCGTCTCAGTTACGGCTAAAGGGCGTGACCAAAACGGGAAGGAGATACGAATTAAGGCAGACGAACTTTTAGCTCAAGCTCTGGAGCACGAAATAGACCACCTGAATGGAGTCCTCTACATAGACCGACTGGAAAGCATGGATAAGCTACGCAAGATTGAGCCGGAGGAAATTCAGCTTTAGTCAGCACTATAACAACGCTATAAAACTCCTTTTTGTCTACCTTCGCTACCGACTCATCCTTTGTTGCCCTTCAGATAGTCTATTGCCCACTGGATAGCATCCTCCCCCTCAAGCTCAAGCTGGTAGTCTGGTTCTATCCCCTCTCCTTCAATCAAACGTCCATCCGGGGTAAGCCAGCGAGCAGTGGTAATATATAACCCTGAGCCATCTTGAAGCCGGTGCAGGGTATTAACACTGCCCTTGCCATAGGTTTTTGTGCCAGCAATGGTGGCGCGACCATAGTCTTGCAGGGCTCCAACCAATACCTCGCTGCCGCTAGCACTGTAATTATCCGATAAAACAATCAAGGACAGCTCAGTAGTTATAGCATTGGGCTCAACTGATAAAGAAGTCTGCTTTCCTTGATTATCCACCACATAAACGACTACCCCCTCCTTCAAAAAGCGGCTAGCCACATCAACCACTACCCCCAGTAAGCCACCCGGATTACTGCGCAGGTCAAGAATAATGCCAGTAGCCCCTTCCTGGGCTATGCTCTCCAGCACCGGGGATAGCTCTTCATTGGTGCGTTCAGTAAAATGGCTGATATTAATATAAGCGATGTCTTCTCTCATCTCGAAGCGGACACTGGGTACCTCAATTTTAGCTCTAATTATATCAATCTCCTCAGGCTCAGTCTCACCCTGGTGAAGAACAAGAAGCCTGACTGATGTCCCCTTTGGTCCGCGGATATGAAGCACGGCTTCATCCAAACTCACCTCTGAGGTAGAACTACCATCGATTTCCAGAATTATGTCACCAGCCTTGATACCTGCCTTAGCCGCTGGTGAATCGGGAATGGGAGCAATAATCATTAGCTGCTCATCCCTAATCCCTACATAAGCTCCAATACCCTCAAATTTCCCCTCTAAGCTGCTTGATCTCATTTGGTAGGTCTTAGGAGACAGGTAGGAGGTGTAGGGGTCATCCAGTGCCTCCACCATCCCCTTGATAGCTGCCTGTCTCAGTGCGCTAGCATCAAGCCTATCCCTGTCCACATAATCCCGGAAAATAATGTCCCAGGCTTCCTCCACAACATCCAGACCCTGCTCCGTGTCTGAGAGATTTCCAGTAACTAGAGCACAGCCAGCACCAAAAGACAGGGCAAGGCTCACCACCAATAACAGGGTTATCATTGCAATTTTTATTGTTTTTAACATCGGACTTACTCTCCTCTAAAGTGTTTTGGCTAAATTTAAAATGAAAGCATTATCTATCAAGGGTAGCTGGTACAGGGCAAGCCCCTCCAAGAATTATCCTCCCCTCTCCCGATTAAGGAGAGGTTGTCTCCTCGCCTCGGAGAAGGGATACTAAGAGGGTCAAGTAAACCTGTAAGCCGAGTTCTGTATCCTTCCCCAAAGGGAAGGACGGTGACCATTTATCTAGCCCTTCCGTTACCGGAAGGGTCAAGCGACCAACCCGGGGACTAGGCCGGGCGTCCTTTTGTCCCTCTATTT
>CAZMUD010000023.1:0-15383 GCA_964569715.1 uncultured Dehalococcoidales bacterium | reverse complement strand
TCATCAACGGTGTACCAGTATGCTGTTTGGTTCGTTGCGACATAGTTGACATTAGTTTGGAGGGGGTTAGGACCATTACCACTCGTGGCATTCCCTGATACATCATGACCGAAAAGTATGTACCCGACCTTGTCGGTAGCCGCATCATAGTCATACCCACTCGGGTCAGTGACCTTATCATTGACTCCGTCACCATCAAAGTCCGATGTGGTTGAAGAGGTGTTATCGGGGAAGGCGGCCATGTTATTAGTACGGTTGCTTATGGGAGCGGGCAGTATCGGTAGGTTGTTGTCAACCATCAGGGCTAACACCGCTGACTGAACGTTGGCTATCTCAGCCTCTTCTGACTCTTCTTGACCCCGTCCGATGAACCTTCCGACATTGGGGATGACCACCGCCGCCAGCACGCCCAGGATGGCGACCACAATAAGCAGCTCAATCAGGGTAAAGCCCTTCTCTCCTCTTTTAGGTAATCTCATTTCTTGACCTCCTTTCCTCGGTATTTTTGCTTCCTCTCAAAAGAGGGAACCAGCCCTTTCCTTCTGGTCTACATAATATAATATAGGGCACGGCGCTACTGCCGACAATCCTGCAAGTGGGTGATTTTAGAAGGTGCGAGGCTAGCTCTTTTGGGTGACTTCTCTATTAGTCTGGAGTCTGGAGTCCCTTGCCCCCGACTCTTTGACTCTTGACTCGTGACTCACGACTCCTTATAGTGGACAAGACCCCTTTTAACGGCATAGGCGGCTGCCTGGCTCCGGTTGGCCAGGTGTAGCTTCTCCATAATACTGCGCAGGTGGGTCTTTACCGTGTTTTCGGAGATAAACAGGGAATCGGCGATTACCTTATTGGTTGCCCCTTGAGCCACCAGTTGCAGCACCTCTCCCTCTCGTGGGCTCAGGTCAGCATTGGCTTCCTCAACGGGTTTCCTCTCCACCCCGGCGGCGAGGTCTTTGAACTCGGTGAGCAGCTTGGTTGCCATAAGGGGCGAAACTATCACCCCGCCTTGAGCAATGCTAATGATAGCGCGGACCAGCTCCTCTGGTTCAGCCTTCTTGAGGAGGTAGCCAGTGGCACCGAATTTTATGGCAGCGAAGAGGTCAGCCTCCATTTCAGAGACGGTCAGGACAAGGATATTAATCTGGGGCATCTCTGTCTGGAGGGCTTGAATGGCTTCTAATCCGCTGCAGCGTGGCATATTGAGGTCCATCAGAATCACATCGGGGGCGATTTCCTTAGCCTTTTCTATTGCCTGCAGTCCGTCTGCCGCTTCTCCTACCACCTCCAGTCCCTCCTCGTTGGCCAATACAGCGGCGATGCCGCGGCGAAACAGGGTATGGTCGTCTACCAGCAGCACTTTAATAGGCTCCATTTCATAACCTCACTTTCTCAAGAGGCAGGCTGACCATTACTGCTGTCCCCTCCCCGGGGGCAGTAGAGATGTTCAAATTGCCTCCGAGTGTCTCTGCCCTTTCCTTTATGATGTTCAGTCCGTGGTAGCCGGGAGGGGCTTTTTCAAAGTCGGCAAGGGTGAAGCCCTGCCCGTTGTCCTTGACTATCATCTCCACTGCCTCAGCGGTCTTCTCTAGTTTCACCTCAACCTCACTGGCCTGGGCGTGTCTTCTGACGTTGGTCAGAGATTCCTGGACGATGCGCAGCAGTTGCAACTCAGCAACAGGGGAAAGATTGGGGAAAGGCCTGGGGGCATCAAATTGAACCTTGATACCGTTATTGGCGCCGAATTCCCTGATATAGTTTGCCAGGGCTGATACTATGGGGAGGTTTTTTGTCTCAGTGCTTAATTGGTCAATGGATTCCCGGATATCCTCGTAGGTATCTTGCACTACCTTCCGAATGTCGCCAAGCTCGGTGAGCGCTTTCACAGTGTCCTGAGCGGAAACTGAATCGCTTACCAGCTTTGTTTTCAGATTAAGGTAACTGAGTGACTGTGCCACGCCATCGTGTATCTCCCGCGCAATTCTTCTGCGCTCCTCGATAATAGCCTCTCTTTCTATACGCCGGCGGATATTCAGATTAATGCGGTAAGGTACCAAGGCAATGACAAAACAGAAAAGGGTATAGACTATCAGCAGGGTGAGGTTGTGTCCCTGCATAATCCAGACAAATCTTTCGGTGAACTGGCTCAGAGCCAGGTGAGTAAAGGAGAGGGTGATAGAAGCAATAGCTGCCAGGGAAAGAGCTATCCTTTCCTCAAAAAGAAGGGCTGCTGTCATAATAGGGGTAAGGGAATAGAGCAGAAAAGGACTGTTCAAACCGCTGGTGTAGATAATCAGCAGGATGCAAATCAAAAAATCACCTGCCAGAATCAGGTAGGTCATCATGCTCCGCTCCCGCCAGCGGAGAGGAGAGAAGACTCTCAAGGCGGTATAGATGCCGAGTGTGCCCAGGATTATATAGAGTTGCAGAGGAGGCATTGCCGGTGCACCCAGAAATGGCCCAACCTGCGTGAACATCACCGCCAGGGCGTAAGCCAGAAAGCGAAAGGTTGCTAGGAACTGGTATGCTTCCCTTTCATACCTGGTCTCCATTTTCTTCTCCGTTATTAAACTAAGGCATCTTGCCTCTATGTGTCAAGCAGAGCAATATGAAATCTAAGCAATCTCTATAGCTACGGCAGATACCACTGCCAGATTACTTGTCCCCAAAGCAGGGTAACCATAGCTGAGACAGCCAGGAAAGTGGCAAAAGGTATAGGGTCTTTGCGCTTTTTAATCTTGAGAGCAAGCAGGATGGCAGCTACCAGCCCGCCGGTTATCCATGACAGTAGCACAGCTATGAGCACCAATGGAAAACCGGTCATTAGCCCTACCAGCGCCCCTAGCTTGATATCTCCCATCCCCATCCCACGGCGATAGATAATAAAGGGCAGTGCCATGGCAACTAGCCCCAGAGCTCCTCCTGCCAGCGAACTTACCAGCCGGCCGAGAGCTCCTCCCCCCAGCGCACTTATCACTCCAAGTCCTGGCCAGAAAAAGGAAAGGGCAAGGGCAAGTGCCATACTGGGGTAGGTAATCTTGTCCAAGACCAGCTGGTTCTCCAGGTCGATGACGAAAATGACGATTAGCAAGCAGGCGTAGATGAGCGATATAACCAGCTCCAGCCCAAGCCCGAATTTCCAGTAAAGCAAGGCAAACAGGAGGCCGGTTACTCCTTCTACAATAGGGAGCCTGAGAGGTATGGGGGCTTGGCAATAACGACACCGACCACGCAGCCATAGATAGCTAAACAGGGGAATGAGGTCGAGAATGGCAAGTTTATGCTTGCAGGCAGGACAGTGGGAAGGAGGTTTAATTATAGATTGTCCTTGAGGCAACCTGTCTATGCACACATTTAGGAAGCTGCCCGTGAATAAGCCCAGCAAGGTGAAAACCGGCATCAATAAAGACAACTTCTTTTACTACTCCGTAATAAACTATATTGTCTCAGAGCCTATGATACATCAGGGGAGGGAACTAAGCATAGGCAAAGGTTTAATAATTAGCCTGTCTCAGATGTCTTCTCTTCTTTGGTGCCCCTTTGGCGGCTTCTGACGCACCCCGGGGGAAACTGGGTCTCCTCAACCTCAGGCGCTGGCTCTTCTATCTTCTTAGGGCTTGGCTGTTCTATGGTTTCCAGCAGGCGAGCCAAAACCTTATTCTGCTTGACGGCACCCTTTTTAAGCTCCTGAGAGGCCTCACTGAGACCTTGAATAGCAGAGGTGTGGCTCTCGAGGTGCTGGGCGTAAAGCTCTATAGCTGAGGTAAACTTGTCTAGCACCTTCTCGGAGCTTCCCATCCTCTGCTCCAGCATCCGGCTGGTGTGCTGGTTTTCCTCAATGATCGGGGCGAAGATTCCCCTCTGCAGACTCCGCCTGCCCCGGCTAAGATCATCAGCGTAGAGATAAAGGGCAAGAAGCAAGAGGGCTACACCTATGAAGATTAACCCCTGTTGGCTCTGGAAGAACAGAAGAGGAAGGCCAAGGTAAGTGATTTGGCCACTTACCTGTCCCAGCAGGTCTTGAGGTCGCACCGTGAACGGGTCTTCACCGGTATTGTCGCCCTTGGTGCGGAAGGTTACCCCGGTCTCTGAAGTGCGTACCTGTATCACCCGGTGAGCTACTGCCGGTGGGTAATTATAGTATTCCCGAACTGCAGATGGGACGGTGAAGACAACAATATCACCTACCTCGACATCAGAGGGTGACACTTCTTCAATCAGGATTAGATTACCGGCCTGGAGTTCTGGCTCCATACTGGTGCCGAAGACAGCCATGAACGGCATTGCCCCTCTTATGGAAAGGAAGCCAGCCACGCAGACAGCTACTATAATTATCAGTACCAGCGTTCGGTTCACAACCCCTCTTAGGGAGAGTAAGCCAGCTATACGGGTGGCTATTTTAGCTATCAGTGATAATATTCCTTTCATTCTTTTCATGCTTTACCTCTGGGTAACATCGCAGTATAATTCTGGGATTACCGTCCATCCCTCTTCCCATGCCGAGGTGTCACGTGAAATCAGACCGTAGTCACCGCCGGTAACGGAAAGGGTGTGGCTGCCACCAGCGAGCCCCACCAAGTTAAAGGCGGCTATTCCATTCTCCAGGGTGAGCACCCGGTAGTTGGGCGTCTCACCTGCCTCTACCGAGCCCTCAAGGTATAGCTCTATATTGAGGTACTGGTAGGCTTTGGTCAAGTTGTCGGTATTAACCAGATAGACCTTGACCGCCAGGTCACCGGTGTAGTCGGCATGCGGGGTTATCTCAAACAGGTCGCCGGTGGGCACATCACCGCTGAGCGGTGGGGCTTCCCAATTAACCTCAACATAGACTCGAGTAGTCCTAGCGTCACCAGGGCCCAGGTCGTATTGCCTTACGCCTGCTTCCAGGGCGTCAATTTCATCCCAGGTCCAGGCACTGTCAGTATATGGGTTGGTCGCCCAGTTTGCCGATATATTTATGTAGGACGTTGATGATGTTGAGGTTAAGCCGCCAAAATAGTTCGTGCCGTATGTTCGAATAGCAGTCTCGATATCATGTGTGCCGTTGGTAACCCTGCTCCTGATATAAACCGTGACCGAAGTGATATCTCCAACACCTTCACTATGGTCAGCAATATTATAAGTATCTAGCTCGGTGGCACCAAACCGTGTCCTGACATAGGTAGTGTCTCCATCTGGTATAACCTCGTCCACACACAGGTAGTTAGGGGAATCGCCAATATCGTCACACTGCGAGTAGGTGCCAGCAGTATCTGGTCTTAAGATTTCTGTATCCGGCACCGGTGTCAGGATATCTTCCCAGTCAGGCTGGGTCTCAGTGGCGTTACAGGTGGCTATATCTCCTGTGGGCTCAGCAATACCGATTACCGCTGTGGCTGTGGAGAAGGTATAGGCATATACCCCGACACTGAGTGTCAGGGCGAGTACCAGAGCCACCATTAGCTTAAATCTGTTTTTCATCATTCTTCCTACCTGGGTGTAACCTCACAGTATAACTCTGGGACTACCGTCCATCCGGTGTCCCACTCCGAGGTGTTATCTGAAACCAGACAGTAACCGCCACCGATAACTTCAATTGTATAAATTGCAGCTTGCGCGCTATAGGTTATGCTGACATCGCTCAAAGTAGGTGTGCTATCGCCAGGACCGGAGAAGTATGCCTTGTATTGAATCCAGCGGTCGCCATCGTGTACAGGGTTAACGTCGGTGGGGGTTGTGGTGTAGTTGTCACTGGTGCCGGTAGGCCCGTACCAGGTAGCCGAGCTAAGCTCGCCTTCGGTGGCTGCTGTCCTTATCTGAAACACAATATCTGTCATTGATGGCTCATTTGTAGTAAAGGAGATAGTGCCCCAGTCCCAATCAAGGTCATCCCCGTTGTCGTGGGATGAGGAGGTCAAGTCGCCCGATGTATAGTATAAATAAAAGATAACGCTTATCTCGTCCAGAACCGGTGTGTCACTTCCGTCAGAGGTGAATAGCATGTGGTAATAAAAGTTGGGCCCGGACCAGCCTAAGCCGGAAAGGTCTATGGTATCCGTTCCCCCAGAAAGAGTATCCCAGCCGCCTGGAGTGCCGGCCGCATTGTACCAGGTAGTGTTATCTGTTGAGAATTGAACCTTTAAGCTTGTTCCCGAAGGAATAGCCGAGGCGTTGTAGCCAAAAGTGTCTATGCTATCAACTGTCTCACCGGATAATAGATTTGTTGAAGTAAGTGTTCCTGTCGGATGGTAAGCATGATTAACCTCAATATAGACCTGGGTACAAACGGCCTTGTTACTGGCGGCGTCTGTCCTGAGTTCCACGCCGATTTGCAGGGCATCTATTTCATCCCATGTCCAGGCGGAGCCGGTATCAGGATTGGTCGTCCACTGGTGTGATTCGGTGACAAAGGTGCCATTATCGGTACTCTCTTCACTCCCGGTATCAACGGTGCCGTATGTCTTAATTGCTGCCCGGGCATAGACATCACCAGGAATGACTAGGCTACCTATTTTGAGAGCGGAGAAGCCACATTGGTCGGCAACAGTATTATCATTAACACCTCCACCCTCGCCTTCCAACGCAGTTCTAAGTGTTACTTGCTCATCTGCACTTAACTGGAGGATAGTGTGAGCATTTAGACTAGCTTGCCAGGTATCAGATGATGCTTGGTTACCTCTCTTAAAATTACCGTGCCCGCCTATATCATTCTCAACTCCATCTATAAACCAGTCACCGGCAAATTCCAGCCTTGTACCGCTTGTTTTATCTGCGTCCTCGATTAAGCCATTGCCCAGAAGCAAATAGTCATCATCCTGCTCAACCTCGATTGTTGTGTCAGAAAATTTGGTAAAAGCAGCCGCATCTCTCTGGTCCTCAATTTTTGCCCAGTTAAGTGTTTGTGTGCTACCGACATCCTGACCGCCCACGTCATCATGGGTGATTACTGTCTCTGCGCCCGACGGCAGTTCCATAATCTCAATACTGGAGGAACTGACTGTTCTAGTTAGGGAGCCGTCTATATCTGCTGCACCTCGCTGGGCTTGAATAATCAGGTCTTGATTCGTTGAAGGATTGTCAACAATGAAAAGTGCGTGTAAAGTGCACGGATCGACAGCACTGTTACGAATATACACATAGGAATAACTTTGCTCTATAGGGGATCCAGCCAGAGTAGCCCTGGCTATTCTCTGGGTCCTGGCACTAGAGCCAGCTGTAAAGGTGATATCGTATTTGACTAAATATCTGGCAACCTTTTTCAGGGTGAAAGTGTAGTCATTGGCAGCTGACTTCTGCATTACGGTATTGTCTGTTTCCACTACCTGGTCTGCCCAGGGAACCTCGTTTCCGGCCCAGGTTGTACCGCTGTAAGCACCTGTATCACTATCATCGGTATATTTCAGATAGGCTACATCGGGAGAATCAGGAAGCCTTATCATGCAAAGCGATGTCTTGGAATTTGACAGAACATCAGAGGCACCCACACCTTGAGGTTGCCATTGAACAACTACAGTATCATTGAGGCTTGCGTTGACTATACAGGCGCCGGCAGTGTATGCTTCATCATTGGCATTGTTTCTGGAGTAACCGTATCCTTCACTGCCCTCTACTGCACTGCCTTCTAAAGTAACTCGTGCTAATATACCGTGTCTGCTGTTAGATGTGGAGGTTGACCTTATCTCATACATGATGAGATACCAGCCGTCGGCTGTTAAGTCAGTCTCGGTATCGCTCGTATGGTCAAAACTACCGCTGATTTTACTCTCGCTGTTAAATGGAACATCTGTCCAGACGCCCACAGCTCCAATGGTGTGGGTGTTGCTGGTGTCTTGCCAGATTCCAACATCGCCAACTGCTGAAGTCATAGCGAAACGAAAGTAGGCGGTAACATTATCTATGGCTCCTGAGCCGGTGCTGTGGTCTGGAATATTATATAAATCCCGCTGATAGCTGGTTGAGTTGGTAAAGACATAGGTTGAATAGTCGTCAGCAGTGACCTCGTCTACCTTGTCATAATGTGCTCCCGAGTCAGGATACTGAGAGGAGATATTGGTGTCATCACCAGCGGCATTCGGTCTCAAGGTTTCGGTTCCGCTACTACCGATAAGTTTGACCTGACCACCGCTAACAGTAACATTGGCTGAAGAAGCAATGTTGGTTTCATCATCAAAGCTATCAGTTACATTATCAGAAAAGGTGTCAAGTATAACATCATCGGGGCTAGTCCAGGTATCAAGATTGGTTAGGTTGCCACTCTCAAAATCGGTCTGACTAGTTTGCGTCCAGGTGCCTTCGATAGGCTGGAGTTCTTCCATAGTGAAGGCGGTCTCGCCATTTTGCAGGGTGAGCAGCCGGTAGTTGGGCGTTTCGCCGGCCTCAACTGAGCTATCAAGGTATACCTTCATATTGAGATATGAGTAGGCTTTAGTTAGGTTGCCGGTATTGGCCAGGTAGACCTTGGCCACCAGGTCACCGGTATAGATGGTGTTAGGGGTTATGGTAAACAGGTTGCCGGTGGGCACCTCGCCACAGGTTTCTTTGAGTTCCCAATTAACCTCAACATAGACTTGAGTAGTCCTAGCCTCACCACGGCCCAGGTCGTATTGCCTTACGCCTACTTCCAGGGCGTCAATTTCATCCCAGGTCCAGGCACTGTCAGTATATGGGTTGGTCGCCCAGTTTGCCGATATATTTATGTAGGACGTTGATGATGTTGAGGTTAAGCCGCCAAAATAGTTCGTGCCGTATGTTCGAATAGCAGTCTCGATATCATGTGTGCCGTTGGTAACCCTGCTCCTGATATAAACCGTGACCGAAGTGATATCTCCAACACCTTCACTATGGTCAGCAATATTATAAGTATCTAGCTCGGTGGCACCAAACCGTGTCCTGACATAGGTAGTGTCTCCATCTGGTATAACCTCGTCCACACACAGGTAGTTAGGGGAATCGCCAATATCGTCACACTGCGAGTAGGTGCCAGCAGCATTTGGCCTTAAAGTTTCTATCCCGCTGTCCTGAGGCGGCAGGATAGAACTCCAGTCGGGCTGAGTTGCCGTCGCATTACTGGTGACTACATTTCCTGTTGGCTCAGCAATATTAATCGTCCCTGAGGCGGTAGTGAAGGTATAGGCATATACCCCGCCACTAATTGTCAGGGCGAGCACCAAAGCCATAATTAGATGGAATTTACTTTTCACCTTTTCTTCCCCACTGATTGGTCAGCTTTCAGGTCTTTTGGCAGATTACCTTTGGGTAATCTCCATCCATAGCTGGGGTTGCACACTGCCACCGCTCATCGATTTCCACGAGTGCAGGCGGTAGCCGCCCCCGGTGAGCTCAACCTTGTATGGGGAGTCGCCAGTAGCATTTTCCCAGTCAAACATAACCTCTGAGTTTTGCAGGTTGAGGACCTGGGTGATTCCCTGCTCATCGGTGATGGTGCTGGTGTTGTCGGTAAACTGAAGCGACATGTTAAGGTGCTCATAGTAGCGACTCAGTGCCCCGGTATTGACCAGGTAAGCTCTTATCACCAGGTCACCGGTATAACTGGCGTCTGGAGTTATCGTGAACAGGGTGCCCGATGGCCAGGTGCCGGTGTATTTGCCGAATACGGTTGGTGCCAGTGCTGTTAGGTTCTCAGCGGTCACCTCGGCAAAGTCTGATGTTGGCGCAGTGACACCGATGGTGGCGGTGGCTGTGGTGTAAGTAGAGGCAAACATGCCACCGGTGACCAACATTACTGCCACTAGACCTATGATTAAAAGTTTTTTCATTTTTCTTCCTCCTTTTTCCTCTTTCCTTAAATTCCTAGTATCTCCTTGTTTTCAGTCCTTTGTTTAACTATGTCTTTTCTCTGGTTGGGTGGGGCTCCCTCTACTTGGGAGAGAGCCCCGTTAACTAGCCTTCAGGTGGTTACGGACCAGGGTGAGCGCCAGCCTGCAAGACCTGGCAAAAGATTACGGGGTCTTCTCCGCCAAATGCTCCTAGGCTATGGCCACGTACCCGGTAGGCGCCACCTAACACTCTAACATAGCGAGCCTCTGTCATGTTCACGCTATCGCAGGAAAAACTAACCGTCGGGTTGTCTAGGCTGATAACCTGAGTGGTGTTGCCGGTGTCCCACCCTAGGGTGCCGCTGTCGTCGGTAAGCTTCAGCCTCAGCATCCAGAAGGTATAGTCCTGGGTCAGCTTGTCTGGGTTGGCGAGGGACACTTGCACTTCCAGGTCACCGGCGTAGCCAGCGTTCTTGGATACATCGAACATGTATGCGGCCCCTATAGTGCCACGCACTTTTCCGAGAAATGTGTATGGGGCAGGACTCGCATTGTATGAGACACTGGCAAAGTCGGCCTGAACTGCGGTGGCGACAATTGTTGCTGAGGTTGTAAGCCAGGTATAGGCAAATAAGCCGCCGGTAATAGCCAGGGTGAGCAGAAAAGCACCTAATAGAATCAGTGCCCTTCCGCTTCTTTCCTCAAAGGACAGCTTATCTTCGTCGCCCAGCTTTGTCTCTGGCTCCAGCTTCCTTTTTAGCTGTTTGCCATTCAGGCTGGCCCTGGTCTGGTCGGGTATGCTGAATTCTGATTTATACAGCTCCCGCACCTCGGCCACGCTTTTGCCGCCTAGGTCAGCCTGTTGCCCGTGTTCCCTATAAATAACTTTAACCATTTTTCTCTCCTTTCTTAAGTTTTTAGTAATTGACAATTATTTAGGTGGTGGGTTTTCCTTGCCAGCTATCGGTTTGGGAATTCCTGCCACCTTCTTTTTTTATTCCGTTTCACATTTTTTTACCTCCTTTAAGCACCTAGGAAAGTCATTGCTTCCCGCAAACCCTGCTTAGCTTTAACCTAACTCGCCAAGGAAGGATTTAAGGCGCTCGGTTACAGTTTGTTTGAACTCAGTGAATTCATCCTTGGTTATATACTCGGCTGCCGGTCTGCCTCCCCTCTTGGCTTTGGAGATTATTGACGGCAGGTTGCTTTGCGCTGCCTCAATCACCTCGCGGCTGTGGTCGTTAGCCACCAGCTTGGTCAGGATAAGGTCAAGGTGATGCCTGATAGCTTGTTCACTAATGCCTAGAGCCTTGGTTATCTCCTCGACCGGGGTTTCACCAGCGATGTGGTGTAAAATCTCAGCCTCAGCAGGCAAAAGGCGAGACAGCAGATTATCCACCTCTTCACTTATTAACGAGGAGGCTTCGAATTCGTCAATAACACGGGAGGCAATTTCTGGTTTGAGCAAGGCTCCACTTATGGGATACTCTCCCTGAGCTACCTTTCGGATAGTATCCATCAGTTCGTCAGGGCTCATCTCTTTGCTCAGGCAGGCGCTTGCCCCACTCTTTATTGCCGAGAAGAGCTGCTCATCATTGTAATTATCTATAATCAAAATTATCACCACTGATGGCAGGTTTTGCTTGATGCGGCGTGTAATATCAATACCGCTGGGCTTGCCCCGGTTGGCATTAAAAATAGCTACCTCTGGCGGATTTTTTTCAATGAGATTAAGTGCTTCTTCATTATCGGTAGCCTCACCAATAACCTCAAAGTCCTCTTCTCCGGAAAGGGTGAAGTGAATACCTTCCCTGAAGAGTACCTGCCAGTCAGCCAGAAAAATACGAACCTTTTCCATTTTTGCCTCCTCAGACATAAATAATCTTATTTTGATTTACCTTCAATCTACCATACGAACATAAAGATAGACATAAAAATGATAAATATCTCATAAAGGTTTCATAAAGGTTTTATAAAGAATTGCTTAGACAACGGGATGGGGTTTGACCTGTTGCTGTTGGATTAGGAGAGCATTTTATCCACGGCGGCTTTTGCCTTGAGGCGGGTTCTTTCCGGAATTCTTATCTGGTAAGCCATCTTCTCCAGAGACCAGAGAACATTCTTCAGGGTGATTAGTTTCATTGTGGGGCAGATTGCTTGCTCAGAGGCTGGGATGAATCTTTTGCCTGGATTCTCCTTTATCAGCCTGTGTATTATCCCTATCTCTGTCCCCACAATTATCTCTTCTGCTTTGGTTTCATGGGCAAATCGGAGTATTCCTCCTGTGCTCAGAACCTCATCAGCCAGGGCGATGACCTCTGGACTGCATTCCGGGTGAACTACCGCTTTGGCTTGCGGGTGCTCCACTTTTAGTCTGGAGATATACTGCGGTTGTATCCTAACGTGGGCAGGGCAAAATCCGGGCCAAAGGAGCATTTCCTTCCCGGTTTTGGTGGAAACATAGTTACCTAAATACTGGTCAGGCACAAACAGTATCTTCTCAGCATCGCCCAGTTTCTCAACAAGCCTGACGGCGTTAGCCGAGGTGCAGCAAATATCTGACTCTGCCTTGACCGCAGCCGAGGAATTGACATAGCAGACTACCGTAGCCTCGGGGTGCTCCTTCTTTTTCTCCCGTAGGTGTTTGGCGGTGAGCATATCAGCCATGGGGCAGCCGGCGTGCCTATCTGGGAGCAGGACTACCTTGTCTGGACAAAGAATGGAGGCTGTTTCTGCCATGAAGAGGACTCCACAGAATACTATAACATCAGCATCGGTTTTGGCTGCCTTTTGGCTTAGCTCCAGGGAATCACCAACGAAGTCAGCTATATCCTGAACCTCACCCAGTTGATAGTTATGTGCCAGAATAACAGCATTTTTTCTTTTTTTAAGGCTTGTTATCTTCTCTATTAGTTCGGTATCACTATTTTCCATTGTGCACTATCCTCCAATCATTGGTATAGACATTCATCTTCTTCCCTCTGGCGAAGCCAATTAGAGTGATGCCCAGGTTATCAGCTATCCTTACTCCCATGTTGGTCGGCGTAGCTATGGAGATGATTATGGGAATACCTCTTTTAGCCACTTTGTGCAATATCTCTGAGGAAATTCTGCCACTGGTTATTATTACACGGTCATCGGTGGGGATATCCTCCAGAAGGCATTTCCCAAAGATTTTATCAATGGCATTATGCCTGCCTATATCCTCGCTAAAGACCAATATGCTTTTCCGGTCGCATAAGGCAGCGCTGTGAACACCATGAGTTGCCAGATAAACCTCGGAGCCATGTTGAAATTCGTTTGCCAGGGTAAAAACTTCATCAGCTGATATTTCCATCTGGGACTCTACTTTTTGGCTGGTGGCATCAGCTGCGCTGTAAAAAGAAGCCCCTCTTCCGCACCCCGAAGTTATAAGTCGTTTGAACAGAGCATCTTGGTCAAATCCTTTAGCCTCTACGGTATCTAGCCGTATGATACCTCTCTGGTTATCGGCTACAATCTTTTTGATTTCATCTTTGCTTTTGAGTAACCCTTCGGAGGAAAGAAAGCCGACAACCAAATACTTTAGGTTGTTTGGGGAACAGAGTAGAGTTACTAATTCTTGGTCGTTTAGGATGATGGTAACCGGAAATTCTCTGGCCACTACCTCCTCAAGGCTACTTCTGCCTTCCTTAGTGAATCGTAATACAGGAAATCTCTCTACTTCATCCTCCACCCTTTTTGTTCCTCCTTACCTGGTCTCCGTCATTGTTCTCTCTATCGTTCCGCCGCCTATCACCACATCTCCACGGTAAAAGACTACCGCCTGCCCGGGGGTAATTGCCATCTGAGGTTCCTTGAACTTTACATAAACCTTGTCTTTGCTCAGGGGCGTTACCATTGTCTCGGTCTCCTTATGAGCGTATCTTATCTTTGCCTTGAGCTTAGTCGGTCGCTTTAATTCTTCTATGGCTATCCAGTTTAGCCCTGAGGCTATAAGTTCGTCTCGATATACTTCTTCTTTACTGCCCACTATGATGGCATTCTTTTCTCGGTCAATGGCGGTGACATAGAGTGGCTCTTTGGCAGAGATACTTAGCCCCTTGCGCTGCCCGATGGTATAAAATGGGATTCCCCGATGCTCTCCCAGGATATCTCCCTGTTTATCCAGTATTGGCCCCGGCTGTGCTGCCTCAATAAGAGGAGAGTAACCCCCAACGATAAAATCCTGACTCTCCGGCTTATTATCAACCCCTAACCTAAAATCGACTGCCATCTTTTTTACTTCTTCCTTGGTGTAGTTGCCGATAGGGAAGAGCGAGCGCCCAAGCTGCTGCTGAGACAAAGAGGAGATAAAATAGGACTGGTCTTTGGTTAAGTCCTTGGCCTTTTTGAGCAGGTAGCGGCGCTTACTGTTATCATATTCTACCCGGGCATAGTGGCCGGTGGCAAAATAATCAAACTCAATTCCATTATCCTGAGCCTGGCTAAGCAGGGCATCAAACTTAACCTTGCGGTTACATCTGAGGCACGGATTGGGGGTTCTTCCCGATAGGTACTCGTGGCAAAAGTAATCCAGGACTTCGGCTTTGTATTCTTGACTCAGGTCAAAAACATGGAAATCAATCCCTAAGGTTTGGGCAACCTTTCGGGCGTCCTCTATATCCTCTTCCTCACCCGGTCCGTAGCAGCCATGGTGCCTTCCTTCCCCCGGGAAAGTCTTCCCATCCCATATTTTCATTTTTACCCCTCTGACCTGGTAACCTTGCTCTTTAAGAAGAGCCGCAGCCACGGATGAATCCACCCCGCCACTCATGGCCACTACTACCCTCACTGTATTTCCTTCCTTATGAGCTATATTTCTTAAGGGCGTTGTAGAAAGCCTGCCAGAAGGGGTCAACGATAGGATGTTCCAGTTTTTTCTCCCTTCCGCCTTCTACCAGTACCATTCCCTTCCCTGGCTCTGTTAACTCGCCGACGATGGAGGAATTGATACCCTTTTGAGATAGAGCTTCCACTACCTCACGGGCTTTATGCCGGCGGCAGGCGATGATTAGTGTCCCCTCGCTGATAGAGGCGTAGGGGTCGATGCCAAAATAACTGCATATCTCTGCTATACAGTCTTCAACTACGATTTGCTCCTTTTCTACCCTTACCCCCAAACCAGCAGCCTGGGCTAGTTCATATAGTCCTCCCCACACCCCGCACTCAGTGGCATCATGCATGGCAGTAACCCCGTTTTCTCTTATTCCAACGCCTACCGCCGTCATGGCGTCCTCCACCACCGACATTTTATAGAATATCGGCTGTGCCCTCTGGCTAAAGTCGTGCCCGAATTGCTCCTCAATAAGCCGGGGGAACATAGTGGCGAAGATACCTGTTGCCTCAATAGCCGGTCCCTTGGTAATGATTATCTTGTCTCCAGCTCTCATCATCCTGGGAGTGACGTATTCATTGGTCTCACCGATACCAACTATGGTAGCTCCACCCACCATAGGATAATGGCAATTCTCATATCTGGCAGTATGGCCACAGATGACGGAGATTCCAAGCCGCTGACACTCCCGGTGCATGGTATCCCACATTATCTCCAGTTGTTCTTTGGTCATCTCCATAGGTAGGTTCAAATCTATAGATAGCAGCTTGGGCTTT
>CAZMUD010000022.1:10486-16618 GCA_964569715.1 uncultured Dehalococcoidales bacterium | reverse complement strand
TCTACATCTGGCTGGCACTGGGCGCAATCTGGCTTTATGCCTTGCTCACCGGTATGCACGCACCGATAGTTCGAGCAGCCATTATGGCTAGCCTATTTCTTACTGCCGACCTTCTGGGCAGACAGCGCAGTGCCATTACCGCCCTGGTCTTTGCCGCCGCCATAATGGTAGGCATCAGTCCCCGGGTGCTGTGGGATGCCTCTTTCCAGATGAGCTTTACGGCTATGGCTGGCTTAATCTTCGTCTTTCCACTGATACAATCTCTAGGTAGAAAAGCGGTTAATGCTATATTAGGTGAAGGTGGGGCAGCAGTATCTATCGCTAACTTCATTACTGACAGCTTCAGTGTAAGCCTGGGGGCAATCATAGCTGTCTGGCCACTTATTGCTTATTACTTCGGCATTATTTCATGGGTTGCTCCCCTGGCTACCTTGTTTGCCCTGCCCGCTCTGCCCGGCATTATTCTCACCGGGACTCTGGCTGGGGTCCTGGGACTTATTGCCCTACCTGTTGCTCAGGCTATAGCCTGGCTAGCCTGGTTATTCGCTTCATATATGCTGCTGGTGGTCAAGGTTTTTGCCGCTATTCCCTTTATTGAGGCAGGCTCAGTTGACACTCGCCTGATATGGGTTTATTATTCAGCACTTGCCCTGGTTATCTGGCTCATCAATAATAGGGAGAAGTTGGTTAAGTTAATGCCTGAAGCTGCCAATTTTGTCTCCAACCTGCCCAAGAAATGGGTTATTCCACCCCTGCTGGTGGTAGCTATTCTGGTCTCGGTTACGGCGGCCACTATGCCCGATGACAATCTTCATGTAAGCTTTCTTGATGTAGGGCAGGGCGATGCCATCCTTATTCAGAGAGGCAGTCAGCAGATTCTGGTTGACGGTGGACCCAGCCCACAGGCGATAGCTTTGGCACTGGGCAGGAAAATGCCCTTCTGGGATAGAACTATAGAACTGGTGGTATTAACCCACCCCAGCGCTGACCATGTCACTGGTCTGGTAGAAGTCCTAAATAGATATAAAGTGAGGCAGGTGCTCTACCCTGATTTGGAGTTTAAGTCCGATATATACGATGAGTGGCTCAGGTTACTTGAGGAAAGGGATATTAACTGCATCATAGCTCAGGCCGGACAGCAGATTGATTTTGGCACAGAAGTAATGATAGAGGTGCTCAATCCCCAAACACCCCCTTTGACTGGCACCGAGTCCGATATAGACAATAATGGTATGGTATTGCATTTAAGTATGGGTGAGGTGAGCTTCCTGCTTACGGCTGATATAATGTGGGAGGCAGAGTTTGAACTTATTACCCGCCGCGCCAGCTTAACCAGCACTGTGCTCAAGGTTGCTCACCACGGCTCAACTACATCTACCACTGCCGAATTTCTGGCGGTGGTTAACCCCCGGCTGGCTGTTATCTCGGTAGGTGAGGGTAACCCCTTTGGCCACCCCAGCGATGAGGTGATGGACAGGCTTGAACAGAAACTAGGTCAAGAAAATATATATCTAACCTATGATAAGACCAATGACAAACATGCTACAATAGAATTCGTCACTGATGGAGGAAGACTGTGGGTGAGGGTCGAGGAGTAAGTTGAATAGTATGGCACGCCCCGTGCTGTTTGGGATTTTTCAGATTTTTCGCTCCTTTTATTTAATAATGTTGTATAATGGGGTAAACCAGCTAGAATCTTAGTAGGTAGTAGAAACAAAGGAGGTTAGATATGGCTAATGGCACTATCAGACGGCTAATTGCAGACCGAGGGTTTGGCTTTATCCAGACAGCGGAGGGCACAGACCTCTTCTTCCATCGTAACGAGCTTCAAGGCGTGGAGTTTGATACTCTGAGAGAAGGGCAAGAGGTGGAGTTTGACATGGATAAGGGACGAGATGGTCGCCCCCAAGCGGTTAAGGTAAGGCTTACCGAGGCTCCTTAACAACTTTTTGTCTATTGTGTATCAGTCTCCAAGGTTGTCATCATAATTGTGCTAAAATGGACTTAATAACCCATGGGGGAAAGCTGTGGGTGATGGTAGGGAAGTGAACATGATATAGTGGACAAACAATAGTAGCTCACGACAGATGAGGCAGGAACTATAAAGAATCGGAAGGAAGATAATTTATCATGGACAGGTTCAAAATAAACGAGGTAGACAAGGTCGAAATACTGACCCTCGCCGATAACTACATTGATTTAGCATCGGGGGACAATTCAGATATAGTCTCAAGGGCATTCCCCATTAAGGATATGCAACTGAAAGTCTCAATTCTAGCCGACCATGGTTTTTCCGCCTTAGTCAAATGCACAACAAAGGATAAAACAAGAACGATGGTTTTCGACTTCGGTTTTTCCACGGATGTTGCCGCACGGAACGCTGATGCCTTGAATGTTGATTTGACCGAGGTTGAGGCAGCAGCTCTATCTCACGGCCATATAGACCATTTCGGGGGGCTAGATGAGGTGGCAGCAAGAATTGGCAAAAGGGGACTGGAATTTGTCGCCCATCCGGCTGTATTCAGGGCAAACCGATACCTTAGGCTCCTCCCCGATTTCAAAATTGGAATGCCTTTGCCTGAAAAAGAAAAAATTGAAGAAGCGGGTTTCCGAATTGTGGAAACAAAGGAACCGTATTCCCAATTGGATGGAGATGTGTTGTTTTTAGGGGAGATTCCCAGAAGGACGAGCTTTGAGAAGGGAATGCCAGCGGCATTCTATGAAGAAAACGGGAAGGAAATGTGGGACCCCATTGAAGATGATACAGCGCTGGTTATGAATATAAGGGGTAAAGGTCTGGTAATACTAGCCGGTTGCGCCCATTCGGGGATAATCAATGAAGTGGAATATGCCCGGGAGGTTACCGGTATAAATAAGGTGCATGTCGTCATGGGAGGATTCCATTTGACCGGCCCGGCTTTTGAACCTATCATTGATGACACAGTGAAATCCATGAAGAAAATAGGGCCAGACTACGTCGTCCCGACTCATTGCACGGGAAGAAAAGCTGCCTTCGCCTTTGAAAAGACCATGCCTGGTCAATTTATACTGAACATGTCAGGGACAAAACTAACCTTTACCGCCTAGCCATGGGAGCGAGCAGTAAGGGCATGGCAAAAAACACCATTATGCACATTGACCTTGACGCTTTCTTTGTCGCGGTAGAGCGGGTGTTGAATCCTGAGCTTCGAGGCAAACTAGTGGTGGTTGGTGGCTGCTGCCTCGTATGAAGCCCGGGCTTTTGGTTTGCACTCTGGCATGCCCCTGAAAACCGCCAGCCGGCTTTGAATCTATCTACGGTTCTATTCATCGGATGGCGGTAGCAATAAAGCAGCGGATTAAAAACGAACTGGGGCATCAATACAATAGGGTGGTTGAGTCTCTGCTACGCCGTTGAGCGTCCTTAAAAGCCATTTTGGTGCGTCTGGTGAGGTCTTATGACCGCATCCGCAATAAATATGGCTTCACCGCTATCCAGACCGGCTGAACCTTGCTGCTAAAAGACATCTTCCCCGAAACCGAAAAAGGCTACACCCTCCATACGCCGAGTTTGTCGAGGTAGAAGGCAAACTCAATGCCCCTCGTTCAAGAGACGATATATGAAATGGAAATCTGAGTCACGCAGGTAGCTTTTGTAGCGAACGCGAATATCATTTTCTTCTTCCGGTTTCCTTCTCGTTTCAAAGGCCTTTTTAAAAACGTCTGACAGTTCCTGATTGTGGCTAATATCCACAGCAAATAAATCAATCGCAGAAAGCAAATCATTATAGAGTAAAGGCATACTAATGAGTAATTTTTTAGCCCCTTGTATTTCTACCTTTGTAAGATGTTGCTCTCTATCTATATTATAGCTGTATTGGAAGTCTAATATCGTTCCATCATTCAGTTTAAGCCTTTTAGGTGTAAACCTATGTATCCAACCATGCCTAAGCATGTGGTAAAGTAATCCACCCACTTCTGCATATCTCGGATCAATTTTACCAAGGTATTCTCTAAGAAACTTCACGGCATTCTTGGATGAATTGCGTGGTGAGGAGTCTTCTGCATATAAATAACCTAATAAGTCAACATGAATGAATATTAAGACCATCATGACATCTATTAACACTGAGCCATCAATTTCATCCCCTTTCAATAAGGGAGCTATAATCTCCTCCAAAGGTTCTTTAAAGTATTCCTTGAGGTGACTTGCTTCAACTCTCCGAAGCAGAGCTTCGCCAACTCCATCCCAGTTAGTATTTGTCATGGTCTCCTCCTCTGGTTTATTCCTGCCTCATATATACCACCTGGCCCAATTTGAGTCTACCCAATGAGGGGTAGATTGAAGGGGCGAAGCCCCTTCAAAAAACAATCTTCCCCCTCTCCTTTTAAGGAGAGGGGGATACAGGGGGTGAGGTTAATACGCTTACCTTAACGATTCTCTTTGGAGCCACCAGAGCCGGGGGCATCCGGAGGGGGTGGAGGTTGTGGACCGTTAGCCCACTGCAAGTAGGTTGTCCGGACAGGGTAGTTTATGGTGATACCTTCCTGGTCAAAGCGAGCATGAAGACGCTTGATGAGCTCACTTTTCACACGGAATGAGCCAATCCGGTCCGTCGCCTGCAGCCAGACCCAGAAATTAATATTTGAATCCCCGAATTCCTCATAGCTAAACCACGGCTCAAAAGTCTTGTCGGCCTCGTCGAGCTCCTCAATTACCTCTCTGGCCACTGTCAGGACCACGTTCTCCACATGGGCGAGGTCGCTGCTGTAGCTGACACCACAATTCACCATGACCCCCACTTCCATCTTTGGACCGTAATAGTTTGTAATCACGCTGTCAGCCAGACGAGAGTTAGGAATAATCACCATGTTGTTGAAAGGGGTGCGAATCCGCGTGCTGCGCCAGCCGACATCGGTAACATACCCTCTTACGCCGCTATCCAGCTCGATATAGTCCCCCACACGCACAATACGGTCGGATATAATCTGGGTGCTGGCGAAAAAGTTAGCCAGGAGAGGCTGAAGCGCCAGGGCTACGGCTAAACCGCCAATTCCCAGGCCGGCTACAATGGGTGTGATAGTAATCTCTAGATAGTCCAGCAGTACCAGGATACCAACTGCATAGATAATTAGCACCATAATCCGCCTCAGGAAACGGATGAGGCCTTCATCAATGCGTGCCCTTCGGCGAACTGTGCGACTACGCAAATACCAGACCAGCAGCACACCCCCAATCCGCGTCAGGCCGTAGGTAGCGAGAACAATCACCACGGCAATACCGGCCTTTCCCAGGACAGGACGCCAAGTTGCTAAATAGGACAAAGAGCTCAGTGCCAGGATAAGCCCCTCAAAGACTAGCAGAAGGAAAAGAGGCCGGGAGAGACTCTCTAGTAGTTGTGAAGAGAGGGCAGGTTTAGCCTGCTTCTGTAGCTTTTGCTGTCCGTATCGCAAGCCCAGAAGAATACCCCAAGCAACTAAAGCAGAGACAAGCAGTATCCCTACAGCCCATGCCGCTTCCAAAAGCGGAGAACCTGATACAAATTGTGGTGGCATTGCACACCTCCCTGTAATGGACACTTTAAGTAGCTGAGCTGTCTTTGTCAAGCTGTTGCCGATATACACAACCTCGGTAAAATATGCTTTAATGTATATAGGCATCAATTTTAAAGGAGAGATTGGATGGACCAAATAGAGTTAAAGGTTACTAACCGCGAGATTCTGGGTAAGAAAGTCAGATTTTTACGTCGCCAGGGGATTACTCCGGTGCATCTTTTTGGTCCCGGCACCAAGTCAATGGCATTACAATGTGATACTGCCACACTTCAGCGGGTGTTAGCTGAAGCCGGGAGGACGAGGCTTATCGGTCTCAAACTTGATAACGAAAAAAGACCGAGGAACGTGGTAGTTCGTGAAGTTCAGAGAGAGCCACGAACAGGTGAATCACTACATGTAGATTTTTATCAGGTGAAAATGGCAGAGCAGGTAAAGGTGGAGGTTCCGGTTGTTTTAGTTGGAGAAGCGCCAGCCTTGAAGTTAAAAGAGAATATGCTGGTGCAGGAGCTCAACACTTTGACTGTTGAGTGCCTCCCGGATAAAATTCCTGCCAGTGTAGGACTGGACCTCAGTTCCCTCACCGAGTCAAGGCAAGCG
>CAZMUD010000022.1:0-10386 GCA_964569715.1 uncultured Dehalococcoidales bacterium | reverse complement strand
AGGAATAGTTGCCTTGCCCAATACGAGGCTAATCTTAACTCTCGTTAAATCTACTTGTCTTATACCCCGATAATGACTATAATAAAGCCTATCTAAGAAAGGAGACTTTACATAATGCCATCGTATGCTTTTTTTCATAATGAGTTTGTTCCCATATCTGAAGCTAAGATAGGAGTTATGACCCAAGCCCTTCACTATGGCACTGCGGCTTTTGAAGGCATCAGGGGTAACTGGAACAGTGAGCAACAGCAGATTTACATATTTCGTCTTAGAGAGCACTATGAACGACTGTATAATAGCTGCCGGGTGTTGAAGATTGACCTGCCCTACACTGTTGACGAACTATGCCAGATAACGGTGGAACTGGTGGAAAGGTGCGATTTTAAAGAAGATATATATATCCGTCCTTTGGCTTATAAGAGTTCCGAGGCTCTGGGTGTCCGTCTCCACGACCTGGAGTGTGACTTTCTGGTCTTTGCTTTTCCCTGGGGACCGTATTTGCCAGAGAAAGTAAGGTGTTGCGTCTCTTCATGGCGGTTCCCCAAGGAAGTACCGCGGGCAAAGCTTAGCGGACTTTATATCACCAGTGCTCTGTCTAAGACAGAGGCTGTTGAAAATGGCTTTGATGAGGCAATTATGCTTACCTCAGATGGTTATGTCGCTGAGGGGAGTGGGGAGAACCTCTTTCTAGTTAAAGGAGACAAACTGGTGACCCCAGCCAACTATGATAGCCTTCTGGTGGGCATTACCCGGGCTACGGCAATAGAACTGGCGAAAAACGAGCTGGATGTTGAAACGATAGAAAGGCCTGTTGACCGCGTTGAGCTTTACACTGCTGATGAGTGCTTCTTAACCGGCACGGCTGCCAATATAACCCCGGTAGCCGAAATAGACGGTCGTAAGATAGCTAGTGGTGAAATCGGTGAGATAACAAAGAAATTAGAGAAAATCTACTCCGATGTAATACGAGGCAACAACCCGAAGTATATTAGCTGGTGCACACCAGTTTATAAAAAGAGCCCGATAGCGGAAGCGTAAATGATAGTCAATGATATTGTTACTGGAATCATAGCCGTAATCATTGCTTACCTGCTTGGCTCCTTTCCATCAGCCTATATTATTACCCGGCTGGCAACTGGTAAAGATATCCGTCAGCTGGGTGGAGGCAATGCTGGTGCTCGCAATGTCTTCCGGGAGGTCGGGTTGTGGGCTGCCATTATTGTCGGCGTGTTTGATGTGGGTAAAGGGGTAGCCGCAGTGGCTATAACCCATCGGTTATTAAATGTACCATTATATGAACCACAATTCTTCCAGCTAGCATCTGGAGCCCAGTTCTTTATATTGGCGGCTGGACTGGCAGCGGTAGCTGGTCATATGTGGTCTATCTACCTGAAATTCACCGGGGGCAATGGTCTGGCGGCTACCATAGGTGTTTTAGCTATTGTGATGCCCCGGGAGCTACTAATTGTCATAGCCTTAACCCTTGTATTCATAGTTATTACCCGCAACCCCATCCTGTCGGTAAATATCAGCCTTCTTTCGATGCTTCTATCTGCTTGGTTTCTGGAGAAATCGGGGCTGCCTGTTGCCTTCTCCATTGTTCTGCTGCTAATACTGGTGCTCAACTTCCTCCCCACCGCTAAAGCTGCTTTTGTCCAGGCTGGAAGTAGAGAAAACTTCTTTGCTGAACTCTTGCGGAGGGGCAAAGTTTAAGAAGGAAGAAATGTAGGCGGCTCTTTGGCCGGATTTGCTCCCAGCGACTTCAAACTGTGGCTAATTTATGCTTATTGATAATAAAAATCAAATCAGACAGTTATGCCAATTGCCTGATGACAGCAATCACTCTACCTTGAATTTCAACATTGTCTGGCTCAGCATATATAGGTTTCATCCGGCTATTTGCTGGCTGGAGTCGGATGCCACCCGGCTCACGATAAACCTTTTTCAGCGTGACCTCTTTTTCAGCCTTAAGCCATATAGCTGCCATCTCTCCATTCTCCACCGTGTTCACATACTGCATCAATACAATATCACCGTCGTTAATCAAGGCATCTATCATTGATGAGCCCTTCACCTTGAGCGCATAAATATCTTTCCTGCCCCGGGTCAAGTCTTCGGTCACCTCCAGAGTCTCTGAGGAAGCAGTAACATCCCAGGTATCGGGAGTAGGCACTGGTATCGGCTCACCAGCCGATATTTGACCAATAATAGGCACCTGAGTGCTGTAGTCTGGGGCTGGAGATGGAGTGAGCAACTTGATGCCACGCGAAACCCCGGAATGGCGGCGAATATACCCCTCCCTCTCTAGTATATCCAGGTTATAATCGACAACAGATGTCGAGCTAATCCTGCACCCGCTTACTATATCCCTAACCGTGGGTGGATAGCCCGTATCTGCCCAAAAATGGTGAACAAAGTCAATTATATGTTGCTGCTTAGGTGAGAGTGCTTTCACCTATCACCTCGTAAAAAATCCCTGGCTATGGCGAACATTTGTTCTATATAACTTTATAACTAGTTAAGCCTTTTGTCAAGCCCCCAAGCCTGGAATTGATTATTAATTAACTAACCTCATCCGCTTCCTTGGGTAAATTACCGGGCTCGCCAGAGTCCGAAGCTTCGACCGAAGACAGGGCTTGAGCCTTGTTTAGCTTACTCATTAGGCGTGATTTGCGTCGGGCAGCATTATTGGGGTGGATAATCCCCTTTTCCGCCGCCTTATCCAGGGAACTGATGGCAGCTACTACTGCTTTTTGAGCCGCCTCAAGCTCGCCTGAGAAAATAAGCTTTTCTGCCTTAGTTATGTTGGTCTTACACAGGCTGCGAATAGGCTTATTACGCAGTCGTTTTCTTTCGGCGACACGCACCTGTTTTTTGGCTGACTTAGTAACTGGCAATATCTACCTCCATAAGCCTTTTTATTTAACAACTTAATCTAGATGTAAGGGGAATTGATTGGACTACCGGGATGGAGTCCCTCAAAAACTCGCTACTGGCTACGGGCTGCATCAGGTTGAGGGCTAGCTTTCGCCGATGCCTCCTCTCCTATCCTGGCAGCACTTATCACCCCCCGAATCCCCTCGGTTTTTGCCAAGAGCCGACTCAACTGAGCCAGGTTCCTCGTCTCTAAAGTAAGGAATGCTGATATGGTCTGGTCGTCATTATTAGTTAAGCTCACGGCAGCAATATTAATCTTTTCCTCAGCCACGAGAGTCGTGATATCGCGCATCAACCCTACCCTGTCCCAGGCTTCAACCTGAATCTTAACTGGATATAGCGAATCAGTCTCTCCCCACTCCACCGGAATCAACCTATCCTTCTCGTCCTCATGAACCACATTGTGACAATCCTGACGGTGGACAGTCACCCCTCGACTGCGAGTAACATAGCCAACAATCGGGTCTCCAGGCACAGGATGGCAACACTCAGCCAGGTGAGTAAGTAAATCCCCGACTCCTCGCACCTTAACTGCTGATGGGGGTTGCTTGGGGGGTGTAACTTTAACTATCTTGGGTTGTTGTTGCTGGGCAGCTAGCTTCAAGGCAATCTGATGAGTGGTAATGCCGCCGAAACCAATAGTTGCATAAAAATCATCCAGGCTTTCATATTTGAACAGCTTGGCTAGCTTCTCCCGCTCCATGAGCTTTATGCCCAGTTGCCTCATCGCCTTCTCTAAGAGCCCCCGACCACGCTCAATGTTTTCTGTCCGTTCCTGCTTCTTAAACCATTGCCGTATCTTTTCCTTAGCGTGGGATGTCTTGAGGTAACCTAGGGCAGGATTCAGCCAATCCCGGCTCGGTCCCTTCTTGCCTTTGGTTGACATAATTTCAACAACATCACCGTTATTGAGCTGATAATTGAGTGGCACCAGCTTACCATTGACCTTTGTCCCTATACAGCGATGCCCCAGGTCAGTGTGCACCCGATAGGCAAAGTCAAGAGGAGTGGAACCCTTGGGCAAATCCTTTATCTCCCCCTTGGGTGTATAAACAAAAACCTGGTCATTAAATATATCTGTCTTCACCGATTCCAGGAATTCTTCAGCACCACTCAGTTCCCGATGCCATTCAACTAATTGGCGTAGCCAGCCTATCCTCTCCTCAAAGCGCAGATCCTTCTTTTCACCCTCTTTGTACCGCCAGTGAGATGCTACCCCAAATTCAGCAACGTGGTGCATCTGGTGGGTGCGAATCTGTATTTCCAGGGGTGTTGTGCCCTGGCACATTACGGAAGTATGCAGAGATTGATACCCGTTTGACTTGGGATTGGCGATGAAGTCGTCAAACTGCTCAGACAGAGGACGCCACAAATTGTGGACAGTGCCTAAGGCACTATAGCAATCAGGTACGGCATCAACCAATACCCGCAGGGCGAGAAGGTCATGTATATCGTCAAAGTCTTTACCCAGGGCAGCGTACCTCTCCATTTTCTGGTGTATACTGTAGATATGCTTGGGTCTACCTGAAATCTTGGCTTTTAGACCCACCCGGTCAAACTCCTGGTTTAAAGTCTGAATTGCCTGGCCTATGAAGCTCTCCCGCTGGGTGCGCCGGCTGTCAATCAGCTTGGCAGTCTGGTGATACTTCCTTGACTCCAGGTAGCGGAAAGATAAATCCTCTAACTGCCATTTTAGCTCCCATATTCCCAAACGATGGGCTAAGGGAGCATATACCTCGGCAGTTTCCCGGGCAATACTGCGTTGCTTCTCCGGGGATAGGGCATCTAAGGTGTGCATATTATGCAATCTGTCAGCTAGCTTGATAAACACCACACGGAGGTCTTCAGCCATCGCTACCAGTAATTTCCTCAGGTTTTCTGCTTGCTCTTCCTTGGTCATTATGCTTCCTTGTCGTGCTACCTCCCCCGGTGCTTGCCAGGAGAGCTTGCCCAGCTTAGTGGTGCCATCGACTAGCTTGGCTACCTCTGAGCCAAACTTGGCTTCAATCTCCGAAATAGGTATCCCGCAATTCTCAGGAACATCGTGTAGCAAGGCAGCCACTAGAGAGCCAGTATCAAGTTGAAGCTCAGCCAGGGTCAAAGCAACCTGTAACGGGTGCTCCAGGTAGGGCTCGCCTGATTTGCGCACCTGTCCCTCATGCGCCTTCATAGCAAAATTATAGGCATCTTCAATCGCCGCCATTTTCTCCGGTGGGAGATACTCTCGAGCCTTATCTATGAGTTGACTAAAACCCATTACTCGCCTCACCAATAGCTAAACTATAACTACAGTATAGCGTAAGGGGCTGCTTGTGTAAAATCTATAAGAGGAGTATCAGCCCCTCTTTTTAATATCCTCCCCCCTTTGATAACTAATAACCCCATCCCCCTTTATCCCCCTTCCCCTTTGGCTCGCAATGATGCACTAGACAGAAGGAGCAGCAAACGAGAGTCAAAGAGAGGCGAAGCCCCTCCTACCTAACCAATTCCCCCTCTCCTTTGAAAGAGAGGGGGATAAAGGGGGTGAGGTAGATAAGAATCCATTTGAGGGCTTCCCTGGGCTGTGTTATGATGATTGGCACAAATGGAGATTAATGTTTTATTTGATGAGGGTCTTGAGGGGTGCCTTGAGGCGAGCTGGCTGGAGAGTGTGGCTGAGAAAGTCCTTGTTGCTCAGGGTGCCGATTCCAGAGTGGAGCTTGGTCTGGTTATTGTCGGTCAGGAAAGGGTGCACCAGCTAAATTTGAGCTACCTGGGGAAAGATGAGCCTACTGATGTGCTAGCCTTTGCTATGCTCCCCGAGCCGCTCGGGGAAGACCTTGCTCCCTTTGTAGCACCTCCAGACGGAATACAGCACCTTGGCGAGGTGATTATTGCCTACCCTCAGGCAGTTATCCAGGCTGAAGAGCATCGGCATTCGGTAGGAAGGGAGATAGCCATTCTCATAATTCATGGGGTGCTTCACCTCCTGGGTTATGAGCATAATACGCCTGAGCTTGAGCGCCAGATGAGAGCCAGAGAGGCGGAAATCCTGAGTTCTATTGGAGGGGAACTGAAGTGAAAATTCTTGGTATTGCTGGCAGCCCGCGGCGGGATGGTAATACCGATATGCTGCTGGCTGAAGTTATGAGAGGCGCCGCCAGCCAAGGGGCTGAGGTTAAAACTATTATCCTTAACGACCTTAAGATTACCCCCTGTCAGCACTGCGATGCCTGCTTGGAGAAAGGAAAGTGCAAGGTTCAGGACGATATGCAGATGGTGTACCGGGAACTGGAGCAGGCAGACCGAATAGTGCTGGCTTCTCCCATCCAGTTTACGGGGGTAACCGCCCAGATGAAGGCGATGATTGACCGCTTCCAGGCACTATGGGCAAGGAAATATGTGCTTAAAATACCGCCATTAGGCAGCGGGCGAGAGAGGAAGGGGTTCTTTATTTCCGTTGGTGGCAGAAAGATAACCGACCTGTTTGAGCCGGCGCTGGTCATGGTAAAGACCGTCTTTAGAATCCTGGATATTACCTACACTGGAGAACTGCTCTTCCCGGGGGTGGATGAGAAAGGGGCCATAGCCAAACACCCTGACGCCTTACACCAGGCCTTCCTCGCCGGCCAAAAGCTGGTGGAAGAATAAATGACTGGATGATTGGGACAGAAGAAGTGCAAGGATGGGTTAAGCAGACATATGTGTGCCAAGAATGAAAGAATAACAAAGCTCCCCAGTTTCGATCAGCCGCCCGGTGCGATTGCAATTGACCTGGATGGAACCTTATTGAACAGCCAAACGCAACTATCCGAACGTAACTGTGTGGCGGTCAAAAGGTGTGTTAGGCAAAGCATTCCGGTCATCATGGCTACTTCCCGCCCGGCCCGAACCGTACGTCGGTTCCTAGGGGATGAGCTGGTAAACAGTTGTTCATTAATACTAATGAACGGGGCACTTGCCAGAGCTGTGCCTCCATTATCTGGATTCGTGCGGGAAGCACTCCCTTCAGCGATCACAGGAGATATTGTCAACCTCATTCTTGACATGGACCCGAAGGTCCGTCTGGTTGTAGAGCTGGATGGTTACGAATTCGGTACGAATATGCCGCTTGACCCGGACATGCTTTGGAAGATTAATGCTGCGACGCCAGACATGGTTTTATCGTTGAAACAAGCCCTAGCCAGAATGCCAACCAAGATCGCTGTCGATGGACTGGGACATGACCTCTCAGCTGTTGCTGGTAAGATTTCCCGGAAGTTTGGCGATTTGGTTTCCGTGATCCCGTCTAACGAGACAAAGTTTCTCAATATCATTAGTGTGAGAGCTTCGAAACCAGGTGCCCTGCGACAACTTCTCCATTCTCAAGAAATCTCGCTGGCTAATGTAGTCGCCTTTGGAGACGACATCCCTGATGTTGACATGCTGACAGCCTGTGGTATCTCAATAGCAGTCGCTAACTCTGTCTCAGAGGTGATAGCTGTTGCCAAGTATCACACCGCCAGTAACGATGACGATGGCGTAGCGATTGTGCTGGAGCGGATGCTTAAGGCCATGGAAAAGTAGTTTCGTATATGTGGGCAAGTACTGGAAAGCAGATAACGATAAGCCATTTTGTGTAACTAAGTTATTTACCGCCGCGCAACCCCAATAAGCTCAGCTATATCCTCTATCCCCTCTTTTTTCATAAATTGCTCTATTCCCTCCAGGACATCGAGGGGGGCGCGGGGGTCGGTGAAGCTGGCTGTGCCTACCTGAATAGCGCTGGCTCCAGCCATAATGAACTCCAGAGCATCACTGGCGGTAGTGATGCCGCCGCAGCCAATGACCGGTATATCTACGGCACCGGCTACCTCATATACCATATATAGTGCCACCGGTTTTATGGCTGGTCCAGATAGACCTCCGGTTATGTTGCCTAAAAGTGGGCTACGCTTGGTAATATCTATAGCCATACCCTTCAGGGTGTTAATCAGGGAGATAGCATCAGCCCCGGCTTCAGCCACTGCCACCGCTACCTTGGCTATATCACTGGTGTCGGGGGTCAATTTGACCAGCATTGGCAGAGAAGTGGCTTGCCTGACGGCGGTGGTTACCTCTGCCGCTGAATCTGGGTTGGCACCGAACTCGGCACCACCAGCTTTTATATTGGGGCAGCTGATGTTTACTTCAAGACCACTGATTCCAGCTACCCCGTCAAGCTGACTGGCCAGCTGGGTGTAATCGCCAACGGTTTCACCGGCAATATTAACGATGACCGGCACGTGCCAGCTTGCCCAGATTGGTGCCTTTTCCTTAGTTAAGGCGTTGACGCCAATATTCTCCAGCCCGATTGAGTTGAGCAAGCCCCCAGCTGTCTCGGCTAGTCTGGGCTGGGGGTTGCCGTCCCTGGGCTCAAGAGTAGTTCCCTTGCACACGATAGCCCCTAGCTTTTGAATATCAAACATGTGGCTATACTCCGTGCCGTAGCCAAAGGTGCCGGAGGCAGTCATCACCGGGTTAGTTAGCAATAATCCCCGGGGGTGTTTGGGGGCTAATTGAACGGAAAGATTTACCATATTGATTGAATTATAGGCTACCCGTGCTGGTGGTGCAACCTCTCCCTGGTGAATAGAAGGGGGAACACTATATCACTCGCGCAGCAAGGAAGCCAAACGGCAAGGAATAAAAACAGGAAGACAAAGGGGAGCAGAGGAATCCAAGGGGCTATGCCGAAGGCAGTAAAGTAGAATAGTGATGCCCATGTGCTTAACAACACATGTCCTGAATGTGGGAGTTTGGTTGTAGGTCTTAAATAACCGATTATAATACCAACCAGTGCTGCCGAATTTACCAGCTTCCAGGTTTCAATCCCAATAAAGGGCATTTTTTCAGTCCCGATAAAGGGGAGATGAAATCCCATTTCAATACCAAGTAAGGCTCCTCCCAGATAGGGGATTATGGCGTCGCTCAGGGTGGCTATGCCAATAGAACCGCAATAGCCAATCAAAACCGCCGCCCAGATTTTCCCGTTACTATATTTTCTATACATAGCTGTGGTCGTCAGGGCGCTCAAAACGACATGGAGTGGGTGTAAGGTATGGAAAGCAGCCTGGGAAGCTTGAGAAGGAACATTAGTAAAGATTATTATGACCATGACAATGATACCGCTCGCTGCTCCCAGAGCAGTAAAAGGGCTGTGGTGCCTGAGTTCGCTGGCTATCCGTCTGAGCATTTTTTTATCTAGGGCTAATTAAAAATTATTTTCGTTGCTTAAATAAGACCTATGTTGCTTTTTGGCAAACCTGGCAGAGACCAAAGAACTCAAGCAAGTGGCCGTCTATTCTGAACCCACTCTCCTTAGAGAGGCTTTGCTCCAGTTCACTAAGGTCGTGGCCGGTGAAATCAATAACTACGCCGCAGTTGGAACAAATCAAGTGGTGGTGGTGCTGTAGGGTACTAATTGTGTAGCTGCGGCAGATGCCTCCGGTGTGTAGCTCACAGATGAGCCCTAGTTTGGCAAGTATCTCAAGGGTGCGGTAAATGGTTACCAGTCCGATACTAGGGTGGCCTTGATGCACCTTCTGATATATGGTGGCTGGAGTAAGGTGGTCCTGGCTGGAGGCGATTACCTGTATCACTGCCCGTCGCTGCGGGGTAAGCTTATAGCCATACCGCCTCAACGAAGCTACTACTTCTCTCTCTGTAAGTCTCATCTCAGGCTCTAAATGAAAAATATTATCATTTACATTATATTAAAATCACTCCTTGCTGTCAAGGGTTTCAGGGTTGGTCTAGAACGAGGTCGTTAAGTAAATATCTAGGTGATGAGCTTGATAAAATAGAGCAAATAGGGTACACTGGAAGTATGATATACCTTGGCACTTCAGGCTTTAGCTATGATGACTGGGTGGGGAACTTTTACCCGGTAGGTATGCCCAAGCGGGAATGGCTTATCTATTACGCCCGTGAATTTAATACCTGTGAGGTAAACTCAACCTATTATGTTTTGCCTAAACTGTCCAGCCTGAAAGCTATGGCTGAGAAAACAGGCGAAGGTTTCCTGTTTTCTATTAAAGCGAATCAAGAAATGACCCACCGGCGGGAAGATAATGACTCCGTTTTTAAGGCTTTTTACCAATTGTTAGAGCCTATCATCTCGGCTGGGAAGCTGGGTTGCATTCTGGCTCAGTTTCCATATAGTTTCCGGTTTAATCGCTATAACTGGGACTATCTCAGACTGTTTAGGGAACAACTGGGTGAGCTACCGGTGGTTATTGAATTCCGTAATGCCCAGTGGTTAAGGGATGAGGTATTTGACTTGCTTCGGCATCTGGATTTGGGCTTCTGTTGTGTCGATGAACCACAGTTGCCCAATCTTTTACCGCCAGTAGCTGAGACAACAAGTAGTATAAGCTATATCCGCTTGCATGGGCGTAATAGTGCTAAGTGGTGGCAACATGAGCAGGCTTATGAGAGGTATGATTATAG
>CAZMUD010000021.1:0-16794 GCA_964569715.1 uncultured Dehalococcoidales bacterium | reverse complement strand
CGATAATCAAGATAGCTCGGTCAAAGTCAAAGTATTGCTCAAGAGACTGCTTCAATTTCCGGGCTGAGGTGGGGTTATGGGCACCATCAACTACCAGAAGGGGATGACAGCTTAGAACCTGGAGTCGGCCCGGCCATCTCACCTTCGCCAGACCTTCAGCGATACTATCTCTGGAAATATGGAAACCATTTTCAGCCAAAACCTCCAGGGCAGCCACCGCTGTAGCCGCATTCTCTAGCTGATGCTGGCCCAGAAGCGGGATTGATAATTCATAACTACCCAGTCTTCCCTTCACTCGAAGTGATTGCCGGTTATAATCAAAACCGAGACTCTGCCAGGTGACATCACTGCCTACCCTGAGCAGTTCTGCCTTACAACCAAGGCAGGTCTCCTCGATTACCTTGTCCACCTCATCAACCTGGGGGGAGGTTACCACTATGCTATTGGGTTTAATAATACCAGCCTTCTGAGTAGCAATTTCAACCAGGGTATTACCCAATACTTCCATATGGTCGAAGCTAATCGAGGTGATAAGGCAAATCTCAGGCTGGACTACATTGGTAGCATCAAGCCTGCCGCCCAGCCCTACCTCAATTACCTGAAAATCTACCCCCTTTAGCTTGAAGTAGGCAAAACCCAGAGCCGTTATCAGCTCAAAGGTGGTCAACAGACCGTAGGTGGCTTTCTCGTTTACCACCTCAACCTCGGGTTTAAGCTTCTCCACCAGAGCAACCAGCTCTCGGTTAGAGATTAACTTGTCATCAACCCTGATACGCTCGTTGAAGGTATGCAAATGGGGTGAGGTGTAAAGCCCGGTAGTATAACCGGAGGCAGTGAGGGCTGACGCTATCATGACAGCCACACTTCCCTTGCCCTTGCTGCCGGCGATATGAACTGTCCTGGCTTTTAGGTGAGGGTTACCTAACCGAGCCAGCAGTTCATCCATACGCCTGATGTCATAATGAGCTGCATCGCGCGGCCTGGGCTCCCTTTCATAGTCGATAAAGCTGTAGATATAGTCTAGAGCCTGCTGATAGCGAGTATTTATCAACCTCACCCCATCTCCCTGACAAACATTAAAGCCAATTATATCACCGCTACTAACCCCCAACAACTAAAACGAGCCTAACCCGCTGGCCACATCAATAAATATATCTTATGCATCGGCTCTACTCCTATGGAAAATTGATGATAACACATGTTTACTATTTTTAGCGGGGTTCTAGCGTTGAGCAACTGCCTTACTTTGGCTTCTGTGGTAAAATAGCTACTGTCTGGCTACTTTTATCAATTGAGGTATAACCTATGGAAGAACTGGGGCTTGGGCTTAACTTAATCATTGTCTTAGTTGCTGCTTTAGCTGGCGGTATGTTAGCCCGTCGAGCGAGGTTACCCATTATTTTGGGCTATCTGGCGGGGGGGATTGCAGTTGGCCCCCATGGCTTTGGTTTGGTTAGTGACCTGGAGACAATCCATGCTCTAGCCACCATCGGGGTTATCCTTCTTCTCTTTACACTAGGTCTTGAGTTTTCCTTTAGAGAACTCATACGAATAGGCAGGATTGCCATATTAGGCGGCATAGCCCAGATATTACTCACGGCAGCGGTGGGATTAGCTTTAGGCAAGCTACTGGGATGGGCAATGTTTGAGGCAATCTTTTTTGGCTTTCTCATTGCCCTTAGTAGCACCGTGATTGTGCTTAAAACCCTTATAGAGCGGGGAGAGCTCGATTCAGGGCATGGTCGCGTTATGATAGGAATTCTTCTGGTGCAAGACCTGAGTGTGGTGCCCTTGATGATTATTCTGCCCGCCATGGGTGGGGGAGGGGAGGCATTATGGTTGTCTTTGGGGATAGCTATACTCAAGGCGGTACTCTTTATCGGGGTTATGCTGGCCCTGGGTATATGGGGATTGCCCTGGCTATTAAGGAGGGTCGCCGGGGAGCGTTCTGGGGAATTGTTCCTTTTGACAATAGTCGCTCTGTGCTTGGTGGCAGCTTTTGGCGCTTACTTCTTCGGCTTATCTGCCGCCGTTGGCGCTTTTATTGCCGGCTTGCTGATTAGCCAATCTGCCTTTGCCCGCCAAGCCCTGGCTAATATTGTCCCACTGCGTGACATCTTCGTTGCCATCTTTTTTATCTCTCTAGGTATGCTAGCCGACCCCCGTTTTGTGGTGGAGAATATAGCGGTTATCACTATAGTGGTAGCGGTCATAATGGTAGCTAAATTTATCATTTGCTCTCTTATTCCTTGGTTCTTCGGTTATAGCCCTAAGACAGCTCTCTTTGCTGGTATGGGACTAATACAGATAGGAGAGTTCAGCTTTATCCTGGCTAGGATGGGTATAGAATCCGGCATCATCTCACAATATCTTTACTCCTTGACTTTGACCAGTGCCATTATCACCATGTTGCTCACCCCCTTTGCTTTAAGCTTTGCCTCATTCCTCTACAAACGGCTCAGCCAGCGAAAAAGATTTGGCCTGCTAGTAGCAAGACGGCTTGACCCGGGTTGGCAGAGTAGGCAATGGCAGCTATCGGGGCATGCTGTAATTTGCGGGCATGGTCGCATTGGGAGGAATCTGACAAAGGTTCTAGAGCGGCGAAGCTTTTCCTACTTGGTGATTGACCTTGACCCTCAAGTCATCTCAGAACTACACGCTAGAGGGGTCCCCTGCATCTATGGAGATGCCAGCAACCCTACGATACTTGCCTATGCTCAGTTAAATAAGGCTCGTGTCCTTATTTGCACCTTCCCTGATTTTATAGCTATAGAATTAACTGCCAGAAATGCTCTGAGAATTAACCCCAGGCTTGATATAGTGGCTCGAGTTCACCGTGATGCAGATGCTGAACTGTTAAAAGGCATCGGTGTTGCTGAACTAGTTCGTCCTGAGTTTGAAGCTAGCCTAGAGATAACTCGCCACGCTCTACACCGCTTTGGCTTAACCAGCATTGAGATTCAATATATCCTTAACGGTCTCAGGGGAGGAAGGCTAGTATAAATTTGAGGCGAGCTTGTGATATACTTTAACCAAAAATCAGGTGAAAAGGGACGGGAGGCTAAAAAGTGAGTAAAACCAAAGTAGGCATTATCAATGTTACCGGTTATGTCGGTGTTGAACTGGCCAGACTACTGCATCAGCACCCACAGGTGGAGCTTACTTCAGTTACCGGTCGGAGTGCGGCTGGGCAGAAGCTGGGCACGGTTTTCCCTCATCTGGCTAGCCTAGACCTGACTATTGAAGCTGAGCTAGGTGAGGTTGATTTAGCCTTTTCCGCCATGCCTCATAAGGAGAGTGCTAAAGAAGTCATACCGTTGCTCAACCGTGGTGTTAAGGTGGTGGATATTAGTGCCGATTTCAGGCTGAAGGATGCTGCGGAGTATCTGCCCTGGTATGGCTTTACTCACCCCGCTCCACAACTGCTTAAGCAAGCGGTTTATGGTCTCGTTGAACTATACCAATCTCAGATTGCCTCTGCCCAACTGGTGGCTAATCCCGGTTGCTACCCCACCGGGGCTATTCTGGCTTTAGCCCCGGCAGTTAAGGCAGGCTTAATTGAGCCTGACATTATTATTGATAGCAAGTCCGGTGTCTCCGGAGCCGGCAGAACCCTCAGCCAGCAAACTCACTACTCAGAGGCTAATGAGGATGTTACCGCCTATGCCTTAGACGGGCACAGACACCTGCCTGAGATTGTCCAGGAGCTAAAGCTACTTCGCCCCCAGCAGCCGCCCTCAGTAACCTTTGTCCCCCATCTGATACCAATGACCAGGGGAATACTAACCACCGGCTATGCCACTCTCTCCCCGGGTAAAGTGGCTGCCGGCGAAAAAGGGAGGGAAGAGCTAAGGCACCTCTATCTGGACTTCTACAAGGATAAGCCCTTCGTCAAGGTAGTAGAATTCTCTCCCCATACCAGGCACACCTGGGGGAACAACCTTTGTTTCATTCACCCCACCATTGACCGCCGGGGAGAGAAGCTCATCGTTATTAGCTGCCTTGACAACCTGGTTAAAGGGGGAGCCGGGCAAGCCATCCAGAGTATGAACCTTATGCTCGGCTTGCCTGAAACTACCGGGCTCGAGGCACTGGCGATTTATCCGTGAAAATTCCGCATCTTGCCCAAATTGACTCACTACTCCTGGCTATGGTAAGATTTAATTGGCTCACGAAGTAAAAGAGGGGACATTTAGTCAAAAGGAGGAGGTTATAATGCGAGAGAAGGTGGAAGGGGTGTTAGACAAGATACGACCCAACCTGATGGCTGATGGTGGTAATGTAGAACTGGTAGATGTCAATGACGGCACGGTTGAAGTAAGACTGACCGGTGCCTGCGCTGGCTGTCCTATGGCTTCTATGACACTAAAGATGGGGATTGAAAAAATCCTGAAGCAGGAAATCCCCGAAGTAAAAGAGGTGGTCGCTGTCTAGGTCAATGAACATCAACTATACTCATCTGGAACTAGGTAAGGATGTAGAAATCGGCATAGCCGGCTACTATACCCCACAGCAAGAGGCAAGGCTAAAGTATAACGGTAGAGAAGTGTTATATGTGATTGGCCAAGCGGTGATAGAGTCCTGGTGTTGTGGTGCTCCTGGCAGCCGGACGTATGCCATTGTGCCCGGATACATAGTAAACTGGCAGAATACGAAGAATGAAGCCGGTCTGCCGGTATCAGAAGTAGAGCCAGTTCTGAGTGAGGAAACACGAGACAATATCAGGCAGATTATTCAAACCAAGGAAGCTGTTTCCCCAATTGAGTTCTGGTAGGCTTGATAAAAAGGCTGCTTTAGGGCTTTTCCAGCTCAACCCCCCTGAGTAGAAGGCGAATTAGAAGGTTATGCCGCAAAAGGGCAACAGGGGTCTGCCTGTAATGCGTCTCCTAGGAGCTTCGTGGTTCGGGCTAAGCAGCCACGACAAGATTCAAACTGCTGACACTTCCCACAAGCCCCTTTCCTCTCCTTTTGGTCAGCCCATTTGGTAAGCACCTCGCTTTGCTTCATTCTCCGCCATATATCCTCCAGAGGTTCTTTGGCTGCATTCCCAAAAGTGAGTTCTTCTGGGGAGAACATGCAGGGTCTCACACTGCCCTTGGTCTGAATGTATAGTGAATAGGCAGCAGCACATCCTTTCACCTCTGGTATGGTAATCCCGCTATCAGTCTTGCTGAGGGAAAAACCGTGCTTGGCGGAGAGGTTCCACAGGAAGGGCTCATCGTAGAAAATATCCAGGGTGCTCCCACAGCTATATATTTCCTTTACCGCTTCCTCTTGTTCCTTCGGGGTGAGTGCATTCTGCTGATAATAGCTACTGGAAATCTCGTCCTTGCCAAAAGGTTTCAACGGCAGGAAGATAATCCTCTTCCCTCCAAGGTCTTCGGTTAACCGGATAAGCTCCCTAGCCTGTCCAAGGTTGAACTTGGAGAGAACCGCAGTTGCCCCGTGGAAAATGCCCAGAGCGGCACATTTCGCAGCCCATTCCTTGGCGGTCTCAAAATTAGCCCCTCTCTTTGTGTATTCATAAACAGCGGCGTCAGCTCCATCGAAACTAAAGAGAACCTTAGGTGAGAAGGATGCCAACTCCTGCAATCTGTCTTGGTTGAAGGCATTGCCGTTGGTTATTACAAACACATCAATCCCCTCTTTCTTGAACATCCCTCCGACCTGATGCAGGTCGGGACGCAGCAAGGGTTCGCCACCCTCGAGTATCACCCACCTTGGTGACAGTCCAATAATATCATTGGTTATCTTAATTGCTTCATCGTGGGTGAGCTCTCCCTCCTCCATCCCAACACAATGCCGGCAATTTAAATTACACTTACTGGTAATCGCCCAGTCTACATATATCGGGCCAGTCATAATCTCTCCCTCCAATAAACATAATCAGTAACAGACCCCGCCGCCTTGTCTATCATCATATGCTTCACCAACGGCTCATAATATCCGCCATATAACCCGTTGCCCACTATAGCATAGCCTTGAGCGGCTGCCTTGCTTTTGTTTGAGAGCGCAGGCAATGAGCTTACCACATATCCTAGCTCCTCTAAACGAACTTTTACCGGAGTATATATGTTTTCATACTTAGCAAGCCGCCCTGAGAGATAGACTTCTCGGCTCTGCGATAGAGCCCGTTGACTGGATACAGCAAATAGGACGCCTTCAACGAAGGCGTTAAATGCCTCGGGATACGATTCCTTAGTGAAGTTTTCTATGGAAAGGTTCTCTGAGCCAGTTAGATAGCCAGCACCCCCTTGAAAGAGCAGGCTTTTTTCAAAGCCTCGCAGGAGGTAGGCAATCTCGCCATCCATAGCTCCGGCATTCATAAAGCTAGGGCCAGGGAAGAGAGTGCCGCCGATGCCGTTAATTATCCGGCCTTTCTCTATTGTAATGACGCTATTATATCCCCCACCCAGCTCAACAACGATATGATTAATCTCAGAATAACTCACCCCCTTCTTCCGGGAAACCATTTCCACAGAGAGGGCTCCTAGGCACATCTTGTCTGCCGTGCCCATATCTATCTTGTTGAATTTCCGCCATCGGGGAACGGTGGGAAGTTGAATCACTCCCGGGAGGAAAAGAATCTCCAAGCCCGCTTCCCCGACTATGGCAAAGAATTTCTTCATCCCGTCAAGTACCGGCACTATCTCTCCTTCCCGGACTAGCGTGAGCTCGAACATCTCCCTCTCGCTGACTTCACTCAACTTCCGGTTGGGGAGGCCGTAACCTGAAGGGGCTATTATGACATCAGGCTTCAGGCTCTGGCACTTCTCAGCCATATCTTCGGGTCTCCCGGCTACCACAGTTGACGGTATACTCTCTTCAAATCCGATCTCCCTACCCTCAAGGAGACAAAGGTCGAAGGAGACAGTTCCAGGGTCAATGCCTAAAATTCTCATCTTGCTCCTTAATTACTAATTTGAGGCTTAAATAACAGACAGGGTCAGGGGGAATCAACACATCCCATTACTAATCTGGTGAACCTTCCTTAACCTCAAGGCAGTATACCTAATGCCAGAGGCAAAATCAAGGCAGTAACCTTGCCAGCTTGAAGTGTTATCGGCTCACTGCTGCTAATGAAAATTAAGGGACGGGAACTAGCCGAAGTAGCGTAGCACAGCTTCCCACCCGAAAGCTCCAGCAAATGCCAAAACAATATATTTTATGACCTTACCACATAAACAGGCAAGGAAGAACTTCCAAAAAGGAAAGCGAAGGAGACCAGCAACCATACCTATCACATCAAAGGGTGAAGGGGTTACGGCGAAAGCAAAGACGGTCAAAACTCCCCATTTCTCCAGCCACTTCACCGATTTATCATACAACCTTCTATTTTGTACAACCCCCCGCCCACTATAACCTAGCAAATAACAAGTCATCTCACCTATAGTTCCCCCTATGGCACCGGCTAGCCCAACCAGAACCGGGTTGAAAGCAGCGCCAAGGGCGAAGAGTAGCAGGAAACCAGGCATGGGTAAAATGATAGTAGCATTGGAGACCAGGCTAACCAGAAAGGCACCCAGATAGCCATAGTTACCTAATTCAGCTACTTTATCCCGGTAAAGGAAGAGAGCAGCCGTAATGGCTATAACCAGCAATACTGTCAGCAGGGGGATAAGCCTCTCCTTCAGCCATTCCCTCTTCCCCACCTCAGGCTGTTTACTGTGGCTAATTATGTTACTCATTGTAGCATTGCCTGCTGGCTCTCTCTTTGCTATACTTTACCCGCGTGCCCCCATCGTCTAGAGGCCTAGGACGACAGCCTTTCAAGCTGTAAACAGCGATTCGAATTCGCTTGGGGGCACCAGCTTACCCTCGTTCAGAATTTCCCTTTCAGCTTTTGGTAGGTTTCAGCCAGGGCTTCAGGCACCACCCTTATATCGGATATAACTGTCATACAGTTGGTATCACCCTGCCACCGGGGCACAATGTGGGTGTGGACATGGTCTTCTACACCGGCTCCAGCTATCTTGCCTATGTTTATGCCTAGATTAAAACCACCGGGGTTAAATGCCTGCCTCAGAACCTTGATACTTCGGCTCACTATATCAAAGTGTTCGTGGAGTTCTTCATCAGTTAGCGCCTCCAGGCTAGCTATGTGCCGATAGGGGGCTATCATCAGGTGACCCGGGTTGTAGGGATAGGCATTCATAATGACAAAGTTCTTTTCTCCTCGATACAGGATATAGTTTACAGCATCACTATCCTGCCCAGGTTTCTCACATAGGATACACCCTTCCGGTTTCTTCATCTGAATATATTCCATGCGCCACGGTGCCCAAATTTGCTTCATATCATTCTCCTTAGCTACTGGCTGCCTACCACTATTGTAGTTGACCACCCTTCAGACGTCAAAGGGGCTCTAACTGAGGTCTTTTATCAAGGGAGAGTGATAACTAATCTTATAAACTAATTGTAAAAAATACGGCTTTCCTATATATTTACATTAGCTATGAAAGACAAGAGCCCATCAGGCGAGACCATAACCTTTCTGGGAACAGGTGGCGCCAGATTCATGATTATCAACCAGTTTCTTGCTTCAGGTGGCTTATGGCTGAACCTGGGTGGCACAGAAATACTTGTTGACCCTGGTCCAGGTTGTATAGTTCAGTCCACCAAAAGGAAACTTAAAGCCGAGAAGCTAAGCGCTATCATCCTATCGCACCGCCACCTCGACCACTCAGCAGATGTCAACATTATGGTTGAGGCAATGACACAGAGCGGGTTCAAGCAGCACGGCTGGCTGTTCGCCCCGGCCGATGCTCTGGAGACTGAGCCAGTTATCTTTTCATATCTCAAGGACTATCTTGCGGGCGTTGAAGTTTTACAGGAGGGTAAGTCCTACTCGGTAGGTAATATCTCTTTTACCACCCCGGTTCGGCACATACACCTGGTAGAAACCTATGGCATGGTCTTTAGCACGGGCAAGCACACCTTCTCCTATATTGCTGATAGCCGCTATTTTGACGGCTTGTGTCAGCACTATGGTGGCGAGTTATTGATTATTAATGTAGTTTTTCTCGAGCCTCGTTCCCCCAGCGACCGCTCATTTATGCCTATCGACCATTTATCCGTGCCTGACGCTGAGCACATTATTATGGAACTAAAGCCCAAGGTAGCTATCCTGACCCATTTCGGTATGACTATGTGGCGGGCAAAACCGTGGCAGATAGCCGAGAAGCTGACCGAGAAAACCGGGGTTAAGGTAATTGCCGCCCGGGACGGCATGAAGTTCGATTTATCACAGCTGGATAGGGAGGCTTAATGGTCCCCACGGTCTACTAGAATTACCCTGAAGGGTCAACTACTTCCGAAGGGCTTGGCCTATGAGGCTTGGCGAGCTATTTTCCATCGCATATAGTCTAAAAAGAGAAGAAGCTCAGATTTTTCGTCTTCAGTTAATTGAGAAAAAGGATCGGCTGGGGTTGCCGCAGGTTCCTCCTTGAGTGTAGCCACCAAGTCCATAGGTATAAAACCCAAGCATTTCCACAGTTCAGCGTAGCGCACACCATATACGCTTGCCCATCTCCCAAAGTTACTGTCCTTGGGCTTCCTTTTACCCTGCTCCACCTGGTATACAAAGCTTGTTGTCACGCCCAGTTGTTTGGCGATGTGCTCGACGTGAGGTACCCGGCCTATATTTTCATCGTATAGCCTATTTCTAGCATCTTTGAGGAAGTTACCGAGTTCGGTGTAGGTACGTCGCTTTGGTAGATACTTTGGTTTCATGGAATTTATTATTACACCAAATGGTATAATTGTCAATATAATTCTTGACTTTTTCCACCATATGGTTTATAATAAATGCAAATACAAAAAGCGGTGGTAAAGTATGAGACTACAAACAATCGCTCAAAGTCTCGTTTGTTCGCTCCCACCACCTAATCCAAGCCCTCTCACAATTGCCCCTCGAGAATGTCTATCTTCTGACTTAGCCTCACACCGGTTCTTGACAGTGGCAGTGATACGTGCCAAAATGTCAAAGCTGGTTGCAGTGAGTGATACTAGGAGTTATAATATGAATTGGGAGCAGCTTAAAGAGCAGCTGTTGGCGCTGCCACATACTTCTCAAGCGGGGGGCGTGCCCCTCTTGGCGAGAATCCGACGTTTGACAGGTAATCTCTTTTGGGAGGACGTGTACGCGGGCTTGGATCGTCAGAGCGCTGCTGCTGTTTACCTCTTTAAGAGGACAGCCGATGATGTTTTCTTGAATTTCGGTCAAGACTCTTCTGTTTCTCTCGACTCGAAGTTAGGCGATGGCAGGAAGGCCATCTACCACATAGACGAAGCCCTGACTCCCTTGGTACAGTTTGTTCAAACGTCTCTCTCAGGTCAACCTTGGGAGGAAAGTATGGATTACCTGCGTGAGGCGGCGGCGAAATACTTGGAGTTGGTAGACCGCTTTTCAAAGCGTGGAAGGTCGTTCACGAAGGAGGAAGCATAATGGTAGTTCACTGGTCCGATAAGCTGGAGGACAGGTTTTCGGCTGCATTTGCTATACCCGGCTTTTATAGGGGTAGCAGCTTTATAGGGGATGCGGGCGTCGAGTTGGATCGCTACTTCGACTTCGATATCGCATTTAGAGACCCCGCCTTTTGTCGCCTTGCCGTGGAGTTGATGTCTCGGGAGGTGAAGGCCTGGGCAGCCAAGAAGCGGGTGGACTACATCGCGCTCTTGGAAAAGCGGGCCAACACTACTGGAGCACTCACGTTGGCCGGAGCTCTAACCATTCATACCGGTATTCCACACCTAGTCGTCCGCCTACGCAAAGACATTCCACACGAAAGGATAAAGTTTCCTCAAGAAGCGGGCGAGCACCCCCTTAAGGATGCTAACGTCGTAGTGCTCACAGACTACGCCACCACTGGGAGGGAGCTGCAGCCAGCAGTGAGGGCTGTAGAAAACCTGGGAGGAAAGGTGGTAGGCGTGACTGTACTAGTATGGAATGACCAGCAATTCAATAAGAATGGGGAAATGAGCGAGGTGGGAATTTCCGAGAGAATGCTCAGTCTTATCATCCCGGCATCGAAGGTTGACCAAATAGCAAAAGAATCCAAAGAAGCCGTAGATGCGGTCCTAGCCGAGCACTGAGGGGTTTAGGTAATGCCTCACCGCATCGAGTGGATTATCAGGCCTGAATCGAATCTCGACGTTGAACACTGCTTGCATATTAAGCTAGACCCAAGGGAGGTCAAACAGGGACTAGTTACTCCGCCTCACAATTTGGAGATATCTTTTCCTCCGGGACCCGCCTTCACTTTCTTTAGGACCGTGTGGTGTAATGCTCCTCCCGGTTTCCCGAGCCTTCCTGACAACTGGGGGCACGAGAGTGACCCTGTTTCCCGGGAAAGGTGGTACAGGGTAAGCTACTATAATGTGATAGCACATATGCCACAGTGGGATAGGCAGTCAACTATTGAGTTGGAAGTAACTACCCACCAATCGGGGGCGTGGTCTGGTAGCGCGAAGAGTAGCGAGTTCACCTTTAATGATGTCAAGATTCTGTCACCAGTGGATGGCGAAATATGTGTGCTTGCACCTAAGCCTACAGGTTGGTGGGCACGGATTTGCGAAAGGCTCGTTTTCCACCTGAATCTGGGTGCCGCTCATATCATCATTCCCACGCGGATTCCGTTGCTTAATATAGCAGATCAGCCTGTTACAGATGAAAAAGCCTGTTCTGTAAGATGCTATTTCAGTTCGACACGGGACGTGGAATTCCAGACATTGAGGATAACATACTCACGGGGCTTACTTTATGGGTGGCTTACCAGCAAGAAGGCTATTTTGGTTGTCTTTGGCTTTTTAGCTATGGCAGCGCCGGTAGTCTATGGGGTTGTTCAATTTGTCGTCTGGCTTAACCAAGTGTTATGATGGGGAGGAGTTGGCTAAAGTGGTGCCCTATGCAAGTTCTAACATCTTATCTTATGAGGAGAGGTAACCATGGCGTTATTCTCTGAGCGACGGGGCATAGTCGTGGCTTGTGATGTGCCCGATTTGAACTCTCTGAGAAAGCTCATAACGGCCACCGCCAGTTTGCCGTTCATCTGCGGCTACAAGGTGGGGATGGAGTTGGCGCTGGCTCAGGGACTTAATGAGGCGCTGAGAACGATCAAGCAAATTACAACCAAGCCAGTGATTTATGACCATCAAAAGTTCGGGACTGATATTCCAGATATATGTGGCGGCAGGGTTCTTGACATCATACAGGCAATAGGGATCGATGCTGTCATAGTTTTTCCATTGTCTGGAATTGAAACTCTCCGATCCACAATAGACGGTTGTCGCTCTCGCGGCATCGAACCCTTAGTCGGAGGTGAGATGACGCACAAAGGCTATTTGGTGGAAGAAGGTGGTTATATTGAGAATGCCGCGCCCGAGCGCATTTACAGAGATGCTGCTGCACTGGGTGTTACGACTTTCATTGTTCCTGGAACCAGGCTAGCCAGTGTATGCCAATATCGCAAGGTCATAGAGCCCAGTGTCTCGTCGCCAAGCTACCTTTTTCCGGGCATAGGTAAAGGCCAAGGTGGGGATATTGTGAAAGCTATTAAGAGTGTCGCGCCTCACAGCGCCTATGCCATCGTCGGTCGAGGAATATACGCTGAACCGGACCCCACCGCAGCAGCCTCAACACTGTGGACAGCGGTTAGAGAGAGGTTCGGACAGTAGCTTTAATCGAATTATTCCCGCCGGTGAAAACCATGTTGATAGCATTCAGGTAGAGTGTCAAGGTATATTTATTTACATAAAGTTTCATCCCCCAGCTTAAAGTATAATGGGCATTCTGGAGGAAGCGAATTGTCCTATCTTAATAACATACTGCACCAGGTAACCAAGCCGGCCCGCTATACCGGGGGTGAGTGGAACAGCATAGTCAAGGACTGGGACAAAACCCCCATCAAGATTGCCCTCTCCTACCCTGATTTATATGAACTTGGCATGTCCAATATGGCTCTGCCTATCCTCTACGAGCTACTCAACAGCCAGTCGGATGTTCTTGCGGAAAGGGTCTTCGCCCCGTGGTCAGATATGGCAGCCGCCATGCGGAAAGCGAATATCCCCCTCTTCAGTCTAGAATCCAAGCACCCGCTAAAAGAATTTGATATTATTGGCTTTTCCCTGGGCTATGAACTCACCTATACCAATGTATTGAATATGCTTGACCTGGCTCAAATACCAGTTCTAGCTTCGGAGAGGAATGACTCCCACCCGCTAGTAATAGCTGGCGGTAGCTGTGTCCTCAACCCGGAACCGATGGCTGACTTTATTGACTTTTTTGTAATCGGGGATGGTGAAGAGGTGTTGCTTGAGCTACTTGATAGCTTCCGAAATTGGAAACGGCCGGGCAAAGAAGAACTACTGCGCCAAGTGGCAACCATCCCTGGCGTCTATGTGCCTAGCCTATATCAGGTGGAATACCAGGCTGATGGTCTGGTTAAAAGCATCACGCCTACCGTGCCCGAGGCCAGACCCACCATTCAGCGGCGGATAGTGACCAAGCTGCCTCCCCCGGTCACTAAACCGGTAGTCCCTTACATTGAAGTGGTCCATGACCGGGGGGCGATAGAGATTCAGCGGGGTTGCAGTCGCGGTTGCCGTTTTTGCCAGGCAGGGATTATATATCGGCCGGTACGTGAGCGGTCTCAGCCGGAGGTCGTGCAGGCGATAGGGGAGCTTATTGCCAACTGCGGCTACAGCGAGGTGTCTTTAGTCTCATTAAGCACCAGCGACTACCCCCATATTGATGAGCTGGTAGCCAGCCTGTCCCACCGCTACCATAATCTTGCCCTGTCACTACCCAGCCTTTACATTAATAGCTTCTCGGTGGAGTTGATGGACTCTCTGCCCTCCCACAAGAAAACAGGACTTACCTTTGCCCCCGAGGCAGGAAGTGAAAGACTGCGGCGGAGCATCAACAAGAACATCTCTGAAGAGGAACTCCTGAAAACGGCCGCTGCCGCTTTTGATAGAGGCTGGACAGGCCTTAAGCTGTATTTCATGCTCGGCTTGCCTGCAGAAACCATGGATGATATAGAGGACATTATTAGTCTGGTGGACAAAGTCCGCGCCTTGAGCAGAAGGGCAAAAGGGAGGACACCCCAGATAAGAATCACCCTAGCCACCTTCATACCCAAGCCACACACGCCTTTTCAGTGGGTAGCCCAGGAAAGTGAACAGGGGCTAAGCGCCAAGCATGAACTTCTTAAGCAGGGGTTGCACCGGAAAGGGACCAGGTTATCCTGGCAAGACCCTAGAGTCAGCCTGCTTGAGGCAGCACTGTCACGAGGAGATAGGCGATTGGGTAGGGTTATCCATCGTGCCTGGCAGCTAGGCTGCACCTTTGATTCCTGGGGGGAACACTTTAATTACGAAAACTGGTCTGGCGCTTTTGAAGAGACCGGGCTTGAACCCGGCTTCTACGCCCAGCGGCAGCGCTCCTTAGACGAGCTACTCCCCTGGGCTCATATTGATGTGGGAGTAACCACTGCTTTCCTAAAGCTGGAATATCAACGCTCCCTGGATGGTAGAAAGACCGGCGACTGCCGTGCTGAAGCCTGTAACGGCTGTGGACTGGAACGCTGGCAGCCAGCTTGCCAGCAAAAGCACTGGGGGCTTTAGCTAAGACCAGCCAGAAACCTCTCTATGGCTTGATTAACTTCCCCGGGTTTCTCTCTAGACACCCCATGAGTGGCACCATCAATTATGACCTCTCTGGCTCCCTCAATCTTATCAGCCAGATACCTAGTATATTTAACTGGTGTCATCTCGTCTCCACTGCCACAAAGAACCAGGGTCGGCAGTTTAATAGTGTGAACTCTGTCCATAATGTCAAACTTATCACAGCAGAGGAAATCGTTAAGCAACACTGCCGGACCTGTTCTTATTCTGGCTTCCGTCGCTGCCTGCCTAACTTTAGGGCCAGCTGAGCTATAGCCATCTTCCACATATTTCTTCCAGGCACCTTCATCCCCAATCATCCCCTCCACCAATGCCAGAATGTCAGGACGTACTCTCAACCTAGCCCCGGTTCCGATTAAGACCAGGGCCTTTACCTCATCACCGTATTTCAGTCCATAAAGCTGAGCAATGGCACCCCCCAGGGAATGACCAACCAGAACGACATCTTGATACCGCTGCTGGTAAATATAAGCCCGCAGCCATTCCACATACTCATCCACACTGGAGCAAGGTTCGCCATCAGGATGGCCGGGAAGGGCAATGGCTTCTGAATCAGTAAAGTATTCGGTCTGATATACCCACGCCTCTTTAGGACCCCCCGAACCGGGAATAAAAAGTAACTTCATCTACAAACTTTTTCCTAACTAGGGACAGGCTCAAGGGCTAGCCAAGGCAAGCAATAGCCACCACCCTATCACCATCACCAAGCTTCATCAGCCGCACCCCTTGAGTGCTCCTCCCCTGAATAGTGATACCCTTCTTAGGGTCTCGTTCCTTGGCTGGGGTACGGATAACAATACCATCGGCAGAGATTATCATTACTTGTTGAGACAGAGAAGTAAGCTTAGCAGCAACCACCTCATCCGTCTTCTCGGTAAGCTTAAAGGTCCTGACCCCACTGCCAGCGCGCTTTTGACGGGGGTAGCCACTAATTGGAGTGAGCTTACCGAAGCCGTTGGCGGTAACGACTAAAAGGAAGGCTTTGGGAGAGGCAACTTCCATACTAACTGCCTGGTCATCAGACCCAAGGCGGATGCCGCATACTCCCCCGCTGGTTCTCAAGCTAGCCCTCACACCGGATACAGCAAACCGGATTGACTGCCCCTTTTGGGTTATCATCATCACGTCGTCCTTGTCGGTAGCTAAACGTGCTGCCACCAGCTCGTCTCCCTTCTCCACATCCATAGCAATAAGACCGCTACTGCGCACTGAAGCAAATTTATCTAAAGCCGTCTTTTTTATCTCACCAAGGCGAGTAGCCATCAATAGGTAGGCATCCGGCGTAAAATCAGACACTGATACTATATCGGTAACCCTCTCACCCTCAGTAATAGGAAAAAGATTAATCACCGCCAACCCCTTAGCCGTCCGCGAGCTACCGGCCGGGATTTCATAGCACTTAAGGCAAAAAACCTTGCCCCGGTTGGTGAAGAACAGCAGGCTATCATGGGTATCAGCCACTACCAGGAGTCTTACCGCATCGTTCTCCCTGGTTTCCATACCTTTGATACCCTTACCACCACGATGCTGTAGCGTGTAGAGATGGGAGGGCACCCTTTTGACAAATCCCCGGTTACTGAGCGTCACCACCACTCTTTGGTGAGGGACAAGGTCTTCCTCGCGAAACTCCACCTCTCCCTGCTCACTTATCTCGGTCCGCCGGGGGTCACCATACTTAGACTGTAATTCCTTCACATCATCCCTTATCAGAAGAAGCACTCTTCTGGGATTAGCCAGAAGGTCTTCCAAATAAGCAATGTTTTTCAAAACCTCAGTATATTCATCAAGTATCTTGCGCCGCTCCAGATTGGCCAGTCGGCGTAACTGCATATCAAGAATGGCTTGCGCCTGAGCCTGGGACAAGTCAAAGTCAGTCATAAGACTCTGGCGAGCCTTCTCAGCAGTTTCAGATTTTCGGATAGTAGTAATCACCTTATCTATCTGGTCTAAAGCGATTTTGAGCCCTTCCAGGATATGAGCCCTCGCCTTAGCCCCTTTCAGTTCAAACCTAGAGCGCCGGGTAATCACCTCACGGCGGAAATTGATATAATACTGAAGCGCCTCTTTAAGGCTAATCACCCGGGGCTGGCCATCAACCAGAGCCAGCAT
>CAZMUD010000020.1:15831-16922 GCA_964569715.1 uncultured Dehalococcoidales bacterium | reverse complement strand
CTCTCGCCTCAACCCTATTGAAGCGCTGAGGTATGAGTAGGAGCCACAAACTAATTTTCAAAAATACTCCGAGTTGTTACTAACCAACTGGCAACTTTTTCGTTATATATTTTAGTGGAAGAAAATTCGGGCACTGGAGATGAGTGTTGAAAAAGACATGGTTATTAGTTATAAGCCTGGTATTAGTGCTAGCCATAATTGTCTGGGCAGCAGTCCAGTTAATAATATAGTCCTGAGAGAGGTGTTAAATGGTTTAAGTGGTAAATAGTTATGCTCAGTTTTCAACCAGTTGAAAGGAGGTTTAAGGTGAAAAAGAATCTATTATTAGCGATAAGTTTAGCATTGGTGCTAGCCATAGTCGGCTTGGCTGGCTGCAGCCCGGGCAACACTGTCCTGGGGGAGATAGAACAGCTAAATATAAGTAGTCAGCAGGAGGGGATTTGGGTTACCGGACAGGGTAAGGTAACTGCTGTCCCTGATATTACCACCCTGAGGTTAGGCATTGAAGCTCAGGAGGCAAGCGTAGCCGAGGCTCAGACTCAAGCAGCTGAAGCTATGGATAATGTGATGACAGCCCTGACTGAGAATGGGGTGGCTAAGAAGGATATCCAGACTCAGTACTTCAATATTCGTCAGGTAACCAAATGGGATAGGGTAAAGGAAGAGGAGACGGTGGTCGGCTACAGGGTAACCAATATGGTAACGGCTAAGATAAGGGATATAGATAAGGTTGGCTCCATCATCGATGCTGTAGCTGAGGCTGGGGGAGACCTCACCCGAATAAATAGCATAGGTTTTTCTGTGGATGACCCGTCAGACTACTATGAAGAAGCCAGGCAGAAGGCGATGGTTGATGCTAAAGCCAAAGGTGAGCAACTGGCTGAGCTGGCTGGTGTTACCCTGGGCAAGCCAACCTATATCTCCGAGGGTATCTCATATCCTATCTCCCCCCGCGATGTCGTATATGAGGAAGCAGTAGCAGCACCAGCGACAGAGACATCAATCAGTCCCGGTGAGATGGAGATTAGCCTCAGCCTTCAGGTAGCCTATGCCATCCTGAAGTAATGGAGGCAAGTCTAAACAGAGGCTGA